>DATKIY010000063.1:0-5714 GCA_035543875.1 Actinomycetes bacterium | reverse complement strand
ACGAGCTCAAGGTGGTCTGGAACCTGCGACGCGTGCTGCACGCGCTTGAGTCACAACAGTCACTCGAGCTCTTGCTGAGCAAGCTGAAAGAGACCCAGAGCAACAGCGAGTTCTTGATGCAGGTCCAAAAGACCACCCCAGGGGCCATGCTCAGCGGAGACGAGGACTAGCTCGGGCAGTAGCCAGTAGCTCGGGCAAGTAGCCCGACAACAGCATGGAACAAGCTGGCTAAACCCAGCGTTTGGATCGATGCCAGTCCTGCTGGCACAATCAACCCTCGGTCCCGGTTCACGGCCAACCAGCTCGAGCCACCGCTCGACACGGAAAGTCGACCCGGAGCCCTTAACGAGGAGATTCTCATGAAGCCCGATATTCACCCCGCCTACGTGGCGACCCAGGTCACCTGTACCTGCGGCAACACGTTCGTTACCCGCAGCACTGCCGCCGATGGCTCAATCCACGCGGACACGTGCTCGGCCTGCCACCCGTTCTACACGGGCAAGCAGCGCATCCTGGACACCGGCGGTCGCGTCGCGCGCTTCGAGAAGCGGTACGGCAAGAAGTAGCTACCACCCACGGCGCTGCCCGGAGACTGCTCTCCGGGACGGCGCCGTTGGTGTGAGTGCAGTCTTGGCTAGTTGACGCTCGGTCGGTGATCGACGTCAGACAAGGAGTCCGTCGTGTTCGAACAAGTCCAGGGACTGCTCGACGAATACGCCGACCTTGAACGCCAGCTCGCTGACCCTTCAGTGCACTCCGACGGCGGGAAGGCTCGCCAGCTCGGTCGTCGGTACGCCGAGCTTGGGCCAATCGTGGCGTCATACCGCCGCTGGGACCAGTTGGGCGATGACGTCGATGCTGCCCGCGAGCTAGCTGCCGAAGACCCCTCGTTTGCTGGCGAGTCCGAGCGACTTGCGGTCGAGCAAGAGAAAACGGCAGACCGCCTGCGCGAACTTCTCGTCCCGAGGGATCCAGACGACGACCGCGACGTCATCTTGGAGGTCAAAGCCGGCGAGGGCGGCGACGAATCAGCATTGTTTGCCGGAGACCTCCTGCGCATGTACCTCCGCTATGCAGAGCGCCAGGGATGGAAGACCGAGGTGCTGGATGCACAAGAGTCTGACCTCGGCGGGTTCAAGGATGCCTCGGTTGCCATCAAGACAAAAGGGAACGCAGCACCGGGGGCAGGGGTCTGGGCGCGGCTTAAGTACGAGGGCGGCGTACACCGCGTACAGCGCGTTCCGGTCACCGAAAGCCAAGGCCGGATCCATACGAGTGCAGCCGGCGTACTAGTTCTCCCCGAGGCAGAGGACGTCGAAGTCGAGATTGACCCGAACGACTTGCGCATTGATGTCTACCGAAGCAGCGGACCGGGAGGACAGAGCGTCAACACCACCGACTCCGCCGTACGTATCACCCACGAACCAACGGGAATCGTGGTTAGCTGCCAGAACGAGAAGTCTCAACTGCAAAACCGTGAGCAGGCGATGCGCATTCTGCGAGCTCGGCTTCTGGCCGCCAAACAGGAACAGGCTGATCAGGAAGCCTCCGACGCTCGTCGTTCGCAAGTGCGGACCGTCGACCGGTCGGAACGGATCCGCACCTACAACTTTGCGGAGAACCGCATCTCAGACCATCGCGTCGGTTTTAAGGCCTACAACCTCGACCAAGTCTTGGACGGCGATCTCGACGCTGTTGTGCAGGCTTGCGTCGACGCGGACACCGCCGCCAAGCTGGATGCCGTCCACTCATGAGCACCATGATTCCGGGCAGAACCCCGCTCAGCGTCAGTCGTCAGACCCTGCGTAGCGCGTTAGCAGATGCCGAAGTTGCTCTGCAACGCAGCGGCGTAGCATCACCGCGGCATGATGCCGAAGAGCTGGCGGCGCATCTGCTCGACACCACACGAAGCAACCTCTGGCGGCACCTAGATGATCAGGTTCCTGTGGGCTTCGTCGACTTGACGCAACGGCGCGGCGCACGCGTCCCGCTACAGCACATCACTGGCTACGCGCACTTTCGCCATCTGACGTTGGCGGTCGGACCCGGCGTCTTCATTCCTCGTCCGGAGACCGAGATCGTCGCCCAGTTTGCGCTGGACTGGCTGAAGAAGCTCGGTCAACAACCACCCATTGTTGTCGACCTCTGCGCTGGTTCTGGCGCGATCGGGCTAGCCCTAGCTACTGAACTAGCTGACGCGACGGTTGTCGCAGTGGAGAACGACCCAGGAGCTTTGCCATGGCTGCGACGAAATGCCGCCGGACGTGTCCAGGTGGTTGACCAAGACATCGACGGGTGTCTGCCCGACTTTTCTGGCCGAGTCGACCTGGTGATTGCGAACCCGCCGTACATCCCTGTAGACGCGTTGCCTCGCGACCCGGAGGTTGCTCGCTACGACCCAGAACTTGCGTTGTACTCGGGGGCTGACGGTCTGGACCACATTCGAACCGTCGAACGAACCGCCTCCCGTCTACTGAGACCGGGTGGGCTCGTCGTCGTAGAACATGCGGACCAACAGGGGAGTACGGCACCCGAAGTCTTCAGCCGGGTGTCGACGTGGACGGAAGTGGTGGACCACCAGGACCTCACAGGTCGCGACCGATACGTCAGTGCGCAACTCAGCGCGCCTTCGTCGGTGAATCAGGAACTTTGATTGTGCGACGCGTCGACTGCTCGTCATCGGCATCTCAGGCTGAGCGCACCCGGGGTGTTGAGCTCGCCGCTGCAGCAGCGCGTCGACACCAGCTCATCGTCTTTCCAACGGACACCGTCTACGCGGTTGCCTGCGATGCCTTCTCCCCGATTGGGATCGAACGCCTCAACGAGGCAAAGGGTCGGCTGGACCAGACCGCACTCCCGGTGATGGTCGGTTCGGTGCGAGCTGCGAAAGCGTTGATCCGAAACCTGCCCCCTCGGGCTGAGGCGATGATCGAAGGTTTTTGGCCGGGGGCGTTGACAGCGGTATGCGTTGCTCAGGCGACCCTTCGTTGGGACCTCGGTGGTGACGGCGAGCACGTGACCTTGCGTATGCCCATTCACCCGCTTGCACTTGAGGTGCTGCAGGCAGTGGGACCGATGGCAGTGGTTTCGGCCAATCGTGTCGGCGAAGCGCCGCCGTTCGACTGCGACGCTGCCGAACAACAACTCGGAGACGAGGTGTCCATCTACCTCGATGCCGGACCCTGTATCGCCACTGAGCCTTCAACGGTGGTGGACCTGACGGTCTCACCAGGTCGCGTGTTGCGTCGCGGTGCGCTGTCTGAGGAGCTGCTGAGAAGCGTTGAACCAGATCTCGAATCGCTGGTCGGCGACAGGGATGACTGAACAGTTCAAGGTTCTGCACGTGTGCACCGGCAACATTGGCCGGTCACCGATGGCGGAACGGTTGATGCGGCGCCATCTTCAAGCCAACCTAGGTGAGGATGCGCAGGCATTCGATGTTCGAAGTGCTGGTACCTGGGGCTGTGCCGGATCGTCGGCTGAAGACTACGCACTGCTTGCGCTAAACAGCCGTGGCATCGACGCGAGCGACTTTGTTGCCAGAGAGCTCACCGAGAATATGCTGAACGAGGCCGACCTCGTCCTTACAGCCACCACCGAGCATCGGGGACAGGTGGTCGTCATGCGACCGAGCGTCGTGCGTCGGGCATTCACGCTGCGCGAGTTCGCTCGGCTGCAAGCCCTGGTGGCTGAGCAGGCGGACGATGCTGGTGAAAGCACGGTCGCGCGAGCGAAATCGCGGGTCGAGCTGGCTGGGCGGGTACGGGGACTATCAGAACGCCTTGACCCGTCGCATGACGATGTTGAGGATCCGCTGGGAGCACCAGCCACGTTCTATGAGGCGCGCGCATACGACATCGACCAGGCATGTCGTCGGGCTGTGGATCTGTTGGTGGGGCAACGTCACTAGAGTGGTGGCCTCGTCCGGCAAGCGTGTCCGGTCGAGAGTCCGGCCGCCCGGGACCGGCTATGTCTCTCAGGAGTCGTCATGACCAGCACACCGTATTGGGGTCCAGATTTTGCGCGCTTGCAACAGGAGGACCCTGAGATAGCGGGCGTCGTCCTTGCCGAACTCGATCGCCTGCGCAGCGGACTCCAGCTGATCGCAAGCGAGAACTTCACATCGTCAGCCGTTCTCGCGGCGACTGGTTCCACGTTGTCGAACAAGTACGCAGAGGGGTATCCGCGTAAGCGCTACTACGGTGGCTGCGCCGACGTCGACAACGCAGAAGAGATCGGTATTGCGCGAGCCAAGGAACTGTTCGGAGCAGAGCACGCTAACCTGCAACCGCATTCAGGTGCATCGGCCAACCTCGCGGTCTACGCCGCGCTTCTTGAGCCAGGCGACACCGTCCTGGCCATGGACCTAAAGCACGGTGGACACCTAACGCACGGCTCACCGGTTAACTTCTCCGGCAAGTGGTTCAACCCCGTGTCATACGGCGTCGTTGAGGGCGCCGAAACGATCGACTACGACCACGTGCGCGCACAGGCACGCGAGCACCGACCGAAGATGATTATCGCGGGTGCAACCGCTTATCCCAGACTCATCGACTTTGCTGCTTTTCGCGATATCGCCGACGAGGTTGGCGCTTGGTTGATGGTCGATGCCGCCCACTTCATCGGGTTGGTCGCCGGAAAGGCCATTCCCTCTCCCGTGCCTTACGCCGACGTCGTATCGTTCACCACTCACAAAGTGCTTCGCGGACCCCGCGGAGGCATGATTTTGTGTAAGGAGGAGTTGGCCACTCGCATCGACAAGGCGGTGTTCCCCTTCTTGCAGGGCGGACCACTCATGCACGTCGTTGCAGCGAAAGCAGTGGCGCTCAAGGAAGCCATGCAGCCGGCGTATCAGCAGTACGCCCAACAGGTGATCGACAACGCGCGCGCGCTGGTGGCTGGCCTCGCCGACGAAGGTATGCGTGCGGTCTCCGGGGGAACCGATACTCACCTGGCTCTTATCGACCTGCGTGGCGTCGACGTAACTGGACGCCAGGCAGAAATGCGATGCGACCAGGCGCGAATCACGTTGAACAAGAATGCGATTCCCTTCGACCCACAAAAGCCGATGGTGGCGTCGGGTATTCGTGTGGGAACTCCCTCTGTGACGACACAGGGCATGGGCCGATCAGAGATGGGGGAAATTGCATCACTGATCGGTCGCGCGGTACGCGCCGACATCGAAACTGACACTGGTCTCGATGAGGCGCGCGAGATTGCTGAGGCGGTGGAAACGCTGGTGACCAAATTCCCGGCCTACCCCGCCCCGGTCGTCTAGGACGGGCGACCGGCGCTCCCCGTGCGCGAGTACATGCTGGTGCTGCTTGCATCAGCTGCGATCACCTACCTAACCGTTCCGGTGGTGCGGTGGTATGCCGTGCGGTGGAACGTCATGGCAGAAATTCGCGATCGCGACGTGCACGACTTCCCGATCCCGCGTCTCGGTGGCGTCGCCATGTACCTCGGCTTTCTCGCGGGAATGCTGGTCGCGAGTCAGCTGGGTTTCGTCTCTGCTGTTTTCAGCGAGTCCAAGGACGCATGGGGTGTTATCACTGGTGCCACGCTCATCTTCCTCGTTGGAGTGGTCGACGATATTTGGGGACTCGACTCGCTCACGAAGGCAGCAGGACAGATTGTCGCCGCCGGTGTGATGGCCATGCAGGGCGTGCAGTTGATCTGGCTCCCGATCAACGGCGTATTCGTTCTGAACTACG
>DATKIY010000062.1:0-3734 GCA_035543875.1 Actinomycetes bacterium | reverse complement strand
TCGACCCGCCCGCCCCGAACGACTGCGGCTGACAGAGAGGTGGCGATGATGATGCGAAGGAAGAACATGACTAAGGCCACGCTCTCGCTCTTGGTAAGCGTCGGGTTGGCGGTGCCCCTGGCCGTGCTAGTTCCCGGCGGTATTGCGCAGGCTGCGACCGTAACGGTCGACTTGTACGCAGTGTCTGGTTCAGTCACACTGCCCGGCCAGACGGTGCCGACATGGGGTTACAGCACAAATGGTGACCCGGTAACCCAACCAGGTGGACCCACGATCTACGCCAATGAAGGTGACACGCTTCAGGTCACGTTGCATAACGGGCTCAGCTCAGAAGACACCGGCCTGTTGTTCCAAGGTCAGGACATGGTCCCCGACCTGACCGGTACCGGCCCGGGGAGTGACAAGCTCTACACGTTCACAGCCAGCCGCGCGGGTACCTACTTGTACGAAGCCGGGCTACTCCCAAACGCCGAGCATCAAGTGGCGATGGGTTTGTATGGCGCTCTGGTGGTGCGCCCAGCAGCCGCGGGACAGGCCTACGACGACCCGGCAACCTCGTTCAACGATGAAGCTGTCCTGGTCCTCAGTGAGATCGACCCCGCGCTGAACAACGCCGTGGATCCGACCTTGTTCGACATGCGTAAGTACGCACCTCGCTACTTCCTCATCAACGGCAAGGCCTATCCCGATACCGACGAGATTGCGACAACGGGGGGTAACAAGGTCCTGCTGCGCTATGTCAACGCGGGTCAGCAGTACCACTCTATGGCGGTACTTGGAGCGCACCAGTCTGTCATCGCGCTCGACGGCAGCCCGCTCGACTTTTCACGTCAGTACGTCGCCGAGACTTTTGGTCCCGGGCAGACGGCGGATGCCATCGTCACGGCGCCGGACGCAAAGGTTCAAGACCATCGGTTGGCTGTTCAGGACGGCAGCCAGCTTATGCATAACAGCAGTGCGGCTGGTGCGGGTGGAATGCTCACCTTCATCACGATTCCCGGGACGGGTGACCCCACCGACACAGTTGGGCCAGTCTCCAAAAACGCTGTCTACGAGCTGGGTGCTCCGGGCGGGCCTGGCGAACCCAGTGCTCCAGGTGTTCTCACAGCGACCGTCGACGATTCCAACACGGGTAACGCAAACGTGCAGACAGCCGAGTACTTCATCGACACGGTTGGCGACCCAGGGACCGGCACGCCGATGCAAGGAGCGTTTGGCTCGCCGACAGAGAACGTCACAGCAACTGACGTTCCAGTGCCAGGTGGCAATCATGTCCTGTACGTCCGAGGTCAGGACGAAAACGGAAACTGGGGAGTCTTCAGTTCTGTTCTTGCTAACGGCGGCGACATCCAGGGTCCGACTACGAACTCGGCGAAGCTGGTGCGCAACCCGACTAACGGTGCGTTCAACGTGGCCGTGAGTGCTACCGGCGATGACACGGCCACAGGTGGCTCGGACATTGCCGCGGCCGAGTACTTCATCGACGCTGACCCTGGCGCGGGTAGCGGCGCGGCGATGACAGTGAACCTGCCAGCGACGATCGCGAGCCTTGACGCGGTCATTCCAGCAGCGACAGTGAACGCGTTGCCTGAGGGCACACACGTGGTCTCGATTCGGAGCCAAGACTCAGCGGGCGTCTGGGGTGACCCGGTCACCATCGATCTGCTGCTCGACAAGACCGGTCCAGACACCACCGATGTCACGGCTGCGCCTGATCCGAACAACGGCAAGATTCCGTTCAACGCGAGCGTCGATGCGGTGCGAGTCACCGCGACGCTGACCGACCCGCTATCTGGCGGAGTAAGCAGTGGCATCCGCAAGGGCGAGGTCTTCATCGATAGTGTCGGTGCGAATGGCAAGGGCATTCCGCTTGATGCAAGTGACGGAGCCTTCGACAGCTCCGTGGAGTTGGGTCATCTCGACATCCCTCTGGCCACCATCCGCCAGCTCAGCGACGGCGTGCACACGATCTATGTGCATGGAAAGGATGCGGCGCGAAGCTGGGGTGCGACTTCAAGCACGACCTTGCTGATTGACAAGACAGGCCCGGCCGTCAGTGCGGTGGTCGCAACTCCTAATCCAACGGCGGGTGCTGCCAACGTGAATCTGACAGCAACGGCTAATGACGCACTCAGCACCGTCGCGGCCGCCGAGTACTTCGTCGGTAAAGACCCAGGCGCTGGGAACGGCACGGCGATGTCGGTGGCAGGGTCGAACCTGTCGGCCACGATAGATGTCAGTGGTTGGGCGGCAGGCGAATACAAGGTGAAGGTTCGGGCGCGCGACTCGGTCGGGAACTGGGGTCCCCGAACGACCACTGTGCTCGTGGTGTCTTAGGTCCGTAGCGGCGTGAGCGGGCCGGCCTGTATCCCCCCTGCAGGCCGGCCCTCTCCGAAAGGAGAATGACCGGTGACAACACAGACACTGCCCGAGCTCCGCCCCGATCCGTTTCGGGAACAAGCACCGCCTCGGCAGCCGCCCTGGCGGGCGATCCTCATTGTCATAGCGGTTCTGCTCGTGGTTGCCGGAGTTGCCACGCGCATCTGGTGGCCAGACGGGAGAGTCGACGTACGCGCTGGTACCACATTGGTGAGTGCGGATGGATTGGCTGCGCGGTACGGGATCGACATCACGCTGATCGGTGTTACAGCCAACGGCGGAATGATTGACTTTCGCTACCAAGTGGTCGACCCCGACAAAGCGAACTCCGTTATTCACGATCTGGATTTGTTTCCCAAAATTGTGGCTGAAGACACCGGAGCGACTCTTGCAATGAGAACGCTCCCGCACAATCACTCGACGACTCTAAAATTGGGTGGGAACTACTTCTTCCTGATCCCCAACGCCAGAAACGCGCTCCACGCTGGGTCCAAGGTAACCCTCGTGATTGGCGACGTACGACTTGAGCACGTTGTGGTTCAGGGATGAGTGCAGGGCTTCGGCCCAGAACCTGGGGGGCCGCTTTCGTCGTCGCATTCGGCGTAGTGGTGCTTGCTGCAGCGCCGGTGTTTGCTCACAGCGAGCTTGAGCGCTCGGATCCACCTAACGGTGGCATGGTCGCCGAGGGTCGGTCCACGTTCGCACTGTGGTTCACCGAGCCCGTTAGTTCTGAGTCGAGCACCTTCGAACTCCACACGTCCGACGGGCGACAAGTGGTTGTGGCCGTCACCGCGAGCGAAGACGGATTTGTACAGCTGAAAACTGAGCCGCTCGCCGAGGCTACCTACCACCTCGACTGGCAAGTGCTTTCCGACGAGGACGGCCATGCCGAACAGGGAACCGTCGAGTTTGGTGTCGGCATGTGGCCGGTGTTGGACTCGTCGTCTGGTGGTGGGGGTGCCCAGCCGGTTGAGCTCATCCTTCGCTGGTTGAACTTGACTGCGGTCCTGCTAGTGGTCGGGGCGCTCGCAGTCTCCGGTCGTGTGCTGGGTGCGATGGGGGAAGCCGGTCGTGGTCCGCGTCGACGCGCTCAGCTGATTGGCGCTAGTGCTGCTGTTTCCGCTGCCGTGCTCGGGGCAATTACTCCGTTCCTGCTCACACCGCGTGGCGGTGCCTCGCTCGCGAACTGGATGGACTCGAGCCTGGACACAGTCGCGACGACGTCCTGGGGTCGGCTGTGGTTGGCGCGCGAAATCGCGCTCGTTGTAGTTGCGGTTGCGCTGTGGCCGTGGGCGGTTCGTCGAGCCATCTCTTCGTCGCGGACCCAGGTCGCCGTTGCGTCACTGGCCGCAGCG
>DATKIY010000061.1:0-23423 GCA_035543875.1 Actinomycetes bacterium | reverse complement strand
GTGACCGAAGACGTTCCCGAAGTAGCAGCCATCGAGGGTGACATGCCAGCTGTCACTGACCTTGAGGGATTTACCTACCTCCAGCGTGAGCGCAACGGTGTGTTGCTCGGCGTGTATGAAACCAACCCTCGGCACTGGATGGTGGATGGAGCCGATTGGGACTACGGAATGGAACTGATTCCCGAAGAAATAGAACGAATCAGTCCAGAGCTCTCTATCGGCTTCGAGCGGTTTCCGGCACTACAAAAGGTTGGCATCAAACGGTGGGTCAACGGGGCCATCACCTTTACGCCGGACGGCAACCCGTTGGTGGGACCGGTTCCCGGCGTGCGCAACTACTGGGCTGCCTGCGGTGTCATGGCGGGCTTCTCACAGTGCGCCGGCATCGGACTGGCCTTGGCGAACTGGATCGTTGACGGTGACCCTGGTGATGACGTGTTCGGCATGGACGTCGCGAGATTCGGTCCGTATGCGTCCAACGACAGGTACCTGCGCCAGACCACTGGGCAGTTCTATGCTCGCCGATTTCTCATGGCGTACCCCAACGAGGAGCTGCCAGCCGGTCGCCCACTCAAAACCACGCCAAGTTACGACGAGCTTCGGTTGGCTGGCGCCCAGTTCGGCGTCGTCTGGGGTCTTGAAGTTCCGTTGTACTACGCCACCGATCAGCCCGACTTCGTGGAGAACCCGACGCTCGACCGATCAAACGCCCACCCGATCGTCGCGGCCGAAGTGGACGCGGTGCGCAACCACGCCGGGCTGTACGAAACGGCGGCTTACGCGCGATACGAGATCACCGGCGCCGATGCGCAGAGTTGGCTTGATCACCTACTAGCCAGCCAGATGCCATCGCTCGGTCGCACGAGACTTGCACCGATGCTGAACCATGCTGGTCGGCTCATGGGCGACCTGTCAGTTACCAAGCTCGACGAGGACCGTTTTTGGTTGGTCGGTTCGTACTACCTGCAGGAATGGCATCAGCGATGGTTCCGTCAGCAGCTCCCATCGACTGGCGTCGAGCTACGAAACATCACGGACCAATGGATGGGATTCTCGCTTTCAGGGCCTCGATCCAGAGAGATTCTGGCGAAGCTGACGCGTGACGAAATATCTCATGATGCATTCCCCCTCTTCGGTTGCCGGATGATGGATGTCGGCACTTCGCGTGCTGTCGTCGGCCGACTGTCACTGACCGGAGAACTTGGCTTCGAGGTGACTGTCCCCACAGACCAGCAGCGGTCGTTGCTTGGTCAGTTGCGGGATGCGGGTAGCGGGTATGGGATGCGGCTGATTGGTGATCGCGCGATCGATAGCTTGCGTCTTGAGAAGGCTTACGGCATCTGGTCTGCCGAGTTCACTCAGGCGTACACGCCGGCCATGTCGGGGCTCGACCGGTTCGTTGCCTACGACAAGCCTGACTTCATTGGCCGTGAAGCGGCGGTCCGCGAACGAGACAATGGTCCCAAGCAACGCCTGGTCTTGCTCGACATCGATGCCGTGGATGCCGATGCTTCCGGCGACGAAGGGATTTGGCTGGAGGGCAAACGGGTCGGGTTCGTCACCTCCGGTGCTTACGGTCACCATGTACGACGCAGTCTTGCCTTGGCCTATGTGAACCGAGACGTTGCGGAGACGCACCCTGAACTGGTCGTCGATGTGGTCGGTGAGCAACGGGTGGCGCGCATCCTGCCGGAGCCTCCGTATGACCCGAAGGGCAGCAAACTCCGCAGCGCCTAGCAGCGATCGTCGGTAAGTGGCGTTACCGTGCGTGTCGTGACCTTCGAAGACGCGATGGAAGCCAGCGCCCGCTTCTTTGAGGCGGTTGGTGTCGTGGCGCTGTTCCTCGGGCTGTTCTGGGCGATCTATGTGGGGATCCGCGCCGGACGTCGCGGTGAGCTGTCGGGCGTTAGGGCATTCCGCGAGGTATTTGGCTCCTCGATCCTGCTGGCACTTGAAGTACTGGTTGCCGCCGACCTAATTCGTACCGTTGCCATCGCTCCTTCGATCGAAAACGTCACCGTCCTCGCGATCATCGTGTTGATTCGAACCGTGCTCAGCTTCTCGCTGGAGACCGAGATCGAAGGTGTTCCGCCGTGGCGTCGGGCCATGGTGACCGGTGGAGAGCGCGTTATCGAGTCCAGCCGACGCGGATTGGGGCCAGAAGGCAAGGGCCGTCCAGGTGATGCAGCAACGTAAGAGTTTCATCACACACAGTGATGAGTGTCTGGCGGTTGAGTGACAGGTCCATGATTGTTTGGGGGACTGGGTCGAATTCCCCACTTACTGTGGGTTACCTTGCGGGAGTCCGGCTAGGGGACGAGTCGGCTACCTGTTTGGGGAGAATCAATGTCATTGGCTGTCAATGCTCGTCGTCATGGTCTGGTCTTGCTGACCGCTAGCTCGCTGGTTGCCGGACTGGGGGTCGTTGCGACCACCACTGCGGACGCCGCCACTCCCTGCAACTCCAACGTCACCAGTCTTTCGCAGGACAACGCGCAGCGATTTGCCGGTGGCAGCAAGCTGAAGCGATACACCGCCTCGGTGAACTACCCCGAGGGCAGCGCTTCCTATGACCAAACGGCCAAGATCCTGATGGCGACCTACCCATCGACTGCCTACCCCTCCACCTTGACCGCACGCATCGGCAACCGCATCAAGAGCGGCGACATGGTCAAGGCGCAGCAGCCGACCGCTGTGTCGGCCCTCAACGGAGACTTCTTCGTCACGCCGACGATTCGCGGCAAGACGCTGGAGATGGCGCGAGGTCCGATGATTAAGAACGGGCGCATCATTCGCGCCGACCGAAACCGGCAACGTGTCGTCGGCGTCGACACAAACCACAAGCCCTTTGGCGGTTGGATCGGTGTGCGGGGCGTCGTACAGACCGGCACCTCACCTAACGTCGACATCCAAGGAGTGAACTGGCAAAAGGTGCAGGGTGGTGGAGCAACCATCTACACCACCGACTGGAACTCAAGTTCCACAACCCCACGGCCGGCTGGCGTCTCAGAGCTCGTCATCAATGGGCATAACAAAATCACCCAAGTCCGGTCGAGCACCAAGAACACAGCACAGCTCGGAGCCCCGGTTGCTTCCGGAACTCGCGTGGTCGCTTTCTCGGAGAACTGGGCATTGGTAGGCGCTGGCGGGGTTGTTGGACAACGGGTTCACGTGAACATGCGCCAAAGCACCGACTCCGGAGTCAAGCTCGAAGCGGCGGTTGGTCGCGGTCTCCCCTTGATTGAAAACGGGGTTGCGGCACCACTTGGGTGCGACGCATACGCTGACAAGGCAGCTCGCCCCCGCACGATGATTGGTTGGACAAAGGCAGGCGTGTGGCGGACCGTCACCGTGCCTGGCAAGTTGTTCACCGGCCCCGGACTTCGTAACGGTGGCTTCGGGCTCTCCAACGAGGCGGCTATCGCCAAGAAGCTTGGGCTCTACTTCGCGTACGAGGTCGACGGCGGCGGATCGACAACGCTCTACACGAGAAGTAACGGCGGCAAGTGGTCGCGCCGGGACCTCTACGGGCTCGACACCAGCACGGGAACCTACGAGCGCGAGGTTGTCAACGGACTCGCCTTCATGGTGCCGTAGCCGGCATTAGCTAGTCGCGTTTTTTTGAAGGCCGGGCTGAAGAGACCCGGTCTGATGCCCAACGCAGTGGCTCCGTCACGCGCCATGAGCTGCTTTCACGCAGTTCCTCTTCCCGAGTCTTTGACGTCTTGATTTCGCGGCGGGCCAGTTCAAGTTCGTCGGTCAGCTCGCCAACGCGACGGCGGGCCCGCATCGCTGCTCGGTGGACGACACCGTAACGGCGGTTGCGACCGCGGAGGTCGTTCAACCAAGGCAGGTCCAGTTCTTGCTTGCCCGCGCTTGGTGGTTCTGCTGAGTAGTCATAGGTGGAAAAGTCATTCGCATAGAGTTGCTGAATCAACTCAAGCGCGTTCGCGCTCACGAACTCGGGCCGGTAAGGAACAACATTTTCGTTCATTCGAGGCATGGGCGAAGCGCTGACTCCGCGTTCCTTGAGGTGACTGATAATGGCATCGAGACCGTCACCCATCTGCTCTTGACGTAGGAGCAAGACCGGACCGACCGGCTCGCGGGCGAGCAGGCGGTGTTGTGGCCAGAAGTGGACGTCCATCCGGGACCACTCCGGGTCGTCTGCCACGTACGTGTCCAGGGAGCGAACGAACCCGTCAAACAGCTCCGTGATCTGCTCACCTGAGTCAATCGTTGTCGGTGGTTCATCGAAGCCGTCGGGAAGTCGTTCTTGGTAGTAGGGCTCGAGAGTGAGGAACTTCCCGGCCCACGCGGAGAAGCACCTGGTCACTGGATTACGAACAGGCTGCACGGTGAGCACGTCCGTTGCAGTGAGTGCCTCCGCTTGCTCTTCTTCAACGAGGTCGTTCCAGGTGAAGTCGAGATCTACCCGTCCGTCCCAGACGGTTTGGTACGGAGCGGACTCACCCCAAAGCGAGCGTGCCGTGCGCTCAGCCACGTCGACGCCGTGGGTCTCAAGCAACCACCAGCGAAGACTGGTTCCTGCTGCCTTGGGATTACCGGAAATGAACAGCCGCGATTCGCCGAAGAACATCGAGGTACGTAGCGAGTGTTCGATGAAGGGATCAGTGGCAGCAGTCATAGCGCCACGCTACCTGGATCAGCTACGAGGGCTGCGTTTGAGCCACTTCTGTCGGAGCCCCTTGATGCCTCCGGCTTGGAGCGGCGCCTTGATTCGCGCGGCTTGTTTGGTCTTTGTCGCCTCGAGATCGTCAAACTTCTCGCGCAGCTTGGCGTGTTCCACTGCAAGGCCAGCGAGCCCGTCGATGGCGGCTGCTAACAGTTGTTCGGCTGGAAGCTGTTCTGGGGCAAGTGGAGCGGCGGCCGTCGCCGTAGGGTTGAGGTCAGCGAGGTCTCCCACCAGCTCCGCACCAACCGACTTGATCTCATCGATCAGGCGAGTTGCTTCTTGCGCGGCCCATTCGGTATGTGCAGTCGGAAGTGTCAGGCCGGGCTCTTGGCTCCTGCGGGAGCTGAGCACGCGGCGTGAGAGTGCCCCATTCACCGATTTCTGGTAGCTACGCATAGTCATGGAGTTGATGGCTGTCGTCTGGTTCAGGCGCCGCATCACTTCGGTGGACGCAGCGCCGAGTGACTCGTGACTGGCATCTGTCGTTTTGAATTGGTCAGCCACCAAGTCAGTGGCTTGGCAGAAACGGTGCCAGAGTTCGGATGGGTCGCCGCCGGACGGTGGAACGGTGACCACCGTGAGGTTCTCAACTCCAACGACCTCGCCCCAGTGGGCCAGGATCTTGCCGTAGTCCTGGCGACGCCAGAAGTGCCTGGATGCGTCACGCGCCTGCTTGCCGGTGCTCACGCCTGCAACAGCATCGGCGTACTCGTCCAAGGTCCAGGTGTTGCGCTGGCGCATGGCCGTCTGCCACTGCGCGGGCACCTGTCGCGCCAGGTCGCGCGTTGTAAGGACGACTTTGATCTGGCTGTCTGGAACTGACGCCACAATCGCTTGCGCCTGGTCGGCACTGGCCCAACTCAAGAACTCCATCGAAAAGATCGTTGACCGACCTGACCATCGGTTGATCTCTGCTGCGATGCGTTGCCAGGATCTGGGCGGTTGCGGCGAATCGTCTGGCGTCCATTTCAGAAGGTCGCGCGTCGCCTGCACTCTGGCGTACCGGTAATGCCCCGGCAAGAGGACGCCGTCGGCTTGCAGCGCCTCGCGGTTGACCCACAGCACGTTCTGGATGTACGTGGTTCCGGTCTTCGGTGAGCCGACGTGCAAGTAAACGATCGGCGGCGCCATGGGTCTCCTTCCTTGTCCTCGTTAATCGATGGTGTGTCGCATGGATTGTCGCTGGCTGTTCTCTAGTTCTGGCGATGTGGGTCTGGGCCAGTGTGGGCTAGTAGGGGTTCGGCAGGGGTCAGTTTGGCGCACTCCCCGCTTGCTGACGGGCTTCGACACCGTAGCGAAGCCACGGCCGCCTAGCTCCCCCGGTGGTCTAGTGTCGCCAGGTGCCCGTGGTCCATGTCGTCGTCGTTGCGTACAACCGGCGAGCGCTGCTGGAGGAGGCACTTGCGGCCATCAGCGCACAAACCCAACGGGCCGACGCGATTCACGTGATCGATAACGCTTCCACCGACGGTACGTCCGAGATGGTTCGCAGCCGATTCCCAGACGTGATGCTCCATGCGTTGCCAGCGAACACCGGTGGGGCAGGAGGGTTCGCTGCTGGACTAGCTCACGCGCTAGATGCCGGGGCCGACCTGGTCTGGCTCATGGATGACGACACCGTGCCAACACCTGATGCGCTGCAGCACCTGTTAACGGCTCACCGTGACTGTCCTGGGTCGTCGCCAGTTCTGGTAGCTAGTCGCGTGATCTGGACCGACGGGCGAGACCACCCGATGAATACACCTAGGCGCCGTCCGGGGGTTGACGCCACGAAGGTCGCTCAGGCAAAAGTGGTTGGTTGCGTGCCCATTAGATCGGCATCCTTTGTGTCGGTGCTTGTCGATGCGGATGCGGTAAGACAGGTCGGACTTCCGGAGGCGGAGTTCTTCATCTGGAATGACGACTTCGAGTTCACAACGCGCTTGTTACGTCGTGCTCGTGGGTTGTACTGCCCAGCAAGCGTGGTTGAGCACCGCACAAAGGTGTTTGGTTCGACCAATATCGACCCAGGGGAACGGTTCTACTTCGAGGTCAGAAACAAGGTGTGGACATTCACCCGAAGCGATGGGCTGACTTTCCCGGAGAAGTTGCTTTACGGCGGGTCGACTTTGCGTCGCTGGACTAAGACCTTCGCAGCGTCAGACAACCGATCAGTGTTGCGCTCGGGACTACGCCGCGGACTTCTTGACGGATTGCGCCGTGCGCCCAAGGATCCCGTTGCGGTTCTTGCGGAATCGGGCATTGACGTACCGCGTCCAAACAGTGGGACCACTGGCGATCATTGATGCAATTCTCGCTGTTGCTGCCGACTTACGGTGCGGACAATCCGGATCATTTGCGCCGGGCCTTTCAAAGCGCTGTAGACGACCAGATACGACGCCCGTCCGAAGTCGTACTCGTGAGGGATGGGCCTGTACCGGATGTGCTGGCGCGCGCCCTCGATGAACTGGCAGAGGCGTCGCCGGTCCCGTTGGTACGAATCGACTTGGACCACAACGTGGGCCTTGGGCAAGCACTGGACACGGGCTTGTCCGCGTGCGCACATGAAGTCGTGGCAAGGATGGATTCCGACGACATTAGTTTGCCGCGGCGGTTTGACGTGCAGTTGCCTCTGATCGAAGGGGGAATGGATCTAGTGGGGAGCTCACTTCTTGAATTTGGCGACGACGAGGACGACATCGTTGGTCACCGCACACCCCCGCTTGCTCCCGACGACATTAGGCAGTGGGCCAGGTTTGCCGATCCGTTCAATCACCCCACGGTGGTCTACCGGCGCTCGGTCGTTGAAGCTGCCGGTGGTTATCGCGACCTACCACTCATGGAGGACTACTGGCTATTCGCGCGGATGATTCAAAACGGTGCGCAGGTGGCAAACGTTGCTGAACCACTGGTCAAGTACCGAGTTGGTGCTGGAGCGTACGCGCGTCGTGGCGGATGGGAGCTGCTGCGTAGTGAGATTGCCTTGCAGCGGGAGTTTCGCGCAAGCGGGTTCGTCACCCGAAAGCAGTATCTGCGCAACCTAGTGGTGCGTGGCGGTTACCGATTGGTCCCTGAGGCGCTGCGCAAGGCTGCGTACGGCCGAATGATTGCAAAAAGAGGCGAGCGTTAGGGGGAACGACCTCCAAATCGGGCCTCCAAAGGCAGGCGCGGCCGCTAGTCTCGCGCCCCGGTAGGCTGGTTTCCGCCCATTCGGCACTAAACATCGGAGATTTCGTGGCAGACCTGGTCGTCGTCGGTTCGGGCTTCTTTGGGCTCACGGTGGCCGAACGAGCAGCGAGTGAACTCGGCTTGTCCGTGCAGGTACTAGATCGTCGTCCTCACATTGGTGGCAACGCGTACAGCGAGGCCGATCCCACGACAGGGATCGAAGTCCACACCTACGGGGCGCATCTGTTCCACACGTCGAACCAGCGTGTCTGGGACTACGTGAATACCTTTACGTCGTTCACCGGCTACCAGCACCGAGTTTTCACCAACTACCAAGACCAGGTCTACGGGATGCCGATCAACCTCGGCACGATCTGCTCGTACTTCGGTCGGTCGTTCACTCCGGAGCAGGCGCGTGCTCTGGTGGCTGAACAAGCTCAGGAGTACGACTCCGCGACTGCATCGAACCTTGAAGAGAAGGCGATCTCGCTGATCGGCCGTCCGTTGTACGAGGCGTTCATCCGCGGCTACACGATGAAGCAGTGGCAGACCGATCCCAAGGAGCTGCCAGCAGAAATCATCTCGCGCCTCCCGGTTCGCTATAACTTCGACAACCGCTACTTCAGCGATACGTACGAGGGCCTCCCGGTTAACGGCTATACCGCGTGGTTGGAAAGGATGGCTGACCATCCGAAGATCGAAGTGAAGCTGGATACCGACTTCTTCGATCACAAGTCTTCAATCCTGGGTCAAGTTCCTGTCGTCTATACCGGGCCAGTTGACGCCTACTTCGACTATGTCGAGGGTCGACTCGGGTGGCGCACCCTCGACTTCGAGCGTGAAGTGCTGGGTACGGGAGACTTCCAAGGCACGTCGGTCATGAACTACGCCGATGAAGATGTGGCTTACACGCGGATTCACGAGTTCCGGCATTTCCATCCTGAACGCGACTACCCGACGGACAAGACCATCATCATGCGTGAGTTCTCGCGGTTCGCTGAAGCTGAGGATGAGCCGTACTATCCGATCAATACGGCTGACGACCGCGAACGCCTACTGGCTTATCGAAAGCTCACGACAGGTGAGCCTGATGTTTTGTTCGGTGGTCGCCTCGGTACGTATAAGTACCTCGACATGCACATGGCCATCGGGTCGGCGCTGTCGCGGTTCGACAACGTACTGCGACCGCATTTCGCCGATGGCGAGCCCCTGGTGAGTGGAGGAATACCCGAGTGACCACCAAATCCGCTCCGGCCGTGCCTGACAAGGAGACTTCGGCGCCCACCGTGCTGCAACGCATGGTTCTACCAGCCGACGCCGACTTCGACACGCTCCCGCTCTACGTCGAGGGCGGAGTGGCGCTGCCCGGGCCCGAGTTCGACAGCGGAAGGGCAGCACTTGCTGCCGAGCTGGCCAAGCCGGGAACGATCGAACCCATCCACCCCGACCTTGTTCTCGGCCGAAGGACCATGCGCATCCCAGCCGGAACGCGGGTGTCGTTCGCCACCTACTTCAATGCCTTTCCGGCCAGCTACTGGCGTCGTTGGACATCGGTGGAAAAGGTCGTGCTGCGCGTCGGGCTGCAGGGCGTAGCTGACGTGTTGGTGTATCGGTCCAGTGCGAGAGGTGACCAGCACCGTGTCGCCAAGGCAACGATCGATGGTCAGGTTGCTGAGTTCGAGCTGCCGCTGGACATGTTCGGTGACGGTGGTTGGTACTGGTTCGACGTTGTTGCTGGGATGGACGACGCCACGGTCGAGTTTGCCGAATGGTCAACGCCCTCGGTAGCTGAGACCGCGGGCCGGATTTCCATCGGCATCACTACGTTCAACCGTCCCGCTGACTGCGTGTTGTTACTCCGGTCGCTGAGCGCTGACCAGGAGGCTTTGGCGCTCATCGACAAGGTGTTCGTCATCGATCAGGGAACCCAGAAGGTCGAAGCCGACTCGGGATTTGCGGACGCTGCGCACACACTCGGCGATCGCCTACAAGTGATTCATCAAGCCAACCTTGGTGGATCAGGCGGCTTCTCGCGGGCAATGTACGAAACCACGTTTGGTGAACAGAGTCGCTATGTGATGTTGCTGGACGACGATGCCCTCGTCGAGCCTGAAGGCATTCTTCGGGCCGTCACTTTTGCTGACTTGTGTCGCACTCCCACCATCGTCGGTGGACACATGCTGAACATGCACGTGAAGTCCACACTCCACGCGTTCGGTGAGCGAGTTAATCGCTACCGATTCTGGTGGGGCGCCGATCCCCATACCAAGAACTCTCACAACTTTGCCGAGGCTCCGCTCCGCACCACCCGGTGGCTGCATCGCCGGATTGATGTCGACTACAACGGTTGGTGGATGTGTTTGATCCCCACCGACGTGGTCCGCGAGATCGGTCTGTCACTACCCATCTTCATCAAGTGGGACGACGCAGAGTACGCGCTTCGCGCCAAAGAGTTCGGTATTCCGACTGTGTCTTTGCCAGGCGCGGCCGTATGGCACGTCAATTGGGCTGACAAGGACGATGCCATCGACTGGCAGGCATACCACCACGCGCGCAACCGAATTCTGGTGGCGCTCTTGCACTCGCCTTACCCACGCGGCGGTCGGCTGCTCGTCGAGTCCATGGCTACTCAGCTCAAGCACGCGATGTCGATGCAGTACAGCACCGCCGAACTTCGCTTGTGGGCGCTTGAAGACATCTTGTCTGGCCCCGACCACCTTCACCGCGACCTGCCAACCAAGCTGGGAGAAATCCGGGCGTTCAGGTCGGGGCAAGACGATGCGGTTATCGCCAAAGACCCGCTGGCGTTTCCTTCAGTCAAGCGCGTGAAGCCGCCCAAGCGAGGTAAGGACCCGACGGAGCCGAGCGGACTGCTCGGTCGATACGTCGGCGCCGCGGCTGGCGTCTACCGACAGTTGCAACCCGTGCGCCGCTCAAGTGAGAAGAATCCTGAAGTGCGGGTTCCAGCGATGGACTCGCGGTGGCGCCTCCTGAGCCAATTCGACTCCGCCGTAGTTTCGACAGCTGACGGTTCCGGAGCAGCTTGGTACAAGCGTGACCGTAAACGTTTTACCGACATCATGCGTCGTAGCGCTCTGCTCCACGAGCGGATGGCGGTCAACTGGGACGAGCTCGCTGAGCTGTACCGCGACGCAGCTCCGGAACTCACTGACCCGAAGTCATGGATGCCTACGTGGGGTCCCGGTGACAACTCCTGAATCCTCGAGAGAGTCGACCAGGAAGTCTCGGGGCGACACTCGACGAGTCTTTATGCATGTTGGTGCGCCAAAGACGGGAACCACCTATATCCAAGGTGTGCTGTGGAGTAACCGCGCCGCCCTGAAGTCAGCTGGCCTTCACGTGGTGGGGCAGGGCAGGGGTGATCACTACCGCGGAGGCCATGACCTGCGTGACCTGCCGTACAACCCGAAGGACCCTCGCCCTGACTGGACTGGGGCTTGGGATGTGTTGGCGGGCCTCGCGTTAGACAGTGATGCGCAGAACGTCGTGATTTCCGATGAACATCTGGCCGCGCTGACGCCAGAACAGGTTGCGCGAGCGGTGAAAGGACTTGCTCCGCGCGAAGTACACGTGGTCTATGCGACCCGCAACCTGGCGAGGCTGTTGCCGTCAGAGTGGCAGGAGTACGTCAAACATCGATCGGTTCTGACCTTTGCTGAGTGGTCCCAGAAGGTTTTTGCATCGCGACAGCGAGGGCCAGGTAAGTGGTTTTGGAGCGTTCACGACCCAGTAGATGTCGTGAAACGTTGGTCGACTGGCGTCCCGATCGATCGAATTCACGTCATCACGCTTCCGCCACCAGGGGCTGACAAGAACGAGCTGTGGAGTCGGTTTGCTGGCGTGATTGGTGTCGATCCTGCGGCCGCCACCAAGTTCGATGTCGCAGGCAATGACTCACTTGGCATTGCCGAAGCGGAAGTCCTTAGGCGCGTCAACGTGGCCCTCCCGGAGGAGTTTCCGCGGTGGCACCACACTGGTCTGGCCCGTGACGTGCTCGCTACGAAGATTCTCAGTCCTCGTTCACGCACCGGACGGCCAGCGCTCCCTCCCAAAGTTCAAGAACAAGTCTTGGCTCGCTCGGAGCGAAGCCTGGCGGGACTTGAAGCGTCGGGTTGCGAGATTGTGGGCAGCCTCGATGAGTTGAAGATTACTGACGACATCGAAGCCGGTGATCAGATGCCGTCAGACGCCGAAATGTTGGACGCCGCGGTAGACGCGGTGGCCGGCTTACTCGTTCGCATGGGGCGTATGAGAGATGATCGAAGGCGGACGGAGAGCCGTCTGCGTCGTCAAATGCGTGAATCAGCACCCATGGTTCGTGCTCGAACGCGTATTGCAGGATTGGTTGACCGGACTCGGCCAGGTGCTGCCGTGCTCGATCGCTATCGCGCCTTCCGTGCGCGCAATAGCGCACACGACTAGCGGCGATCCAGGAAGGGGCAGTCTGTGGCTACGGTGACTTTGCATATTGGTGCCTTCAAGACCGGCACCTCGTTCATTCAAACCATATTGATGAACAGCCGCGGCACCTTGAATGAACTTGGAGTCCTATGGCCGGGACGCGACTGGGTCACCGTTGTTCAGGGGGTCCAAGGGCTACGGGGACACAAGAACACGCCATATGACCGCTGGGAACAGCTGGTTGAAGAGATTGATGCCTGGCCCGGCGATTCTGTGGTTCTGTCGATGGAGTTCTTGTCACTGGTCAAACCAGAGGGAATTCGTAAAGCTGTTGAGTCCTTGTCCAAACATCGAGTGCGGATCATGTTGACGATGCGCGACATCGGACGCGCGATCCCCGCGCAGTGGCAGGAGTCAGTGCAGAACGGTTCCAGTTGGACATACGAGCACTACCTAGATGGTGTTACACAACGAAAGCCACGTCTTTCCCGTCCCGGTCAGCACTTTTGGACGAAGCAAGACGCTGCGAAGATTCTTGGAAGCTGGGGGGAACACGTTCCGGCCGAGGATCTTCTGTTGGTAACCGTGCCGCCGTCTGGAGCGTCCTCAAATATTTTGTGGGAGCGCTTCTGCGAAGCCGCTGGGCTTCCCCCGGCGAGATTCGACGCAACCATTCGCGTCAATGAGTCACTCGGCGCTGCCTCTGCTGAGGTGATGCGATATGTCATGGCTCGCGCCGACGAGGCAGACGTCGATGCGCAAACCCGCAAGACCATGAAGAAGATCCTGGCTAAGCAAGTGTTGTCGTCCAGGAAGTCGAGCGAACCCACGCTCTTATTGCCGTTGGCTTACCATGAATGGGCGGTGCGTCGAAGCGAGCGAATGGTGAAGGAACTCACCGAGCTCGGCCCCACCATCGTCGGGGATCTTGGCGACCTCATCCCAACGGCACCGCAATCTAAAGGGGCAACCACAACTGACCCTTCGGGTCAGTCAATCGACGACCTGTTGGCTGCGGCCGCATATGGACTTGTGGGAATGTCGCAGGAAATGGCGCGACGCGGTGGGCGTAGGAACAGACAAGGCAGGGGCGGTTCCGAAGCGCCCTGACCGTTGGTGGCGCTAGGGTCGAGATTCGACGTTCTCTCTCCTCACGCCTTGGATGTTGCGCCATGCGGCCAGACCTGCTCGACGAAGACGCGCTTGATCGCGTGCACGCACAGGCCATGCGGATCCTGGAAGAGGTAGGGACTGAGGTTCATAGCGAGCCAGCACTGCGGCTGTTGCGAGCGGCTGGACAGCGAGTTGATGGAACCCGCGTACGTTGGGATGCCGGGTTCGTCATGGAGCAGCTGGCGCATGCGCCGTCATCCATCGAAATGCAGGGACGAGACCCTTCGCGCACCGTTCACATTGGTGGCGGAAGTTTGGTGCACACACCGGTGGGTGGGCCACCCTTCGCTACAGACGGGGATCGTGGCCGGCGTGACGGCACAATGTCTGACCATGTGGAGTTAGTGAAGCTCGCGCACGCAAGCGATGTCCTACCGATGTTGCAGAGTGGGACTACCGAGGCACAGGACCTTTCCTATCTCAGTCGCCACCTTGAGATGGACTATTCAATCTTGCGGTGGAGTGGGCGCCCATTCATTGTCTACGGCACGAGCGGTCCCAAGACTCACGACGGATTCGCTCTAGCGGCAATCGCTGCGGGTGGTGCCGAAGCACTCAAAAAGACTCCGGGCGCCATGGCCATCGTCAATCCCAACAGCCCGCTGGTCTGGGACGAACTCATGGTGGACGCCCTGATGGCATGCGCCGAGTGGAATCAACCCGTGGCCATAACACCGTTCCTGCTGGCAGGCGCATCAGCTCCGGTTTCGTTAGCAGCTGGCCTGTCCCTGTTGGTCGCAGAAACGCTTTCTGGTGTGGCCATCTCACAATTGGTGCGTCAAGGAGCGCCGTGCATCCTCGGTTGTTTCTTTAACGGTGTCGACATGCGATCTGGTGGGCCATCGTTGGGCCTGCCGGAGGCGGTACTGACTACCTTCGCCGGAGCTCAGCTCGCACGTCGTTACGACTTGCCCTTGCGTGGGGGTGGCGGGTTGTGCTCCGGCATTGTTCTTGATGCCCAAGCCGCAACCGAGAGTGCCATGTCGTTGTGGGCCACCTATCTCGCTGAGTGCGATCTCGTCGTGCACGCTGCTGGTTGGCTCGAGGGGGGCCTGACAGCTTCGTACGAAAAGCTGGTGCTCGACATAGAGGTCATCAAGATGTTTGAACGCCTGCGCGAGGGAATTGTTGTCGACGACGAGCAATTAGCGTTCGACACAATTGCTGATGTTGGCCCGGGTGGGTTGTTCTTGGCGCACGAGCACACGTTGGCTAGGTTCCGAACGGATCTGTTCATGAGCCCACTGTTTCGATCGCAGGCCTACCCGACATGGGTCAAGCAAGGGTCACGCACGACTGACGTTGTCGCAACAGATCAGTGGAAGGCGTTGCTGGAAACCTACGAAGACCCAGGGATTGATGACTCGATAGACGCAGAGTTACGTGAATTTGTTGACCGACGTGCCGCGGAGTTGGACGCCTAGCAGCCGTCAGCCGGGCGGTCGGCTTCCGACAGCAGGCGTGGACCATCTTCTCCTTCGATCCGACTCATTTCAGTCACGACGTCCTGGACGGCGAAGTAGACCCCAGCGAACGGATGCGTTAGTTCAAGCAAGTCTTCGTCATGGACTAGCTCGGTACGAAGCCCATCACTCGCGAGCGCCGTAAAGCGAACCTGGCCCGATAGCGGAAGTGGCGGGTCGGCTACGGCGCGTGTTTGAAATTCGACGCTCGAACACACTTTGAGTAGGTTCCGATTCGCGGCAGCCACGTGGTCGTACTCGCCAGCTCCAATAATCCCGCCGCCGCGGCTGGTGTACATGCTGGTCGAATCGTCTGCCAGGCAAACTATCGTCACCAGGCCCTCGTCGTACGCGAGGTCGGTGATGACGCCGCGTATGTCTTGCTGGTGCTCGGCTTTCTGCCAACCGAGTGCCCGGCTTCGCAGGTCGAGGTAGATATCGGCAGGAGGCTCGGGCATGGCCTGCAGCGTAAACGATTGCGGCTAGCCGCTTGACCGACCGTCGGTACATCATGTGACGCGTGGTCGATGAACAGTTGTCCCTTCACATTCACAAAGCGGTGGTGCGTGGTGACATCTCCGAGATACGTGACGCATACGGTGATCCGGACGGTTTCCCAAACTCAGTTGGGCCATTAGCCATCGGTGACTCTCTGCTGGTCTACGCGATCTACCATGGCTCGCTGAGGCTCGTCGAGGAACTGATCGCAATGGGTGCGGACGTGAACCCCGAGGTGCTGGATGGTTTCCCACCACTTGTAGCTGTGATGGCAACTGACCGGCTCGATAAGTGCGAGCTACTGCGCTTGCTCTCGCTTGCGGGGTCAAAGGTCAATGTTCCCGGGGTGAACGGGCAAGCGGCGTTGAGCTGGGCAATCGCCCAAGACGATGTCGAGGCAGTCGAAACTCTGCTCGAGTTGGGAGCCGACCCGCATCTTCGCTGTGAAATTGACGAGCAGCAAACGCCGCTGGAAGAGGCGAGAATCCGAGCTGCGGAAACGGGGTTTTCCGCAGTTGTCTCCCTGCTTGAGTCTTACGAGACGCGAGAGGGTTGAGTCGTCATGACGATCACAGTTCCATCGGAGTCAAGCGTCAACGAGTCTCCGTCAACCGACAGCGTCGGCTTTGCCGTGAGTAAGTCAGCGAACCACTGGTCTTGGTCCATCCGGGCTGACTCGCAACCCATCTCGGTCATCGCAAGGCCACCGGAAATCACGAGCGTGTCATCGTCGATGGTCGCTCTACCGCTCATGCTGTTGCACCCGGCGTTTGCCGAGATTCCATCGTCAGTGAAACTCAGTTGTAGATTCGTGGATCGAACGAGTGCAGTGGGATTTCCGTTGATATCGACCGAATGTGAGACATACGTACGCCCAGACACGTCGGAGTTGGACGCCGGATCCGCGGACTGGGTCGTCGAACCGCAGCCACTCAGCGCCAGCAACGCGACCGTCCCCAGGCCGACCAAGTGTGATCTGTTCATGCCAATGAGACTGGCGGTCCCGCTTCACGGTTCCACTCGATGACCACGGACTCACTATCACCCGTTTGCCGGACGCTGAATTCAAGGACTCACCGCCGGTTGATGCCGCTTGCCTCCGCTGCTACCTGACGTTGACATGAGACGATCCAGTTATGGCGATCTCACGCACCCCAAGCTCAACCGGGCGCGGGCTTGTGGCTTCCCTCGCGCTGCTCATGCTGTTGGCAAGCCTGCTTGCGGGGTGCGGAGACAGCGGAACGCAGCAAGTGAAGGATGTCGACGAGCTGCTTGTGCGAACGGCGGCCTCGAACCAGGGTCCGGGTGTGTTCGCGAAGTACGGTGCGGACATTTCTGGCCCTCTGTCTTGCACCTCAAGTCAACAAAGTGACGGTGTGCAGGTGTCCTGCACGGGAACCACGCTTGATGGGAAGGCCGTGCAGCTTACGGGGACGGCGTCGAGCTTGGCGGGCGGCAGCTCACCAACCGGAAGTTTCGTTGGCACAGTTGATGGTCAGCAAGTTTTTTCGGTGTCCTGCCTCGGCTGCTGAGCCACCGATAGCGTTGCGTCATGGCAACTGATGTTGAGGCTTGGCGTCGAAGGTTTCAAACTCCGGTAGTCGGGTTTCCGTTGTGGCCAGAGAATCAGCCCGATCGGCTGGTGTTCGTAAGCAACGAAGGTGGGACGACACAGGTATGGATGCTCAACCGGTCGACAGGCGAACGCCGACAAGTCACTGATCAACGTATTGGAGTCGAGGAGTTTGTTCTGACTGCAGATGGATCTTCAGCTGTCTGGTGGCGAGACGACACGGGAAACGAGAACGGTAAGTGGGTCTCGACCGAGCTGGTGAGTGGAAAGACGGAGCCACTCCTTGCCAGTACTCCGACTGGGTGGAGTCAAGGTATTGCCTTGGCGGGGGACACGGTTGCAGTTGCGCTGACCGATGACACCAGCTATCGACTCTTCGTTTCCGTCGGAGGTGAGAAGCCTCGTCTTGTCCGCGAGTCCACGCATCCCCTTGGTCTTGGGCGTGAGTGGGAGACCACGGGTGGTGGGCTTTCTACCGATGGCGCGCTTGTCTGTTATCGGCATAGCGACCAGGGAGACATGCTTCACTTTGGACTGCGAGTGATTGACGCCAAGTCAGGGGCGGTCGTCGATGACATTTTCGACGAGGGCCTCACGCTAAAGGTTGCGTCTTGGTCCCCGGTCGTCGGAGATCAACGGGTGGTCGTCATCCACGAGCGGGACGGGTATGAGCGTCCGGCCGTTTGGGACCCCACCCGCGGCAGCGTGCGTGACTATCCGCTCGATCTTCCTGGACCAGTCGATGTGGCCGACTGGTGGCCGGACGCCTCGGCCGTGCTGTTGCTACACGAACAGGATGGCCGGCGTCAGCTGCTTCGACTTGAGCTTGACAGTGGTGAGCTGTCGCTTGTTCATGAGCCGCACGGATGGGTTTCCGCGGCAGCCATCCGCGCTGACGGGTCGATCTGGATTCGTGACGAGTCGGCTGAGCAGTCGCCGGTCATACGGGATCTCGCTGGCCAAGTCATCCTGGCGCCGCCGGGCGAAGCACCACCGGAAGGCCGTCCGCATCAGTCGCTGCGTTTTCCGGGTCCGTCAGGAGAGCTGGCGCACATGCTGGTCACCGTCCCATTGGGGCAAGCGCCATTCCCAGTGGTGATGATGGTTCACGGCGGCCCCGAGTGGGCGTACCCGGATGACTTTGACCCGTGGGAGCAGGCCTTGGTCGACCATGGCTACCTGGTGGCAAAGGTGAACTACCGAGGATCGACGGGGTCGTCGGTCGCCTGGCGAACGGCGATCCACGGCGGAAACATCGGGTTCCCCGAAGTGGCCGACGTCGTAGCAGGTCTGGACCATCTGGTTGAGCTTGGATTGGCGGATGCCGACCGGGCTGCCATCGAGGGCTGGTCGTGGGGTGGCTATGTCAGCCTTCTGGCGATCGGGCTTCATCCGACCCGGTTCGCGGCTGCGATCGGGGGAATTCCGGTGTGTGACTCGGTGATGACCCACGAGGACTGTTCACCACCTCAGCAGGCTTATGACCTCGCGATTATGGGTGGCTCGCCCCGTGAGCTGCCGGACCTGTACGCCGAACGCTCTCCAAGCAGTTATCTCGACCAAGTACGCACGCCAGTTCTCCTGATCGCTGGCGAGCATGACAGCGCCTGCCCCATCAGGCAGGTGCGGTTCTACGAGTCGGAGCTGAGCAAACGCGGTGCCGCCGTGCAGCTCTACGTCTATGACGCCGGGCACCACGCCAACTCCATCGATGAGCAGATTCACCATGCCGAGCTTGAGCTGGAGTTTCTCGCTCGCTATATCTAGCAACGCGAAATGATGGGAATCGCAGAAAATGACGAGTAAAGCTGCTTACTTTTGGCGATTCCCGGTGACACACTGCCGCCATGGATTCACAAGAACTGGTTGATCGTTACAGCGCCCATAACTACCACCCGCTGCCCGTGGTTCTCACCCACGGTGAGGGTGCCTGGGTGACGGACGAAGAAGGCAAGCGCTACCTCGACCTGCTGTCCGCATACTCGGCTCTCAACTTTGGTCACCGGCACCCTCGCCTGATCGAGGCGGCGAAACGTCAGATGGACCGATTGACGTTGACCAGCAGGGCATTCCACAACGACCAGTTCGGGCCGTTTGCGCAGGCCTTGGCAGACCTCAGCGGTATGGAGATGGTCTTGCCTATGAACTCTGGCGCGGAGGCGGTCGAAACGGCCATCAAGACCGCCCGCAAGTGGGGCTACCGCGTCAAGGGTGTTGAACCGGACACCGCGAGAATCATTGTGGCTGACGGCAACTTCCATGGCCGCACGACAACCATCATCTCGTTCTCGACCGACCCAGAGGCTCGCGATGATTTTGGGCCGTATACCCCGGGGTTCGACATCATCGCGTATGGCGACGTTGACGCACTGCGCGATGCGATCACAGCGTCGACGGTCGCGTTTATTGTTGAACCGATTCAGGGTGAAGCCGGTGTGTTGATTCCACCTCCCGGATATCTCACTGCCGCGCGAGACCTGTGCGCGGAGCACGGCGTGCTGTTTATCGCAGACGAGATTCAGTCGGGAATGGCGCGTACGGGAAAGACTTTCGCCTGTGAATGGGAGGGCGTCGTCCCCGATATGTACATCATGGGGAAGGCCCTTGGCGGCGGCATCTACCCGGTGTCTGCCGTCGCTGCGAGTCGAGAAATTCTGGGTGTCTTCCGTCCTGGCGAGCACGGCTCAACTTTTGGTGGCAACCCGCTCGGAGCCGCGATTGGGCGTGAGGTCATCGCGATGCTGCAAACGGGAGAGTTCCAAGAGCGTTCGCGAACTCTTGGCGAGCACATGATGGGGCGACTCCGTACGGAAGCTCCGGCGACGGTACGCGAAGTGCGTGGAAGAGGACTCTGGGCAGGCGTAGAGATGTACCCGGGGGGAGAGTCAGCACGAGCTCGCTGCGAGAAGTTGATGGTTGACGGTGTACTTGCCAAGGACACTCACGAGACGACCATCAGACTTGCGCCGCCGATCGTCATAGAGAAGTCAGACCTCGATCTAGCCATCGACAAGCTGCTGAAGGTACTTACCTAGCGGCTCGAAGGACCCATACGGCCGGATTCGAGGCGATGATCCCTATGGTGGTCCTGTGACGACCGTCGCGATTGCGAAAGAAACGCGGCCCGGCGAACGCCGGGTCGCTTTGACGCCCGAACTTGTTGGCAAGCTCACCGCACTTGGCGTTGACGTACGTGTCGAGGCTGGGGCAGGCCGTGAGGCTAATGCACTCGATGAGGAGTACCGCGACGCGGGAGCTGAGGTCGTCGCAGGGGATGTGCTTTCGACGGCTGATGTCATCTTCAGCGTCAACTCGCTAGATCCTGACCAAGTTAGAAAACTCAAGCCATCATCACTTGTCTTGTCGTTCCTCGCTCCGACGTCCTCGCTGGACAAAGTCGCAGCGGCTCGCGACGCGCAGGTTACCTGGATGTCGATGGAGTTAGTCCCGCGGATTTCGCGAGCACAGTCGATGGATGCACTGTCGTCGCAGGCATTGGTTGCGGGTTATCGGTGCGCATTGATTGCGGCGGATCGGCTACCGAAATTCTTTCCCCTACTTATGACGGCAGCTGGAACCATAAAGCCGGCACAGGTCGTTGTGCTCGGTGCGGGCGTGGCCGGGCTTCAAGCAATTGCAACGGCAAAACGTTTGGGTGCCGTTGTTCAGGCTTACGACGTACGAGCAGCTGCCGCCGATGAGATTCGAAGCATGGGAGCGAAGTTCATCGATCTCGACCTGGACTCGCTTGAGGGTGCCGGCGGCTATGCGCGCGAGATGACCGATGACCGTGCGGCACGTCAACGCGACCTCTTGGCGCCTTTCATCGCGTCGGCGGACGCCTTGATCACGACGGCGGCCATCCCGGGTCGGTCTGCTCCGATGTTGGTCACTCGGGCGATGGTTGAGGCGATGAAACCGGGTTCTGTTGTCGTCGACCTCGCAGCCGAAAGTGGCGGAAACGTCGAAGGTTCTGTAGCTGGTGAGGAAGTGCGGATCGGCAACGCCCTTGTGTGGGGAGCCTTAAACGTGCCGTCGCAAATGCCTGTAGCAGCGTCAAGGCTCTACGCGTCGAACGTCGTCACCCTGCTTCAGTTGATGGTGAAGGACGGGTTGGTCGTTGTCGACTTCGACGATGAGATCGTCGCTGGAGCGTGCGTCACTCATGCCGGACAAGTTCGTTTTGAACCGGCCAAACAGGCACTGGACGAAGGCGGCGCGCAGTGACTGACATTGGGCTTCTCACCGTCTTTGTCCTCAGCGTGTTTGTTGGCTTCGAGGTGGTCTCGAAGGTCTCAACGATTCTCCACACGCCGCTGATGTCTGGCGCAAACGCGATTCACGGCGTAATCCTGGTCGGCGCAATCATCGTCACCGGGCATGCCGACACAGATGCAGAACTGTGGCTGGGGTTGGCGGCTGTCGTCCTCGCGACCGTCAACATGGTTGGCGGATTTGTCGTCACCGACCGCATGCTGGAGATGTTCAAGCCGCGTAGGGCCTCGACGAAAGGGCCCGAGGCGTGAACCAAACGTGGGTGCAGTTGGCGTATCTCGTTGCAGCCGTCTGCTTCATTCTTGCGCTCAAGGGGTTGTCATCTCCTAAGTTCGCGCGGCGCGGGAACGCGCTAGGCGCAGTGGGAGCCACGCTTGCTGTGGTGGTCACACTCGTGGCCGAACCGCTTGAGCACATGACGTGGATTCTGGTCGCTATTGCGCTGGGAACGGCGCTGGGGGTACCGGCCGCCCGGCGCGTTGCGATGACCGCGATGCCACAGCTGGTGGCCTTGTTCAATGGGGTTGGCGGCGCGGCGGCGGCCATTGTGGCGATCGTTGAGTTCCTCTCCTCCGGTCAAGACGAGTCACTGTGGATTTTGGCTGCCACGGCGTTCACGATTCTTGTTGGCTCTGTGTCTTTCAGCGGATCCGTCATCACGTTCTTGAAGCTCCAAGGGCTGATGACCTCACGTCCAGTTGTCTTCCCAGGCATGCAGGTGCTCCTGCCCATTACGGCAATCGCCGCCGTTGGGTTGGGTGTTGCGATCCTGCCCACTGAGTCGACAGCGCTTGTGTTCGCGTTAGCTGGGGTTTCGTTGCTTCTCGGAGTGTTGTTTGTGCTCCCAGTAGGTGGCGCAGATGTTCCCATCGTTATTTCACTGTTGAACGCATTCACCGGCCTCACCGTCGCCGCGTCCGGGTTCGTGCTCGACAACGTTCTGCTCCTCGTCGCAGGAACGCTTGTAGGAGCGAGCGGCACGCTGCTGACACGTTTGATGGCGCAGGCGATGGGGCGTCCCTTGACGGGCACCCTGTTCGGGGCGTTCTCGGGTACCTCGACCCTCGGTGGCGGCACAGCCTCAGACCGTCCGGTGAGATCGCTTGGCCCAAGCGATGTTGCGGTGATGCTTGGTTACGCCAGCAAGGTCGTGATCGTGCCCGGATACGGGCTGGCCGTTGCGCAGGCGCAGGGAACGCTCAAGGAGCTGGTCGATCTGCTGAGCGAGCGCGGCGTCGAGGTGACCTACGCCATCCACCCGGTCGCTGGCCGGATGCCGGGACACATGAACGTGCTACTGGCCGAAGCTAACGTTCCGTACGAGCAGCTCAAAGAGATGGATGAGGTCAACCCCGAACTGCCAACCACCGACGTGGTCTTGGTCGTGGGAGCCAACGATGTGGTCAACCCCGCGGCGCGTCAGCCGGGAACACCAATCTCGGGGATGCCTATCATCAACGTCGACCAGGCGCAGGCGGTCGTCTTCCTCAAACGCTCCATGCGCCCCGGTTTTGCCGGCATCGAAAACGAGCTGCTGTTCGATGAGAAGACCCAACTCCTCTTCGGCGACGCCAAAGACTCCCTCAGCAAAACCGTAACCGCCCTCAAATCCCTCTAACAACCCCGCTTTTTTAGGGGGGAACGTCACGTTCACCCCCTTCTATCGGGGCCAACGTGGGGGTCATGGTCCGTAGTCGGGGGTAGGCAGGCAGCCTTAGGTCTGCGACGATCGTTGACAGTGGCCGACGGCCAGACATGCGGAGGTCCAGATGGGTGACGAGATGGCGGCTGACTTTGCGCTGGCTGCCGTCCGTGAGGACGGTCTGTGGTCGGTCGTGCCACTACCTCCTGCAACCACCGACAACTTCGAAGGTTTGCTGCACGCACTACGTCAGCAGCCGGCCGACAGCGGTGCCATCGGACTGCTCTCCTTCGCTGAAGACTTCTTTGTGATCGTTCGAGTTGACGGTGGAGCCGTACGAATGTTGCTTAGCGACGTCACTGCCGCCTTCGACTCACCCTTCGCTGGACAGGTGCTGGACCAGTTGGGTCTGCCAATGCCCGACGGCGACGACGAGGACGACATCGAGCCCGCGGGAGATCTCGACTTGCTGAAGGACCTCGGTGTTAGCCCGCTGTTGTTGGCCGAGTTATGCGACGACCTCGACCTCTACCC
>DATKIY010000060.1:0-3064 GCA_035543875.1 Actinomycetes bacterium | reverse complement strand
CCATCGGCGCCAAGATGCGAACTTCTCGCAGACTCATGGGTCAGGAAACCGCTTCATCTTTGGAGGCTCATCCGGCGCATCTCGACGAGTTCTGCGTCGCGCCAGCCGCTCGGTGTGTCTGTCATCGCGCTTTGCGGAGCGCTTATCCCACCAGTCAAGAAAGGGACCGATAAGGAACGTTCGGTCACTCGGGAACGCCATCGCCGCTCACCTCCAAGAGGGAAGAACAGACTATCCAAGTTCCCCACGGCCGGTAGGAGCTCTGCGACGGTCGACCCCATGCCCGGACAAATGCGCACTGCTTGTGCCCAGTGATGTGACCACGAGCCAGCCGCAAGGCTGTGAAGTGGGTGTTGTGGTGTCCGAGGGGGGACTTGAACCCCCAAGCCCTTTCGGGCACTAGCACCTCAAGCTAGCGCGTCTACCAGATTCCGCCACTCGGACGAGTGCGTGGGCGTGAGCGCGTGTGCTCAGCCCGGCGAGAATAGCAACTCTAGGTACCTGCCCCTAAACGGGCCAAATGTGCCCCGACGAGGGCAGTATGTGGGGGTGAGCACCGATTACACACCCACGCCCGGTAATGGCGGCGCCGCATCTGAGGTCGTTGAGCTGTGTCGCGACCTGATGCGAATCGACACGAGTAACTACGGCGACGACCCTCGGTCTGGCGAACGCGCCGCTGCCGAATACGTCGCCGAAAAACTGAGTGACGTTGGCCTCACTACGGAACTGATTGAGTCGGCACCGAACCGATCAAGCGTGTTTGCGCGTATCGAAGGCGAAGACCGAACAAGACCGGCTCTGCTGCTGCACGGTCACCTAGATGTAGTTCCGGCTGATGCCGCGGACTGGTCACACCCGCCGTTTGCGGCTGAGGTCGCTGACGACGCAGGCGAACCCATGGTCTGGGGACGCGGCGCCATCGACATGAAAGACATGGACGCGATGATTCTCGCGGTGATGCGCGACCGGATCCGTAGTGGTCGCAAACCGCCTCGAGACATCGTCCTGGCGTTTCTGGCCGACGAGGAGGCCGGCGGAAAGTTCGGGTCCCATTGGTTGGTCGAACACCGTCCAGACCTATTCGAAGGTGTTGACGTCGCTGTCGGGGAAGTTGGGGGATTCAGCTTCACCGTTCGTGACGATCTGCGTCTCTATCTCATCGAGACAGCCGAAAAAGGTATTGCCTGGATGCGGCTGACGGCGAAAGGCCGAGCCGGTCACGGCTCCATGGTGAATCGCGAGAACGCTGTCACAGCGATCGCCGACGCGGTGGCAAGACTGGGCTCCCACGAGTTCCCGCTAACCATGACCAAGACAGTCCGCGCGTTGTTGGAAGAGGTGCGGAACGCATTAGGCCTCGACCCCGATACCGACCCAGAGGAAGTCGTACGGCACCTAGGGCCAATCGCTCCCATGATTGGCGCCACGCTTCGCCACAGTGCTGCGCCGACGATGCTCGACGCCGGTTACAAAGCCAACGTGATTCCTGGCGAAGCGCACGCCGTCGTCGACGGGCGGTACCTGCCAGGAATGCGGGATGAGTTCCTGGCTGAAGTTGACGAGGTGCTTGGTCCACATATTCAACGTGAGCAAATCGTCGACGACATCGCGCTTGAGACGGGGTTCGATGGCCCGATCGTTGATGCGATTATCACCTCCTTACAAGACCACGATCCCGCGGCAAGAGTTGTCCCATACACGCTGTCTGGAGGAACGGACGCCAAGGCGTTCGCCCAACTTGGCATCACCGGGTACGGCTTCTCACCGCTTCGCTTGCCGCCTTCACTTGCGTTTGCCGACCTCTTCCACGGTGTCGATGAGCGTGTACCACTCGATGGACTCACGTTCGGTGCTCGAGTGCTTGACCGGTTTATCGACCTGATCTAGCCGCTAGCTCAATCGCTGGAGTTTGATCGCGCGGCGACGCAGCCAGATGCGACGCCGGCCATCAGGGAACAACCGCACCCGCCATAACTCCCACCGACCGTACTCGGCGTGCTCAGTCAACATCCGCCGAACCTCGCCTCGGCTTGACCCCCGAGGCAGGTCAATACGCCACGTCTCATACTCGCGCACCGTCGTGGCCATCACGTCATTGTGCCCAGCCAACTCAAGCCAATCAAGCGTTCCCCGGTTGGTTCCAACCGTGGTCGGGCTAACCCAGGGCAGGCGCCGAAACCTCGTCGAGTGCCGAGCGGATCTCGTCGGGAAGCTCCAGCCCCTCGACCGCCAGTGATCCCTGGAGCTGGGCAGACGTCCGAGCTCCCACGATGGCCGAGGTGACTCCTGGACGGTCACGAACCCAAGCGAGTGCGACCTCTAGGGGAGAGACCCCTAGGCCGCTAGCCGCAGTGACCACAGCCTCAACGACGCTTCGACTTCTTTCATCAAGGAACGGACGTACAAACTCGGTGAAGTGTGGCGATGCAGCGCGCGAATCGGCTGGCGTGCCTGTCCGATACTTACCGGTCAGAACGCCACGCCCCAACGGCGACCAGACAAGGACGCCCATCCCAAGACTTCGGGCTGCGTCTAGCACCTCTCGCTCGACACCACGCTGCAGCAATGAGTACTCCACCTGGGTTGACGCAACCGGTGTTCGTCCGGGCACCGCTGACTGCCAGGTCGCTGCGTTCGCCATCTGCCATCCGCAGTAGTTCGATACACCGATGTAACGGACGCGGCCGGACTGGACAGCGACATCGGCGGCAGCAAGCGTTTCTGCCAACGGGGTGTTGGGGTCCCAAGCGTGCAACTGCCACAGGTCGAGGTAGTCGGTGCCGAGCCGCGCCAGCGAAGCATCCAGCGAACTGAGTAGGTGCCCGCGGGATGCGTCGAATCGGCGGGTGGTTCCGGGTCGGCTCACGGCTTTGCTGGCGAGAACCACGGCGTCGCGCGGGACAGCGTCGCCAAGCAGCGATCCCAGGACGCGTTCGGACGCTCCGTCGGCGTAAACGTCGGCCGTATCCACCAGCGTTCCGCCCGCTTCGCAGAAGGTGACCAGCTGGTCACGGGCCTCGTGCTCGTCGGTGTCTCGCCCCCACGTCATGGTGCCGAGGGC
>DATKIY010000059.1:0-8165 GCA_035543875.1 Actinomycetes bacterium | reverse complement strand
AAAGTCGCATCGAAAGTGCCGTTGCGTCGTAGCCGAATGATCGTCGATGGTGCGTTCGGATGCTGAGAGCTTTCAACGTCGGTGCCCAAGATCACCCGGTCCCGGCTGTCTACCGCCAGTGCGTCCATCCAGTCGTGCTGTGAGAAATCAATGGTCCGAACACCGTCGCCTGAGAAGGAACTATCGCGATCGCCGTTAGGCAGCAAGCGGTAAAGATGGACGTCGAAGCCGTGTCGGCTTACGACCGTTGCCCCCACGATGATTCTGCCGACGCTGTCGATGACCAGATCCGGTGGGAAAGCCAGTTTCGTGCCAGCAGCAGGCAGTGTCTTGTAACCGTTGCCTGAGAAGGCCAGATCACGGTGACCCGAGGCAGTGAGCCTGGCGACGGTCGACCGCCCAGCCGACTGTCCGACAACCAGCACTCCACCATCAGAGTCAACCGTAAGTCCCGTGCCAAACAACGAGTCGCCAGGAAAGGCAAATGCGAAACCATCACGTCCAAAACCCGTGTCCAGCTCACCGGCCGTGTTCACCCGCGTCATCATCATTTGCCGAAACTCAGACTCAAACGACCACCCCGCCGCGTACACATCGCCACCGTGAACCTCGACATCAGTTACATCGGACTTGGTCGTCGCCCGAAGCACCAGCTTTCCGTCGTTCGAAAACGTTGGGTCGAGCGTCGGTTGAGCTGCCAAGGCGTTCGGGGTGAGGGCCATAATGCAACAGGTCAACAACGTCACTGCGACTCGAACACGCGACATGATTCCCCCAAGGGCGTTAGCTGACCGTGACGACCGTGCTAGCCATCGTAAACCCGTGGATTGGTTACCCGATCGGTCAAGACTCAGACGAACGGGTCCGCTCGGGGGTCGGTCCCTGACTCCACTGCACTGCCTCTCACTCTGACCGCTTGCGCGTGCCCCATGCGACTTGACATCGGGTTCAACTCGCCGCGGGGTCCCGTCCACTTCGCGAGTTCGCTGGCGAGGCCTGGGTGTACGTCTTGCTCCCAGCTCAGCGAGTTGGGAGGATCCTCTAGGTCCCAAGGTCCCGCCGTCCATCGCGGCGAAGCGACAGCTTGTTGCGGTGTTTGCCCGGAAAATAGTCGTGACAAAACCTGGGTCAGAATTTGAGGCTGCATCTCTCCGCCCATGGTCCCCACCGCAAGTCGTTGATCTCCGCGTTCTGCAAGCACCGGTGTCAGTGTGTGAGCAGGCCGCTTCCCCGGTGCAAGCACATTCGGTGAATCCGGGTCCAGCGAGAAGCAACTTCCCCGATTGTGCATGACCACTCCGGTTACTGGCTCTAACAGCTGCGAGCCAAACCCGTAGTAGACGCTTTGGATTAGCGAAACACTGCGGCCATCGGCATCAGCAGCTGCGACAGCGACCGTGTCGCCGTCGGGCCGTCGACGGGGCTTGACAGCAGCTATCGATTGGTCCAGGCCCGAGACGTCGAGCAGAGCCTGCAACGACTCCTTCGTCAGTAGCCCGTCAACATCGGCGCGCATAGCCAGCGGATCAGCCAAAATTGAGTCGCGTTCCGCAATCGTCTGCAAAAACGCGTTCGCCAGCACACCAACTGGAACCCGCTCGACAAGGGGGAGAGAGTCCTTCTCGTCGACCTGGTTGAGCATGCCGAGCAACCGCAGCAGGACGAAACCCTGCGAGTTCGGGCGAGCCGTCAAGACTCGCCAACCATCTACAGACAGCTCCAGGGGAGTTTGCTCCGTGACTCGGTGGGAGGCCAAGTCCTGGACCGTCAATGCACACCCAAGCTGCTGCAGTCCGTCGACTAGTTCTCGACCGATGTCGCCCAGATAGAGCTGATCAGGCCCGCCGTCCGCAAGCAGTCGCATCGTTCGAGCAAGTGCTGGTTGCCGGAGTTGCGAACCCAGCGTCGCTAATTCACCGTCAGGCGCAAAGACCTCGCGCATCCCGCGATTCTGCGACAAGCTCGACCAGTCTGAGTCCAGTGCAATAGCGAGACCCCGCGACACTGTTACACCCTCTTCAGCAGCGTCGATCGCCGGTTGCAGCGTCTGTGACCACGTATGCGAGGCACCCTTTGCGTGCATCGCTGACCAGCCCGACACCAGTCCGGGAACAGTGACTGAATGTGGTCCGGTCATCGGCATCGACTTATGGGTCGCTCGCACCTTGGCCACGTCGAGTTCCTGCGGCGACCTACCAGACGCGTTGATGAACGTTGTTGTTCCGTCTGGTTCCCGAACCAGCGCTAGTAGGTCGCCGCCAATCGCGCAGTTATGCGGATATGCCACGGTAAGGAAAGCGGCCGCGGTCAACGCCGCATCAATCGCGTTTCCACCGTCTGCAACGGCTGCGAGGCCAGCATCAGTGGCATCACGCAGCGGAGTCGCCAGACCAACGTCGCCGAGTGTTGGCACGCTCGACAGTCCAGATTTGGCCACGACCGTCACACTAGATGGAAACTCCCAACGCGGGTTGTCAACTATCCGTACATCAGGGAGCCGGGAGTGGTGAGCAACTCCCCAGACTCGAGCCAAGTCTTCAAGCCGGACAAAATCATTGGCCATCCGCCGTACAGTTCGTTGTTCGCGTTTTCGCGCAGCTGGTCATGGGTCACTGTCAATCGGCACGAATTGTCAGCGATGGGTTCGATCTCCCAGGTAATCCGCGACGTGCCTTCGTTCTTCACGTCGTCGCTCCACAGGGCAACCATCGTCTGAACGAGGCGTCGTGGGGGGACGACCTCAACGTTCACACCTTCGCCCAAGGGACCGGGTGCTCCCGGCGCCGACATCTGGAACCGTGAGCCCACCGTCCAGTCAGAGATGACCTGTGCACTGAAGTTGTACTTCGCACGAATTTCGGGGTCCGTGATGGCTTCCCAAAGCCGCTCAGGGCTTGTGCGGATGTAGATCTCGAAGACTTTTTCCATGGTTTTCTCCAATTCGGTTTTCAGCTCGGTCAGGGTGGCGACCCAAGGCTCCGCGTACTTACTGACCCATCGGTCGTGGATGAGCCGGATAGGGATGGGATTCAGGTAGTGGAATTTCTCGCGGCCCCGCCTTTGCGTGACCACCAGGCCAGCCGACTCCAGTTGCTTGAGGTGCTTCATGACGCCGAAGCGAGACATGGGCAGCCGCTCCTCCAACGCGTTGAGCGTCTGACCGTCTTGTCTGAAGAGCTCGTCGAGAAGCGACCGGCGGGTCGGGTCCGCGAGTGCCTTGAAGACTTCGTCCACCCGGAGACCATAGGTGACCATTTGGTCACATGTCAACACCCCGCCGACCCGAAACCATGACGGCATGCGATACCTGGGCGTGGACCTTGCGTGGGGTCCACGGGCGACAACTGGGATCGCGGCCGTCAATGCCTCTGGCGAGCTCTTGCATCTCGCGCCGGTCGGACCCGACGACGCCATCTTCGCGCTGCTGCGTTCGTGGGCTCCAGACGCCTGCTTGATTGCGTTCGATGCGCCGCTGGTCGTGAAGAACCTCACCGGAAAGCGCGACTGTGAGCGGCTGGTCACCAAGTACTTCGGCGGCTACAACGCCGGGTGTCATCCATCGAATCTGTCAATGCCTCACTTCGCGGAAGGTCCACGCGCGATGCGTATCTGTACTGAGCTCGGGTTGGATTTCGACCCGAGCTCGACCTCCCGGCGCCGAGCCATCGAGGTGTACCCGCACCCTGCCATCGTCTCGCTGTTCAATCTGTCTCGGATCGTGCAGTACAAGCACAAGTCAGGGCGCAGCTTTGAGTTTCTTCGCGAAGAGTCAATTCGACTCATCGGGATGATTGAGTCACTTCAGAGTGCCCCTGTTCAGCTGTTGGTCACGGCGCATCCTGACTGGATGTCCCTTCGACAATCCGTCGAACATGCGACCCGAAAAGTCGAGTTGAAACGTGTTGAGGACTGCATCGACGCGGTCATTTGCGCGTACGTGGCACTTCTGGTGGACCAAGCGCCGGACGACCTCCGTGTGATCGGCGACATGGCGTCCGGTTACATCGTGACCCCGGTGTCTGCCGAAGTCGCTCGTGCTATCGACGCAGACGGTGGCTAGTTAGCCAGCCGGCACTGATCACGAGTTGCGTGTCAGGGCGGTTACTCATCCACAGCTGATGTGGACGACGTTGGGGATGAGCTGGGGACGCAAGCGCGGGCGGTTGTGGACGACCATGTGCACAAAGTAATTTCCCAAAATTGTTGCCAGGAACCCCTTGCCACGTATCAAAGTTGGGCGTAGAACTCTCCCTACGTCGCTGATCGACGCATCGGCACCGGAGGGCAACCTCCGGACCGGCTGACCCGAAGGGCAACCTAGGGAATCACCCGGTAGGTGTGATGATCGACGGCATGGTCTGGCCTCGGTCAGACCGGCGAGCCCCTCCCACTCTTGGTAGGAGGGGCTTCGTCATGAACGCTGCCTGTGTCTAGACACAGATGAGCCCCTCCATCTCTTGGCTGGAGGGGACTCATCCCATTGTGTTCGCAGACCGACCAAATTCTGGGGAGCGCCACGCCGATTCTCCGACCGCCTAGTTGCCGTTCTGAGCGCCCTTTTTGGTCACCGTGAAATCGCTCCCCGCCAGCTTTACGTAGCTGTCATCCAACATCAGATACGCGCTGTACCTTCCAGCTGGTAGCGGCCACTTCCGCGCAGGGGACCCATCGAACGTCGCCGAGCCGGAGACCGTCGCGCCCGTATACATCCACGCCTTGTACCAAGCAATATTTGGATTTGCGTCCCGCTTGTAGATCGCCACCCAGTCCCACTTGCTCCCAGGGGCCAAGTCCCACGTCACATCAATGGGCTCACCGGACCTATACGACTGTTTTCCAGTAGCGACTACTGGTGGTGTTCCCGGCTTGATCAGCCACAACGACGTCGTTGCCAGCTCCCCGCCATCGTCGGCCCGAAGACTCACGCTGTACTGACCAGGTTTGAGCTCAGACGTCGGCAACTCCCATTGGCCGGATGTCGGATCGTCGAGCAGCTGTCCCGCCGCCGGTTGCGTTGCCTCATTCTTCTCAACAGGAACAACAGATATTTCCGCAGCGTCGCCATTCCTGGCGTAGTAGTAGAGGTTCGTCGCACTACCGACGTCAACCAGACGCTGATCGATCGAGACCAGTGTCGGTGGCGTTCCCGGGACAACATCAAGTGTCGCAACGACCGCACGATGATCTGATGGCCACGGCGCAACCGCGATGTCGGTGAACTCTGATCCCTTCTCGCCAACAATGTTCGCGGCAGTGGGTTCGATGCTCCCGCCCGCGTACATCAGATCAATACGATCGGCTGGCTTGCCAGCAGGACCCGGGTTGTACCCCTTGACGAATGGCCGGCTGGCTGGCCACGTGAGTCCTTGGTCGGCGACCGGGTCGGGATAGATCGTCCGATAGACGTCTCGCATCCCAGCGCCCTCAACCATCTCACTCGTCGGCCAGTCCACGACCGAAGTGATGTGGTCACGGATTCCCACGGACTCCGCTGTCCAGTCCCGGTGCGACGGCGCATTGAAATCGCCTGTGATCACAACTGGGATCTCGTTTCCCATCAACTCCGACGCATTCGCAACCGTTGGTTCGAGAGCTTTGACTCGTCCTGCTTCGTTATCAACCAGCTCCTCGGCAGTTGCCCCAGCAGCTGCCCGGTTAGGTCCGTAGCGCGTCGACGGCAGGTGAATGTTCAACAGCGCGAAGACTTGGCCTGGCGCCAGCTCCACAAAGATGGCACCGCTATCTGGATCTGGCGGGTTGAGCAAGGGGTAGCGAGACACCACCTGGGTACGAGCGTCGTAATAGTCCCAGCCCAAGTCGGCAGCAATCTCCGGCATCTTCCCGTAGCCCTCTTGAATAGCCACGACGTCGGCATCGGCCGCCTCAATCGCGGCCGAAACGCTGTCGAAGTCAACCCGGTCTCCGCCATATTCAATGTTGAACTGCATCAACCGAACGGTCGTCGGCGCTTCGATGGGACTTGCCGGTCGGTCCGTCGCCGGTTCAGGTGCCGAGGTGCAGCCCGCGAGGCTCAAGGCCGCTATCAAACCGATGAGCAGCCGGCCGACCGGTGACTTATTCATCGTTGGATGCTATCTACGGTGAAGTCGGCCTGGGAGAGTTTGATCGAACTGTCGTCCTGCATCAGGTACACGCTGTACTCGCCAGCAGGGACCGGCCACCGACGTGGTCGAACCTGCGCATCGAATCTGAACCGGCCCTCGACCTGCGCATCGATGTACTCCCAAACTCGCGCTTTTGAGTTCTCAGGACTCGCGCCTCGATCGAAGATGGCGATCCAGTCACTTTTGTTTCCCGGCCCATTGGTCCAGGAAGCTTCGATCGCCTCGCTCACCGAGTAGACGGGTTTATCGGTCGCCACCCTCGGGCTTTCACCCGGCGCGACTAACCAAAACGTGGCACGAGCAAGTTCGCGATTTTCCTGGTCAACAAGCACGAGATCATAGGTACCGGGCACTAGCCGGTCCGTCGACCACGGAACGACGCCAGTGTTACCACTTTCAAGGCGAAGCGAGCTCACTGAGTCGAACGTGCCAGCTTTCGCAATTCGCACCTCGACGCTCGCCGCTTCTTCGTGCTGACTTACATATCGAACGATACGACTGTGCCCTACCTCACCCCGCCTCCGGTCAACACTGACGAGCGTTGGCGCATGTCCCAGGGATATCTTTAACTCGGCAACCAGCGCCCTGTGATCGGTTGGCCACGGGTCAATACTTATGTCGGTGAACTCCGACCGCGCTTCTCCAACAATCTCAATCGACAGCGGACGAACACCGTCGGAGACGTACATCAAGTCGATGCGGTCCGCTGACTTACCCGCCGCTCCGGGGTTGTAGCCCTTGACGAACGGACGGTCGGCCGGCCAGGTCAGTCCCTGCCGAGCGACGGGGTCTGGATAGATCGCGCGATAGACATCAGTCAACCCCGCTGACTCAACTGCGCGACTCGTCGGCCAACTCATTGGACTTATGACATGAGTTCGCAAACCAACTGTTTCGGCCGTCCAATCGCGGTGTGATGGAGCGTTGAAATCTCCGAGCAGCACAACCGGAATCCCTTGTTTTGTAAGGGTTTCTGCGCTTCTGAGCGCCGCCTCGACCGAGGGAAGGCGCACTCTCGATTCGCGTTGCAGGACTTTGGCGGTCGGGGCTCCCTTGCCCAAGCGGGTCGGACCGTAGCCGCGAGACGGTGGGTGGACGTTGACGACACCAAACACCAAGCCGGCTTCGACTTCGACCAGAATCGTTCCTGGCGCAACCACCTCTGGCGTCAATAACGGATGATTCGAGACCACCTGGGTACGTGCATCCCAATAGTCCCAACCCAGGTCCGCCGCGATTTCTGGCATGGTCGCGCAGCCCTCTTGAATGGCGACGACGTCGGCTCCACAAGCAAGAATGGCCTTGCTAACACTCGAAAAATCGACGCCGTGACCACCGAATTCTATGTTGAACTGCATGACGCGAAGCGTCGTTGTTGCGTCGGCCATCGTCACATCGTGGGTCCAATCGCATCGACGATGCAAGGTCACCGTGCCTGCTGCCCTTCCGGCAACCCGGTTCCAAAGACCATCGTGTTCGCGCCGCAATAGGGCTACGCTCCCCGAACTGTGACCCAGGAATCCGACCGAGAACGAGATCTCGCGTTCGCAAATGAACTTGCCGACCTTGCTGCCCGGGTAACTCTTGCTGGATTTGGTGGGCGGATTCAAACCGAGTTGAAGCACGATGCAACACCGGTGACTGCCCTTGACGGCGCGGCTGAGGCAGCAATCCGCTCTGCGGTGGAGAAGCGGTTCCCCAATGATGGTTTTCAGGGTGAGGAACACGGACAGAGTGCGGGCAACAACGGGCGAACCTGGATCGTGGATCCCATTGACGGCACCCGGATGTTTGCAGAAGGCATTCCGTTGTGGACGACGCTCATCGCCCTTCAAGAGGGCGACCGGGTTGTGGTCGCAGTTGCCGACGCACCAGCGCTCGGAAACCGCTACCACGCCGTAACCGGCACTGGGGCGTATCGCGACGGCAATCTTATTTCTGTCTCAGACGTCTCGACGTTGAGCGATGCGTTCGTCCTGCATGCACCGCTGGAAGAGTTCAACAAAGGCATAGGGGTATTGGCGTTGCAGGCGGTGATCA
>DATKIY010000058.1:0-3555 GCA_035543875.1 Actinomycetes bacterium | reverse complement strand
ACCCACACCAAACTTGGTCGCGGGGGGTTGGCCGACGTCGAGTGGACCGTCCAGCTGCTGCAGCTCCGCCACGCCGCAGCGGTCCCATCATTGCGCACCACAAGCACTCTGTCTGCACTCTCCGCAGCACATGACGCGGGTCTGCTCTCCGGAGACGACGAGATCACTTTGCGAGCGGCGTGGTTGTTCGCCTCTCAGTTGCGCAATGCCACTGTGCTCGTACGTGGGCGGGCAGATGACAGCCTGCCGCGCGACCTCCGCGAGCTGTCCGGTGTGGCACGCCTCGTGGGTTACGCGTCGGGAGGTTCTGGAGAGCTGATCGAGGACTATCGTCGTACTACCAGGCGCGCCCGCGCCGTGGTCGAAAGGGTTTTCTACCAGTGAGCCACGAGACCCAGCCGAACAGTCAGCCGGCGGGTCCGACGCGCTATCGCGCGATCCTAGGAAACAACGAGCTCGTCGCGTTGCTGTCCGCCCGACTGCTGTCCGGGGTCGGCGACCAAGCCGCTCGGGCCGTTCTCGCTCTCTACGTCCTTGACGAGTCGCAAGGGGACGCGCTGCTTGCGGCATTGGTTCTCGCCGTTTCGTATGTGCCGTCGACCTTTGGGTTCGCAGTCCTGGGGTCACTCGCCGACCGCTACCCCAGGCGCACCGTGATGTTGGTCTCCGATGTGGCCCGCGCCGTGCTCATTGGCATGTTGGCACTCGCAGTGTCGTTCGACTCCCGGCTGGCAGTGGTCCTCGCGTTGCTGCTTGCCGCCGAGTTGTTCTCTGCACCGGCGCTTTCTGCCCGCTCCTCACTGATGCCCGATGCCGCGCGCACGCCCGCTGAGTACCAAGCCGTTGTCGGTCTCGGTTCAACCTTCGAACAGGGAGTGCAGGTTCTGGGTTTTGTTGTCGGTGGCGTCGCAGTTGGTCTGACGTCGGCGAGCTTTGCGCTTCTGTTCGATGCCGTGACTTTCCTGATTTCTTTCCTGCTCGTTCTCGGGTTTGTGGCACACCGTGCGCCAGCTGCTGCACCAGGGACCAGCCTGCGACGCATCGGACACGACTTCAAGGGCGGGTTACGCACCGTCATGAAGACTCCGTCGATTCGCGCGGTCGTCCTTCTCCTGTGGGCAACTGCTGCCCTGCTCGTGGCCACCGACGCAGTGGCGTTGCCCTACGCAGCATCGATGAGCGCGGCTCCGTGGGCAGCAACTGCACTGTTGGCAGCGACACCAGCGGGTGCCGCCGTAGGAGCGCTGTTGGTGGCGCGACTCCCCATCGGCCGCCAGATTCGACTGGTCTTTCCGTTGGCCATTGCATCGACCCTGCCCATGCTCGCGACCGCCATGGAGCCGCCGCTTGTGGTGGCCGCCGCATTGTGGTTCATCACGGGTCTATGCCAGGGGTACGTCGTAACCCTGATGGCGCTGTCGATGCAGCTCACACCAGAGCAACGACGAGGCCGGGTGTTCGGGATTGCGGGGTCGGGTTTCAACGGGATGGCCATTGTTGGGTTAGTAGGCCTGGGTGCGGTGGCGACAGCCACTACACCGGCCGCTGCATTGGTTTTGGCGGGGGCCCTGGGACTGCTCGTAATCGCTCTGGCAGCCTTGTTCTGGCCGCGGAGCGATGTGCGCTCGGCGGTCCGCGTCAGTTATGGCGCAACGACCCGGAGTCTGTAAGGCGGGGAAATGAAAGCTTTGGTCAAGCGAACGGCCGGTCCTGGACTTGAGTTGCTCGACGTTCCGGAGCCGGAGCCCGGGAGCGGCGAGGTTTTGATTCGAGTCGCGCGCACCGGCATCTGCGGAACCGATCTGCACATTCGCTCGTGGGACGCTTCGGCCCAGGCAATGGTCACACCGCCCGTTGTACTCGGCCACGAGATCGCCGGACACGTCGAAGCCATCGGGCCAGGTGTCGACAGCATCAACGTTGGCGACCTTGTCAGCGTCGAAGGCCACATCGTCTGCGGTCGTTGCCGCAACTGTCGCGCGGGGCGGCGTCAGCTGTGCCCGAACACCAAGGGTGTTGGCATACATCGAGATGGCGGCTTCGCTGAACTCGTCGTGGTGCCTGCCGGCAATGTGTGGCGTCACCGCGCCGACCTCGATGTCGACGTCGCCGCAATTTTTGACCCGTTCGGAAACGCCGTCCACTCCGCGTTGTCGTTCCCCGTTCTTGGCGAAGATATCCTCGTCACAGGCGCTGGACCGATTGGCATCATGGCGGCACTAGTCGTTCGCCACGCGGGCGCACGACACGTAGTGGTCACCGACGTCAGCGAATACCGGCTAGAGCTAGCTCGCAAGACCGGCGTGACAGAGGCGGTAAATCCGACCGAACGCCAGCTGGACGATGTCATGAAGTCCCTCGGCATGAAGGAAGGCTTCGACGTTGGGCTGGAGATGTCGGGCGCCCCGGCGGCGCTGAGCTCGATGCTGGACTCGATGGCCAACGGTGGGCGTATCGCGCTGTTGGGACTGCCAGGAACTACCGGAGACGCGCCGTTCGACTGGATGAAGACCATTACCTCCATGCTCACGATTAAGGGCATCTACGGCCGCGAGATGTACGAGACCTGGTACGCGATGTCGGTGTTGGTCAACGCTGGGCTCGACATCTCACCGGTCATTACGCATCGATTCTCGTATGACCAGTTCGAGACCGCTTTTGACACCGCCGAAAGTGGCCACTGCGGCAAGGTGCTCTTGGATTGGTCGGAGGTCTGACATGCTCGACGAACTGCGCAGCGAACTGGGGACGCGTCTTGACGAGATGCGTGCCACTGGCGTTTACAAGCCCGAGCGGTTGCTCGCGAGCCCTCAAGGCACCAACGTTCGGGACACTGAGGGTCGCGCGATCTTGAACCTGTGCGCCAACAACTATCTCGGACTCGCAGACCACCCCGATGTGATCGCGGCGGCCAAACGGACGCTTGATTCCCGCGGTTTCGGAATGGCATCTGTCCGCTTCATTTGTGGCACGCAGGACATCCACCGCGAACTCGAGCAACGGCTCAGCCACTGGCTGGGACAAGAGGACACCGTTCTGTTCCCCTCGTGCTTCGATGCGAACGGTGGTGTTTTTGAGGCACTGCTCGACGATAGCGACGCCGTGATCTCTGATGCGCTCAACCACGCCAGCATCATCGATGGCGTTCGGCTGTGTAAAGCGAAGCGCTACCGCTATGCCAACCGCGACATGGGTGAGCTCGAAGCGCGGCTGAAAGAAGCAGCTGATGCGCGCTACCGCCTGATCGTTACCGACGGCGTGTTCAGCATGGATGGTTACTACGCACCGCTCGACGAAATCTGCGCACTCGCCGACCGATATGACGCCCTGGTCATGGTCGACGACTCGCATGCCGTCGGGTTCGTGGGTCCTACGGGTCGAGGAACGCCAGAGCGGTTCAGCGTCTCGGATCGGATCGACATCATCACCGGCACCCTGGGCAAGGCTCTTGGCGGCGCCAGCGGTGGTTACGTCTCAGCCCGTCGCGAGATCGTCGAGCTGCTCAAACAGCGCGCACGTCCTTACCTGTTCTCTAACTCAGTTGCTCCGGCTGTC
>DATKIY010000057.1:0-6758 GCA_035543875.1 Actinomycetes bacterium | reverse complement strand
GAAAGCGCAAGCCAGTGAGCTAGCCGCACTCAGACACTGGCAGTTCCATCAGCCCGTCGCCCATGAAGTTCGCGCATTGGATGATGACAGTTTCGAAGTCCGATCGATGGACTCGCCACAGGGCGTAGAGCAGGTGGCTGCCTCGCGCTCAGTGACCATCAAGGTGAGCGAGTCACAGTCTGAAACGACGCGTCCGGAGTCGTGCGGGCGCGAGCCACTGGAGTGGCGGCGGCTGACGACAGCCGTGACCATATGATCACTCGAGAAAGTAAGCGGAGTGCAGATCAAGGAGGTTGAGGCATGGCACTCGCATCACGTCTAGCCCCACTCGGTACTCCGGCACCAACCTTTCAACTCCCGGACCTTGCTGGCCGTCACCATGCACTCGATGACTATGCAAACCACTCGGTACTGGTGGTCTCTTTCGTTTGCAACCACTGCCCGTACGTTCAACACATCGAAAGCGAGCTAGGGGCGGTTGCAGCCCGAACATCGGCTGGCTTTGTTGCCGTATGCAGCAACGACGCAGCAACATATCCGGACGACGCGCCAGCCTTGTTGGCCGAACAAGCGCGCAGAGCCGATTGGCGCTTTGACTACCTCGTCGACGCCGACCAATCGGTTGCGCGCGCGTTCGGCGCAGTCTGTACCCCAGATTTCTTCGTCTACGGACCCGACCGAAAACTGGCATATCGCGGCGCATTCGACGCGGCCACTCCTAAGAATGGCGAGCCCGTAAACGGTTCGCTGCTGGAGGACGCCATCAGCCGAATCCTCGGCGGCCAGTCGGTGCCGGAGCCACATCGACCCAGCATGGGCTGCGGCATCAAATGGCTTCCTGGAAACGAACCCACGTGAGCAGCAACGGGGCGTTTGACGACCTCTACGCGGCAAATGCTGAGTTCGCAGCCACCTTCAGTGACGGCGGCCTACCTGCCAAGGCGGCCCGCGGCCTTGCTGTCATCACGTGCATGGACTCCCGGGTGGACCCGTTCAGCATCCTCGGGATTGGGCCCGGCGACGCCAAGATCCTTCGCAACGCTGGTGCGCGAGTCACCGAAGACGTCCTGCGAACGCTGGTGCTGGCCGTCTACCTGCTGGGCGTCGACCGCGTCCTGGTAATGCCTCACACCGGGTGCCGGATGATCGGGTCGGGTGAAGCCGAGATACACGAGTTCATCGACGAGAAGTTTGGCGTTGACACGCGCAGCCTTGAGTTCAGAACGGCCACAGACCAAGACGAAGCACTGCGCAGCGACCTCACTCGCATCAACTCATATCCACTGCTGCCCGACACGCTGAACGTCGAAGGAGCCGTCGTCGACCTCGCTTCCGGTCGGCTGCATCCGCTAGTGCGCTAGGGAACTGCAAACTGAACTAAGCCGCGCTTGACGCACCCCTGGCGCGTGGGCTCCCGGCATACGTCGCAATGTCCAGCAGCAACCCAATCACCACGAAAACCACGCCGATTCCGTCAACGCCACCGATAGGCGCGTATGCGATCGCGTAGAACAGCGCGGTCCACGGCAAGAAGATGACGCCCAACAGCGGCACCCAAAACTCGTCGTAAGCCTGATCCACCTGGTTGGTGAACAACCACGCGTAGAGGAAGGCAACTCGGGGACCAATCAGCCCCATCAGGGCGACGATGCAGCACATGAATCGCGACACTAGGGCAACTTGATGCCCGTCCGCTAGGTGTCGGGTGGACCGGTGTCGTCGCGGTTAGGTGTCAATCCTCGACCGATCGAGCCCGGCGGCGCCCTCAACGATGAAATCGCGGCGCGGCGCGACCTCGTTGCCCATGAGCAGATCGAACACGTGAGACCCCTGCTCGGCATCGGCCAGTGTGATTCGGCGCAAAGTTCGACGGCGCGGGTCCATGGTGGTTTCACGCAGCTGGTCGGCGTCCATCTCGCCCAAGCCCTTGTATCGCTGGACCGGCTCCTTGATGCGCTTACCTTTCCGCTCAAGGTCGGCGAGGAGTTTCTTAACCTCGGCGTCGGAGTAGGCGTAGATGTACTCGTTCTTCTTGCCGCCACCATTGATGACCTCGACCCGATGCAGCGGTGGGACTGCCGCGTAGACGCGTCCAGCGGCGAGCATGGGGCGCATATAGCGATGAAACAGCGTGAGCAAGAGTGTGCGGATGTGCGCGCCGTCGACATCGGCATCGGTCATCACGACGATTTTCCCGTAGCGAACCTGGTCGACCTCAAAGGTTCGTCCAGACCCGGCGCCAAGCACCTGGATGATTGCCGCACACTCGGCGTTCTTGAGCATGTCCGCAACGGAAGCCTTCTGGACATTCAGGATTTTGCCCCGGATAGGCAGCAGCGCTTGGAACTCGCTCGAGCGAGCGAGTTTCGCGGTTCCCAGTGCACTGTCACCCTCAACAATGAACAACTCACTGCGCTCGACATCGTCGCTTCGACAGTCGGCGAGCTTCGCCGGCAGGGATGAGGTCTCCAACGCGTTCTTCCGGCGCTGGAGCTCCTTGGACTGACGTGCGGCGATACGGGTCCGTGCCGCGCCAACCACTTTCTCCAAGATGATGCGGCTCTGCGCTTTCTCGACTCGCTTGGTCGAGTTGAGAACTCGGGTCAGCTCTCGATGGACGACGTGCGAGACGATCCGAGATGCGGCCGAGGTACCGAGGATCTCCTTGGTCTGGCCTTCGAACTGTGGCTCGGCAAGACGCACAGTGACCACCGCGGTCAGCCCCTCCAGCACGTCGTCTTTGACCACGGCGTCATCGGCGGTTTTGAGCAGCTTCGCGGCACGTAGTTGTTCGTTGACCGTGCGCACCAAGCCGCGTTCGAAGCCGGATAGGTGCGTCCCGCCCTTGGGTGTGGCGATGATGTTGACGAACGAGCGGACCACGGTCTCGTAGCCGGTCCCCCAACGCAGCGCCAGGTCGACCACGAGCTCGCGCTCGACCTCTTGGGGGGACATGTGCCCCTTTGCATCAAGAACAGGGACCGTCTCGTGGAAGTGCCCGACGCCGTGGAGCCGAATCACCCCACTCGCGGGCTCGTCCGGAGCCAAGAACTCGGTGAACTCGCTGATCCCACCGTCGAAACGAAAGGTCTCCTCGGTTATTTCGGTGGTCCGAGCGTCCTTGATCGTGAGGCTCAGGCCGGGGACCAGGAAGGCGGTCTGGCGGGCTCGCGCGTACAGCTGGTCGAGGCTGATCTCAGCCTCCTGGAGAAATACCTGTCGATCGGCCCAGTATCGAATGCGGGTACCGGTGCGCTTTTTTGGGACCTTTCCGACGATGCGGAGACCAGAGCGCTTCACGAACACCGCGGTCTCGTCTGCTCCTGCGAACTCACCAGGAACTCCGCGACAGAACGACAACGTGTGGACCTTGCCGTCGCGGTCGACCTCGACATCGAGACGGGCCGACAGCGCATTGACGACTGAAGCCCCCACCCCGTGGAGTCCGCCGGACGCAGCGTACGAGCCACCACCAAACTTTCCACCGGAGTGCAGCCTGGTCATGACGACTTCGACACCGGTGAGCTTGGTTTTGGGTTCGACGTCGACGGGAATACCGCGTCCATCGTCGCTAACTTCGACTGACTGGTCGGGATGCAGCTCGACTGTGATCTGGTGGCAGTGCCCAGCCAGGGCCTCATCAACGGCGTTGTCGATGATCTCCCACAGGCAGTGGAGCAGACCTCTGGAATCAGTGGACCCGATGTACATTCCGGGTCGCTTACGAACGGCCTCAAGCCCTTCGAGAACCGACAGGTGCTTTGCGGTGTAGCCAGTCGGGCGCTTGCTCACGGTTTTGCTGGGTGCGGGCACGCTTAACCTGACTCCTTGTGATCTTCACGGCTGGACGATCTTGGGGTATTACCAAAAAGCAGCGGGACGGCGAGGGTCAGGACCCTTCCTGCACTGGTCCAGAATATCTGCCACCACCCCCGACGGCGGCGCGGCGCGGCCAGTGTCCGTTTTCGGTTCACCCGAGCGGGTGATCTGAGGTTACGGGCCTGTGTCATTCGGCGTGTCGTGACGCAATTCACACCCATACTCAGGTCAAGGTGTACGCCATCGGCGAACCCCTTCGTATAGGTCGGCGGGAAGCGTCGGACTGTGGTGGGATGTTGTTCTGACTGGGAGTCCTCATTGGGTCCCCCGGACGAGAGAGAGGCGCCGTGACCACTGCCGTTGTCACCCGAAGCCCGTTGACCGCTGCCGACCGCTGCGATCGATGCGGAGCGCAGGCGTATGTACGCGTGCGGTTGATCACTGGCGAGCTCCACTTTTGTGCTCACCACGCCAAACAGTTCGAGCCCAACCTGAAGAAGATCGCTGTCGAGATTGTCGACGAGACCGATCGGTTAGTTTCTCCGACGATCACGCCGGGTGCTGACGTATAGCGGTCACCACTGGCAGCTAGCAGGACCCGATCGGGACCTTTCCCGTGACGGCCATGATCCCGTCCTTGCCTGGGCCCTGAGCCCATATCTCCACCAGGTCGCCAACTTCTAGTTCGGATTTGGGAAGATCAAGGTCGGTCTGGAACTTTCCGTCGGCATTGGTGACGACGCTTTCCCAACTGCCCTCAAGTTGTCGCGCATCGACGAACCAGTGCAACGTCACCGTTTCTTCTGGCAGAAACTTGGAGGCATCAACAGTGATGGTGCTGTTCCGCGCCGCAGACTGGACATCGCCCTGGACGGGGGCGCACGTTTCGGAGTAACCAATCACCAAAGCACTGTTGCTTGGGCCGAGAAACTCGGCGGTGGTCGACGGGTCTTTTTGACACGCCGTCAATGCCAGCCCAAGCACCAACACAGCGCCCAGACGACGAGTAAGACGAACCACAAGACCCCCACTTTCAGCGATTACTGGCGCTGACCCGGAAGTCCCCCCTACGCGGACAAACCTATCCCCTACGCAGCGGTAGTGGGTAGTGACACCCCGCACGAAACAAGTGGCGTCGATCGTTTAACCAGCGATCGAAAACCATCCACACTTCAGAGTGCGTGAACTGTCGCATTTATCCCCTCACGGCCGTCATCTCTGTTCACAGTGCTGGCTCCGCGCTCACGAACTTATGGTCACGCTCGTCGGGAGCATCGATCGGGGAGCAGCTATCTGCGTCGACTCACTCCACCACGTCAAACTCCTTGACGAGGGCTCGGGGAGCTTGGCAACGCCAGGCATCGGTGAGCAGCTCGCGAAGTTCGGATTCGTCAACGGCTGCCAGACGAACGAGTACTGCTGGGAAACCGTTGTAGTGGTCCTCAGTGAAGAACTTCTCGGTATCGGAGGCTAAGAGCATCTCTTTCTCCTCCTGCCCCGAAACGCGAACGCCTAAGACGTCGGGATTAGGCAGGCGCGGCTTCTTGGGTTCGAGCCGCTCTAACCACACCCAAGCAAACCCTTTGATTTTGCCTCGATGCATGACCCCGAAACCGAACCGATCAGTGGTTTCCGCTACCTGGGGCAGCGTCATAGCGAGGCGCCGCACGTCGTCCTGGTCAACCATCTACACCTACCGAGTCCTCGTTCAACAGCCGATGTCGACCCAGTGCGGTCGATGGCCAACGCGCACGCCGTGCCGGCGGGCGGCCGTCCGCAACCGATCTCGGTATCGATGCATTGTGCGATGCGAAAAGTCAGTGTGGGTCAGACACTTCCACGATCGGTACTTCTCATGCCGATACGGGCTCAACAGGCTTTCCCCGTGGCCAATGACGTTCTTAACCGGGATGTTGTACTTGGCCATGAGCCACAGGGTCAGCCGGTACGAAGCCCGACGTTGATGATGGCGGCTGAGAACTTGGTGGTCGGAAGTTCCAACGTGTTCAATTCCGATCGCTGTTTGGTTAAGACCGATCGTGTGCCGGCAGCGCAGGTTGAGGGGCACAGTCCTGTAGATTCGCCCGTCTTTGTCAATGATGAAATGCGTGCAGACACCGGGGAACTCCCCAAGGTTCTTAGTGTTGTTCGCCATCGTCCACCAGGCGCTCATCATCGTCGGGCCATCGGTGTAGTGCTCAACAATGACCCGAGGGTGACGCAGGTGGTAGGCGCGGTGACCGTAGTGACGCTTTGAGTAGCGGGCCATCTGCATCTTGCGGCGGTGTCCAAATGGAATGTACTTGCGAACCAGTCTCGGCTTCAGCTTCGACACCGGCTCGGCTCGCTGCGCCGAAACGGTTATGCGATCTCGGGAAGGTGCACCCCCAGCGGGCACGTTGGCACTCGCTGGCAGTCCCACCACCGCGGTACCCACGAGCAGTGAGCCGCACAATGCCATGGCAACTGATCGCGTCATAGCCGACCTCCGTCGCATAGTAGACCGGCGCCGCAACGGCTTGAACCGACAAATCGGGCACCCACAGTTGGAGCCTATGCGCACCTACGAGCAGATCGTTGATGCCCCGCGCACGGCCTGAAGCAGCCTCCGAGACTTGCCCGCATATATTCTGATAATCAGACGCGTGGCGGGCTGTCCAACCAGCGGCCATGGATTTCAGCACCCCGTCCGTTAAGAAATGTGCTCGGTCCACTGAGTCCCGTCCCACCATCGCAGTGACGCCTCACCTCGCGGGTCCGCAAACCAACCTGCCGGCTGCACAGGAACTGTTACCGGCTGGTTTCGACGTCTGCGAAGCAGACCGATGAGCAACAGCAGCCCCCCGAGCACCAGGAGTAAGATTCCAGCCCCAATCACCCCCACCCAGACCAGCGATTTCAACAGGGTGGAGGCAACACTCGGGGCAACAATAATTTGC
>DATKIY010000056.1:0-12619 GCA_035543875.1 Actinomycetes bacterium | reverse complement strand
CCACGCGCGATAAGAATTCGCCTGTGGATTCCGCGGAATCACGCCAGAGGAAAGCTGACGAGTCGCCAATGGCCGCAGTTGTCACGAGACCGAGCCCTGCCGCCGCATTCAGGGTGGAGTCGATTGCGCGCGTTCGGGCGGCCTGTATTCGAACGCGGCTTTTCACAGCCAACTGCTGCATCGCGGCACTATCCGTCTAGTGGCTAACCGCCGATAATCTACATTATGTCAATTACCTCAGACGGGTATTGGCCCAGTGACTGCCCGGGCCCTGCCCCGCCTATGACCGACTGGCTCGTCCTAGTTCTTGACCAGCAGCAGGCGCCCCGACGTAAAGACCCCGTCAGTCACCAGCACTTGGCCAGCAGCGCGGCCCACAGCAACGCCGCCAGGCTGCGACAACTGACCTGCCGCCAGTTCGGTTCGCTTGCCAGCCTTTTGTTGGGTTAGGACGGCGTCCGGGAACACGCCTGTTCCCAGGCCTTCCTCAAAGGCAAAAACCCCATCCGCAGCCAGTTGGTAGACATAGAGCGTGCGGTTGCGTCCGTCGTAGGCGACGTCCTGGATCGCCGTGAAACCGGATGCGTAGACCGAGCAGCCTTGTTCTGGGTTGTCTACCGAGCACAGGACACCGTTCGCGTCCGGGTCGATCCGCCATACGTTCGAATCCCCGACAGGGAATGGGAATCCCACGAGCTGGCCGACCAAGACGTCCCCACCTGGCCCGTTCGTCACCGACGTTGGGACCGCCTCGGCCGGCATCGCCGGCGGCAGGCCCAGGTTGGGCGGCGCTTGGTCGGTGGAGACCACGCGTGCGTCGAATCGCGCAACGGTCCAAGCGTCGCCATCGGGCGTCACTCGAACAATGTCGTTCGCGGCGGCGTCAGCGACGAGCGCATCCCCGTTGGGCAGGACCGTAAGACCGTACGCGTTCGACTCCCCTGGCCGTCCGTTTGTGTTGTACGGGTCTGGGTCTGACTTCTGGTACGCGCGAAGGTTCAGTACCTCAACGGGGCTCGTTGCGTCGGCAGCCTGTCGGTACAAAATGCCTCCGCCGAGCCCCCAGCCTTCCCCGAACGGGCCTTCGGCGACGTCGACCAGACCCGTTGGTTCGGTGATGTCGAACGTACTGCCGTGGCCGCGTCCGTGCAGCGTGTAACTCAGCACTGGCCCTGGCGGACCAAAGGCCCCCTGCGCGACGATCGGATTCCCGTCCTGACCAACCGCAAGCCCCTTCGGTGACGAAAGGTTCTCAAGTAGGACATCAGGCGCGGCCTTCGCCGCGGCAGGAGCCACGGTCGATACCAGAACTACCCCTGTCAGTGCTGGTATGACAAACATGGCTGACGCGGTCGCCCGAAGCTTCATGATTCCGCCTTCGTAAAGGTTGCCGTTGACGCGCGGTCCCCCGGGCGTATGGCCATCCTGTTTTGCGATTCAGCGCTGCGTCAAGCAAAACGAACGGACTGACAGGCGCACCGACGCGCAAGCCCAATGGCCCGCACACAGCGAGTAACCCTGGACAATCATTCCCGTGACAATTCGAGTTGCCAATGACACTCGGCGCGCGCTTCCTCTCGGTGTCGGGATGACGTCGTTTGTCGAGTCGGAGCTTGGTTAAAAGCCGGGCAGACGCCGAGCTGACGAGTCTGTGCCACAAGTTCCCGCATCCGCTCGGCGCGTCCCTTCATGCGTCCCTTCCAGATCGCGGACGAGGGGTACCGTTTTGGCGTGCCTGACCTCGACTCCGACCCTCAGGACGAAGCGGGCGGTCTAGGACGGCAGTTGGCCGTCCTAGACATCGACGGCGTGCTGGCCGATGTCAGGCATCGACTCCACCATCTGGACTCCCGACCCAAGAACTGGGACGCTTTTTTCGGCGACGCGCCGGACGACCCACTGCTCGAAGAAGGTCTCGAGGTCGCACTCGACCTGGCACGAGGCCACGACATCGTCTATTTGACGGGGCGGCCCGAACGGTGTCGCTTGGACACCCAAACTTGGCTCGACCGGTACGGCTTTCCTGCCGGAGTGCTTGTCATGCGCCGCGACACTGACCGACGCCCGGCTCGCATGACCAAACTCGAGGAGCTCAATCGGTTGAGTCGGACCGCACCAGTGGCACTCTTGATCGATGACGACGACCGCGTGGTGTGGGCTGCCGTAGGTGCTGGATATCTCGTCCGGCACGCGACGTGGATGTACCAAGAGCGCCACGAGCAGCAAACGTTGTACGACGCGCAGGAGTCAGAGGGACGCACCTGACCTCTCTAGGTATGACTTGTTATTTCGCGAGCGCGTTGACGGCGCTACTGAATACGTTGGGAAGCCTGGCAGACAGTGGAACCAACGTGCGTCGGATCAGCGGCTGTCGAGTTGCCGCCAACAAACTAAGTGTCATCCACCGGTACCGGCGGGTGATGGACTTCCATTCCTGCTCGTACGACTGTGCATTCTCCAACAGGATCGATTCGACAGCGGCGCGAGCACTCTCGAATCCAACGGACAGTCCTTCCCCTGTCAGTGCGTCGACATAGCCAGCCGCGTCGCCGACAAGCAACACCCGACCGTAGACGCGTCTGGCTACCTTCTGGCGGAGTGGACCAGCACCCAGAACGTTCCCCGTCGCGCGAGCCTGCCTCAACCGGTTCGACAGTGCCGGGAAGTCGCTCAGCCGTTGTGCGAAGTCACCCATTGCTCGCGGCCCTAGCAAAGCCACTCCTACCGTGTTTCCTGAGACCGGCGTGACATAGGCCTCCGCCCGTTCACCCCAGTGCACCTCGACAAAGTCGGACCACCGAGCCACTTCGAAGTGTTGCCGCAGCCCATAGCGCGGATGCTTTGCCGCTGTTGGAGATACAGCAAATTGTCGGCGGACGGTTGACAGGAGGCCGTCGGCCCCCAACACGTACCGAGCGCTTAAACGCTGACCGTCGCTGAGCCTCACTTCCACATGCTGCAGCGACTGCTGAATACCCACCACCCGGCCGGTTTGAGAGGCAACGTCTAGCTCCTTGGCGCGCCTGACGAGCTCCTCGTGAAGGACAACCCGACGTACCCCGCGACCTGGCGCACCGGTGAAACGAGCAACAGCTCGGTCGCCTCCACTCGCGCTCAGGTAGCTGATTCCATCGAAACGCTCCCCGGGTGGGTCAACCCCAAGTCCATCGAGCAGTGCTAAAGCATGCGGCATCAAGCCTTCTCCGCATGCTTTGTCCACTGGCTCGCCACGAGATTCGATAACACACGCGCGGAGCCCTGACATCGCAGCGACCAGACCACCTACCAGACCAACCGGCCCACCGCCAACGACAATGATGTCGAAGTCGTTGGCTACTCCAGCTGTCACGGAGACACCGCGTCTTTGTGATTTGGTGTAGTGAGCTCACGCAGAGCCTCGTTTTCGGTGACGATGCGCACTCGCAGCAACAGGGCGTTGGCGAAGGTAAAAATGACCGCGGTGATCCACGCGGTATGCACAAGCGGTAGTGCGATTCCTTCAATCACGACGGCCACGTAGTTCGGGTGTGACATCCATCGGTACGGGCCGCGGTCGACCAACGTTGTCCCAGGGACCACCACGACCCTGGTGTTCCAGTGCGGTCCGAGGGTACGAATGCACCACCACCGCAGGGCTTGAGCAAGCAGCACCAGGCCAAGCATCGGCCAGCCCAACCATGGGTAAAACGGTGGCTGAAGAAACCAGACCTCGGCGGCACAACCGACCAACAAGCCAACATGCAACGACACCATGAAGGGGTAGTGACCGAATCCTCGTTCGGTCGCACCGTGCTCACGAGCCCAGTCGATGTGGCGTTTTGAGACAACCAGCTCCACGAGTCGCTCGCAGGCGACGGCGGCAATAAGCAGGAGATACCAACCGGTTGAGTTCACCGATCACCACTCCAGAAGCACAAGCTCAGCACAGAATCCAGGCCCCATTGCCAGCGCGACTGCCTTTTCGGTTCCTTTCGGCGGGTGGGCGGCGATGGTGTCACGCAAGACATGGAGCACGGACGCAGACGAAAGGTTTCCCACGTCGCGCAACGAATCCCAGGTCAGTTGCAGCTTCGACTGCGGCACGTCCAAGGCCTGCCCCATGGCGATAAGGACCTTCGGTCCGCCTGGGTGCGCAATGAATAGGTCGATCTCGCTGCGATCGATCCCCCGGCTAGCCAGGAAGCGCTTAACGTCGTCGCCCAAGTTTGCCTCGACAATGTCGGCTACTGTTGGTGCGAGAACTATCCGAAAACCCGAACCACCGATATCCCAGCCCATCACGCGTTCGGTGTCTGGATAGAACACCGAGCGGGTAGCCACGACGCGTGGTCCGACTAGTTCCATACTTTCCGCTCGGCGCTCCCCCACCATCACGACCGCTCCCGCACCGTCACCAAACAAGCCAGAACCTACGACGTTCGCCATGGATGAGTCATCTCGCTGCACCGTCAAAGAGCAGAGTTCGACGCACACTAAGACCGCGATGTCGTCGGGGTGCCCCACCAAGTAGTCGAACAGTCGACTGATACCGGCTGCCCCGGCCACGCACCCCAGGCCAAAGATAGGAACTCGCTTAACGTCGTCACGCAACTCCAAGCGGGAAACCAAACGAGCGTCCAGGCTCGGCGCAGCGACGCCGGTCACCGTGGCACTGACGATGAGGTCAACGGCGCTGGCCGAGATGCCAGCTTGGTTGAGCGCCGCGTCTATGGCCCGTCCCGCCATGTCAACACCAACGTCGAGAAAGATGTCGTTGGCTTGTTGAAAACTCTCCAGCCCCTCGTAGGCAGGCAGCGGAATTGCTAGGTGACGGGTCTCCACGCCAGTCGCGGCGTGAACACGTTCCAGCATCGCAAGCTGGCTGGAAGTCGACCCGGCCGGTTCACCCAGCACCAAGCGACCGAACGCCTCCGTGATCTCCGACTGGGCGTAGCGGTGTGGCCCTAGAGCACCTGCGACCCCCGCGATATACGACACCCTCGCATCCTCGCACGTACAAGGAACAACGAAGAACGAAGAATTCCGGTCAGGTGATCCGTCGCGCTACTCGGCGAAGGCCTCCGGCGGCGGACACGAGCAAACCAGGTTGCGATCGCCGTAAGCGCCATCGATCCGACGCACTGGCGGCCAGTACTTGTCTAGGTGCAGCGATGGCACTGGGTACGCCGCCTCCTGGCGGGAGTAGGACCGATCCCAACTGTCGAGCAGACTGGTCGCCGTGTGCGGTGCGTGCCGGAGGGGACTGTCCTCAACGGGCCATTCGCCGGCCACGACTCGGTCGATCTCGCCACGAATGGCGATCATCGCATCCACAAACCGGTCGATCTCCCTGAGCCCTTCGCTTTCGGTGGGTTCGACCATCAGCGTGCCGGCCACCGGGAACGACATGGTCGGAGCGTGGAAGCCGTAGTCGATGAGGCGTTTGGCGACGTCGTCGACGGTTACGCCGGTCTGTTTGGTGAGCTCACGTAGATCGAGAATGCACTCATGCGCGACAAGGCCGGTGTCGCCGGTGTACAGCACCGGGAAGTAATCCTTTAGTCGATGAGCCAGATAGTTGGCAGACAGCACTGCGGTCTTGGTTGCCTGGGTCAGCCCGTCGGGACCCATCAACCGGATGTATGCCCATGAAATCGGCAGGATTCCGGCTGACCCCCACGGTGCAGCGGTGATTGGCCCAACGCCAGTTTCTGGTCCTGCCTGCGGGACCATGGGGTGGTTGGGCAAGTAAGCGGCCAGATGCTCACGAACGCCAATGGGTCCAATCCCTGGTCCACCGCCGCCGTGCGGAATGCAGAACGTCTTGTGCAAGTTCAGGTGCGAGACGTCTGCACCAAATCGTCCAGGTTGAGCCAACCCAACCAACGCATTGAGGTTTGCACCGTCGACGTAGACCTGTCCGCCGGCATCGTGCACTAGCGCGCACACGTCGCTAACTTCGGACTCGTACACGCCATGAGTGGACGGATACGTAATCATCAAGGCGGCCAACTGTTCGTGATGCTGTTCGATCTTCGCCTTGAGGTCGTCAAGTTCGAGATGGCCCTCGTCGTCAGTCACAATCACGACGACGCGCATACCGGCCATGACCGCGCTGGCAGCATTCGTACCGTGGGCCGACGCAGGCACCAGGCACACGTCGCGCTCGCCTTGCCCATTCGCCTGGTGATAAGCGCGAATCGCGAGCAGTCCAGCAAACTCGCCCTGACTGCCTGCGTTGGGCTGCAAGGAGACCCTGTCGTAACCCGTGATTGACACCAACCACTGCTCAAGCTGCTCGATGAGCTCCAAGTAGCCGCTCGCCTGCTCGATTGGGGCAAAGGGATGGATGTTCGCGAACTCCGGCCAACTGATGGCTGCCATCTCCGTCGTGGCGTTCAGCTTCATAGTGCATGAGCCCAGCGGAATCATTGCGCGATCAAGCGCGATGTCTTTGTCTTGCAGTCGTCGCAAGTAGCGCAGCATCTCGGTCTCACTGCGGTAGCTGTGGAACACCGGATGCGTGAGGTAACGGCTGCTTCGTCGCAACGTGGTGGGTAGGCGGAACCAGTCACCCGTGAGCAGCTCACCGTCGAGCTCGTCCACGTCGATGAAGTCGACGCCGAAGGCACCCCAAACATGCATGATGTCGGAACGAAGAGTCACCTCGTCGGTGCTGATGCCGACCGTGTCGTCGTCGACCCGACGGAGATTGACGCCTGCCTGCCTCGCTGCCGCAATCACCGCATCGGCTCGGCCAGGGACACGCACATGGATCGTGTCAAAGAAGTCAGGGTGCACAATCTCGATCCCTGTGCGCTGAAGTCCAGCCGCCAGTAACGCGGCCATCCGATGCGTACGTTGCGCGATCCCTTTCAACCCGTCCGGCCCGTGGTAGACCGCGTACATGCTGGCCATGACCGCCAGCAACACCTGAGCTGTGCAGATGTTGCTCGTTGCCTTCTCGCGCCGAATGTGTTGTTCGCGTGTTTGAAGTGCAAGTCGGTAAGCAGGTGCCCCATCAGCATCGATGGACACACCGACCAGCCGCCCAGGCAGCTGTCGTTCGAGCCCGGAGCGCACGCAGATGTACCCAGCATGGGGTCCACCAAACCCGAGCGGCACGCCAAATCTTTGGGTCGTGCCGACAACAACGTCAGCGCCCATCTCTCCCGGTGGTTGTAGCAACGCCAATGCAAGCAGGTCAGCAACCACGATGGCGGTTGCTCCACGTTCGTGCGCTGCCTCGATAACGGGCCTGGGATCACGCACCACACCACTGGCGGCTGGATACTGAATGACCACGCCGGCTAGGTCGTCGGGCAAAGGCTCGGCGCTCAGGTCCCGGACGTCAATAGTGATGCCCAAGGGCTTGGCGCGAGTCGCAAGCACCGCGAGGGTCTGTGGGAACACGTCACGGTCGACGACGAGTGTGCGCGAGCCCCGCGCAGCGCGCATGGCCATTGTCATTGCCTCAGCTACCGCCGTGGCCTCGTCAAGCAACGAGGCATTCGCCGTCGGCAACCCCGTCAAGTCTTCGATCATTGTTTGGAAGTTGAGCAACGCCTCAAGTCGTCCCTGGCTGATCTCTGGCTGGTAGGGCGTATAGGCGGTGTACCAGCCCGGGTTCTCAAGGACGCGACGCTGAATCACTGCAGGGGTGAACGTGTCGTAGTAGCCGAGGCCGATCATCTGGACCATCGGCTCGTTGCGCGTACCAATATCACGCAGTTCGTCGACGACTTCGACCTCTGACGCAGCGGGCGGGAGGTCCAGCGCCTTTTCCATCCGGATAACGTCCGGAACAGCGTCTTGAATCAGCGCGTCCAGATCGGCAAAGCCGAGCGCGTTCAGCATGTGCGCGACCTGTGCGTCGCCGGGACCGACGTGCCGGCGCACGAAGGGCATATCCGCTTCCAACTCGCGAATCGGCCGACGCGAGGGAAGACCCGCAGCAGGAGATGTGGGGGCCGCGGACGGGACGGTGCGCGGATCGGTCACGGGTGCCTCCAGTACGACAACAGCGGGGGCTCCCCCTCTGTCATCGGTACCTGAGAGGTTCGCGGCAGGAAAGGCTGGCCATCACGCCGATTCTTGCCACTTGCACCGTCGGTGGGGTCGACGACCCGCTTTCCAGAGGCGCCTCGCCCATGCGGTCCTGATGCCTGAGAGTTTCCGGGGAGGATTGCTCCTTCGGCGCCCTCGCTGGCTGCGAGAGAACTCTTCCGCTGGGGTCGACAGCCTGACAAGAGTACCTGTCGAGACGGGGGCGACGGACCTAGCCCGCAGTGCGGGCGCGGCGGCGTTGAGCTAGCTCGTCAGATGGATCATCGGAGAGGACCTCGGTTGCCGAGGTGGCCGGACTCTCGCCTGGCATGTCAGCCAGACTGCCTTCGATCTCTCGCCAGACCCGTCCGACGGCGATCCCGAACACACCTTGTCCGCCTTGAACCAGGTCGATCACTTCGTCGGCGCTGGTGCACTCGTAGACGGATGCGCCGTCGCTCATCAACGTGATTTGCGCGAGGTCATCGATCCCGCGGTCACGTAGGTGCTGGACGGCGACACGAATCTGCTGAAGGGAGACCCCGGTGTCGAGGAGTCGTTTCACGATCTTCAGAACCAGGACATCACGGAAACCGTAGAGCCGCTGGGTGCCCGAACCGCTTGCTGCACGAATACCTGGCTCCACGAGACCGGTACGCGCCCAGTAGTCCAACTGGCGATAGGTAATGCCCGCCGCTGCGCAAACCGTTGGCCCGCGATAACCAATGTCTTCTGGTAACGCCCGGACGTCGTCAGCGAACAGCAGTCCCTGTTCATTGGCTCGGCGAGCTGCTGCGGCTAGGCGTGCTTCGTCGTCAGGCGTACCAGCCCCTGGGACCCCCGTGGGGGTATCACCGGTTGTGGTCACGCTGACCTCCGTTCGACCGCGTTCCTGTGTCGGACGGTTCGGGGAAATCCCGGAGAAGTACACAGGTGAAGTTTGCGGTGTCGTAACGGCACGGTAGGACGGCCGCCGGGCAACGTCAACGCACTCGCCCTCGACACGCCGGAGCAACTACGCCGTCCAGCCTGCCCGGTCCGACGGGAAATCCAACCGTCAACCAGAGGTTGAGGGTTAGGACTCGGCCGCTCCCTCTTCGGGACCGGTTGCGCCGCTCTCGAAGTCCTCCGGCGAAATCTGGTCCAGGAACTCCCGGAACTTCTCGACCTCGTCCTCTGCTTCGTCTGGGATCATGATCCCAGCCTCGTCAAGCAGCTCAAGGCCACCGAAAATGGGGGTGTTGGTGCGCAGCGCCAAGGCGATCGCGTCGGATGGCCGGGCGCTGACGATCACACCGTCGGCGAAGTGGAGCTCGGCGAAGAAGACCCCTTCCCGCAGATCGGTGATGTGAATCTTCTCGATCGGGCGGTCCAGGGCGGTAATGACATCGCGGAGCAGATCGTGAGTCAGCGGACGTGCCGGCACCACACCTTGTTGGGCAAATGCAATCGCGGTGGCCTCAACCGCCCCAATCCAGATGGGCAGGAAACGTTCGCCACCCCTCTCGCGCAACAGCACGATGGGCTGGTTCGACGGCATTTCGACCCGCACGCCCACAACGTCCAGTTGATTCACGTTTGCCAGCCTACTCCGCGCCAGTCGGGGGTGCTCACCGACGAATGTCTGGGTCCAACTGGCTTTTCACCAACGCGGCATGGAGTCGGACCGACAGTGCAGCCAGCTCACGAACGGTCTCCTCAGCTCTTGCTCGAGCCTCGGAGCCACGTTGCCTAAGCAATGGCGTGACGACCTGCTCGATCAAGCCCACCTCGCGGTCGGCAGCCGCCTTGAAGGCCCGGAGGTGGCGGGCTTCAAATCCAAAAGCGTTGAGCTCGGCCGCTGTCTTCGCAACGATCAAGGCGTCGCCGTCGTAATGGACACCGTCGCGCTGGGCTTGAACGAGCCCGTAGCTTTCCAGGGCCGTGAAGACCTTCTCTTCGATACCAGCAGCGTCGATGAGTTCGTCCCGAGACAGTCGAAGCTCGCCGCCGCCGCGACCAAACCCATCAGCTGTCGGGTACCCGTCAGCGTTGACGACCGATACCGGAACACGGGGTCCCGCACCCGTCACATCTGGTGGTTCAAGACCACGGTCAATGGCGGCAAGGTGGTCGCGGATTACTTTGAGTGGCAGGTAGTGATCGCGTTGGGCGCCGAGGACATAGCGAAGGCGCGCGACGTCGTCGTGAGTGAACTTGCGATACCCAGACGGGGTGCGTTGCGGCTCCACGAGTCCCTCTGATTCCAGGAAACGGATCTTGGAGATCGTGACGTCGGGAAAATCTGGGCGAAGTGCGGCGAGCACTTCGCCGATGCTCATGTAGGCCCTAGTGGGAACTGCGGCACCCATCACTGCGCTCCTTCGGCAGCTGCGGCGGACGGTCCGGAGAAAAACACGAGTCGGTACTTTCCGATCTGGACCTCGTCATGATTGGCGAGGCGTGCATCGTCAATACGCGACCGGTTGACATACGTCCCGTTCAAGCTCCCGCTGTCGTGCACGCGATAGCTACCAGCGTCGCGGCGAAACTCTGCGTGACGTCGAGAGACGGTGACATCGTCAAGGAAGATGTGACTGTCGGGATGTCGGCCGACAGTGGTGACATCTGCGTCGAGCAAGAAACGCGCGCCAGAAGACGGCCCGCGCTTAACCACAAGCAGGGCCGAGCCAGGCTGCAGCCGGTCGATGACGGCCGTGTCGACCAGAGAACTGTCAGCGTCGGCATCGTCACCCTCTCGGGGCGTACTCCCCAGATTCAACGACGAGGTTGCGTCGACCGCTGGCGTGTCGGTAAGGGAGCGACCACACGCTGGACAAAACCGCGCGTCGGCGTCACTGGTGTCGTGGCCGCAGTGCGGGCAGACCGGCATCGAAGAACTCCCTGTCAGACCAGATAACCGCAAGGCTCAGGTGGAGGTTGAGGCGGGGACGACCCTAGGCAGGAGCAGAGCGCCGGGTCAACCCGACCGTCAGCCCAACTCTAGAGCCATCACATCGGGCGCCGAAACGGCCAGCATCAGTACGCCCTCGGATGGCCAACCGACCCCAGCAGGAGCGAGCGTCAGGCCTGGGCGACGTGGCTTGCGTAGGCCGCGGAGTCCATCAGGCCAGCCAACTGCGACGGGTCCGCCAGCTCGACCTCGACCATCCAGCCCTCGCCGTAGGGGTCAGCATTGACCACCTCAGGGGTGGCCACCAAGCCGTCGTTTCGGGCGTTAACCGTGCCGGTGACCGGCGCGTATACGTCGCTCACACTCTTGGTCGACTCAACTTCGCCACACGTGTCCCCCGCAGTCAAACTGGCACCTGCCTCAGGCAGTGAGACGTAGACGATGTCCCCGAGGGCATCTTGTGCGTAGTCGGTGATGCCAAAGCGGACCGTTGTATCAGACAGGACACGAATCCACTCGTGATCTGACGTGTACTTCAGGTCTTCGGGGTACACGGGCTGCCTCCGTTTTTCTAGCTGGCTGGCAAATCGGACGTTACGACGGGCGAGCGTACTCACCCTTCGGGAGCGGCTTTTAACGCGTCAACCTTGATCGCATCAGATTGGACCACCGCGGGCCGAGCCCCGGCCTCCGTCATGGACTCAATGACCCCACCCGGGATTGCCAGCGCCGATGCCAGAGTTGCCGAGTCACCAATCGCCGAGATGGTGTAGGGCGAACTCACGACCTGACCGTCGATGACAACACCGTCTGGTGAGTCGATAAACGATGTGGAGCCGACAACCCGTATGTCATCGATCTGAATCGCCTCGGCGCCTGCATCACGCAACTCCTGTACCGCATCAAGCAGGTCAGCGGCCATGATTTCGCCCAACGGATCCGCCACAGTAAGTGTGACCCCTGGCCCCTCTGCGGGGACCGTGCCAGCCAAAATCCCAAGGGTTTCGAGCCGATCTCTCGCAGCCGCGCGTGCGGCGCCGGCTTGGTCAGCGCCAGTTTGCAGTTCTCGAAGCGTCGACTCCAACCCAGACGCCTCGGCGTTGAGCCTGACTCGCTGTTCTCCAAGGTCGTCCAAGATGCGCACGAGGTCACTCGAACGGGCATTGCTGAGCGTGAGGTCTTGGGTCGACTGCACCTGTACCGCAAGCGCAAATCCAAGCACCAACAGCAATGCCGCCACGACGAACTGTCCGCGCGACGGATGGAGTCGCAAGGCTTCTCGCACGCGGTGCCACGCCGACGGCTCTGTCGGCGCTGCGCGAGTCGCTGGATCAGATATGGACATCAGGCGTGGAACAGGTGTCGTCGAATCGCGGCAGCGTTGGCAAAGATTCGGATGGAAAGTACGACCACAACCCCGGTCGACAGCTGTGCCCCAACACCAAGTTGGTCACCGAGAAACACGACCAAAGCCGCGACTAGAACATTGCCAATGAAAGAGATGACAAACACCCGATCGTTGAAGATTCCGTCGAGGAGGGCACGAAACGCACCAAACACCGCGTCGAGCGCAGCCACTACGGCAATGGGTAGGTAGGGCTGGAGCTCAGGCGGGATCGTAGGTTGCAGTACAAGTCCAAGAGCTATCCCAAGGATCAGTCCGAGCACTGCAATCACGTGTGTCCTCCTCGGGTCGCATAT
>DATKIY010000055.1:0-10129 GCA_035543875.1 Actinomycetes bacterium | reverse complement strand
ACCAACAGCAGCGCAGTGACCGTCAGCCATGCCATAAAGCGCACGGCGTCATTGGGGCGTCGAATGCGTGAAGGCATTTCGGGTTCCACCACGTGGGCCGGAGGAAGTGGAACGGCCGGAACTTGCGGGGTGGGTCTTCTGCTCACGCTTGTCGGTGGGACTGCGAGGTCACCAGAGGTGGTGCTCCCAGTATCGGCGCTGCCCTCCACCGGGTGATCGTCCCATAGGGAATGTCTGTGGATCGAGCGGGCGGGTTCGCGTCGGCCTAGGGTTGTCGCATGCCTGAAAGGGGACTCCCATCACCGTTCGCTGAAGACGTGTTGGACCTCGTGGCCAAGATTCCTCGGGGCCGAGCCATGTCGTATGGCGATGTTGCAGTGACGTTGGGTGCGGGAGGCCCTCGACAGGTGGGGCACACGATGTCGCACTTCGGATCAGGTGTGCCGTGGTGGCGCGTGGTCCGCGCGGACGGAACACCGGCGGAGGCGGTCGCCGTCGAAGCGCTGAAACGACTCCGCAGTGAGCGGACACCACTTAATGCAGCTGGCGATCGTGTGGACTTCACCCGCGCTCGCTGGGCACCGACCTCAGGACGTCGGTAGCGGGAACCTGTGGATTCCGCGGAAGCATCAACCTGTGGATGACGCGAATGGCGGATTGGTGTTAGTTCTGGCCCTCAGCAGCGCATCAAACTGACAGCAATCCGCCACTGGCTTCCGCCAACCTGACCGGAAGTTGCAACAGGTCCTGCTACTGAGCGACGTCCCGGATGACTGTGAGATCGACGAACTCTGGCGGACCCTCGAAGACTTCAGACATCTGTGCTTGGACCGACTCCAGGAGCGCTTTGCGTCGCGGGTCCTGTTCGCGGGCTCGGGCCTGCTCTTCGCTTTCGAACATGACCAGCACATAGATCTGGTTGGGATCTTGCTGGTCCTGCATTGCCACCGATCGCACCAGACCTGAGCCCGGTTGTTCGGCTGCCTGCAGTTCGTCAAACATGCTCGGCAGGTCCTGCAGTTTCTCTGGCCTCGTTCGCATCTTCATAAGCTGTGCCCACATGTCAGGACCTCCGTGTCCGATCACTAGTCGATAAGGCAGACGGAACGTAGCGCACTTCAGCCAAAGCGGCGCGCACCTCTCACCACCACACCTGGGGCCCTGCGCCGCCCGTGTACCCTCGCGGTTCCACTGTGTGAGCTGTTGGGGGTCCTACGGTCCGAAATGACGAGTCTCTTCGCGTGGTCTCACTCATATCGAGACCGTGAAGTCTCTAAGGGGTGAGCTTGTAGTCGAATCGGGCGAGTAGCGAGCGGGCGAAAGCGTTGAGTTCTGCGGTGGCCAGTTCCTGTGCGGCGAACCATCGGACTTCAGTTATTTCGTCTCCGTCGGTTTGCATTTCGCCGGAGATGACGTGGGCGGTGTAGACCGTCGAGATATAAGCGACACGATCTCCGTTGGGGTAGGTGATCTCAAACTCCTTGCCACCACCGACGACGCCGAGCAACTGCTCGATGCCCACGTCGAGTCCAGTTTCTTCCTTGGCCTCCCGAACCGCAGCCTCGACTGGACCTTCGCCTGGGTCGATCGCACCACCAACCGTTGCCCACTTCCCATTGTCGGACTGACGAACCAACAGCAGGTTGCCTGCGTCATCGTGGATCAGTGTTGCAACAGCGGGGATGAGGAGTAGATCGTGTCCGACGAACCTGCGAAGGCGAGCGATGTACGACGAGACGGCCACAGTCGGCCAGGCTACTGCTGCGCAGTTGGGAGCGCTGTCAGTGCCTAGTGGTGTGATGTCGGTGCTGGTGACCACACGGGTGATTGAGTAGCCACAAACTTCGAGAGCCCGCCTGGGCACATAACCGGAGGGATCCTTGAGCGGACGAGCGACCGTCGAAGCGGTTCCTGAGGTCGAGTGGGAGCTTCGCCGAGGTCCGGCGGCTTCTCCGCGTCCGGTAGTGCTCGACAAACATCAGCAAGGGCTGGTCGACGCGGTGGCCAAGCCCGGTCATGGGCCGGCCCTGTTGTTGGCGGGGCCGGGCACGGGCAAATCCACCACGTTGGTCGAAGCGGTTGCCGCGCGGGTCGATGCGGGCACCGATCCGAGCCGCATCCTGACTCTTACTTTTAGCCGGAAGGCTGCCAGCGAGTTACGTTTCCGAATCGGTGCTCGGTTGGGCCGAACCGCTGGCGTTCCGCTCGCATGGACGTTTCACGGATTTGGCTTCTCGTTACTCAGCGAGGCGCAGGCCAATAGCGATGCCGGAAGGCCTGTCCGGCTGATGTCAGGTCCTGAGCAAGATGTTGCGGTCCGCGAACTACTGAGCCACGACCTAGAGGTCGAGTCGGTCAGTTGGCCGCGCTCGCTTCACGCGGCCCTCCCCACTCGTGGCTTCACCGACGAAGTACGCGCACTCTTGGCGCGGGCGCGATCGTTGGGTTTTGATGCGAACGACCTTCGTCAGGTTGCTGCTGACCGAGACGACTGGGCAGCCGCCGCCGAGTTCATGGCCGAGTACCTGGACGTTATTGATGGCCGTGGGGTTGTCGACTACTCAGAGCTTGTCGCCCGCGCCGTTGCGTACGCCGAATCACCAGTTGGGCGTGAACGCCTCCGAAAGTCTTACGACCTCGTGCTGGTGGATGAGTACCAGGACACCGATCCGGCCCAGGAACGCCTGCTCCAAGCCATCGCGGGTTCTGGGCGTGACCTTGTCGTCGTCGGAGATCCGGACCAGTCCATCTACGCTTTCCGTGGCGCCGAAGTCCAGAATATTCTCTCGTTTCCCGACCGATTTCATCATTCTGACGGACGCCCCGCTTCCGTATTTGTGCTTCGTACTTCTCGTCGATGCGCTCCGGAGATCCTCGATGCGTCGCGCAAACTCGCGCGCAAGCTAGGTGGAGCGGGTACTTCCCTCGTCCATCAACTCCACGAACATCGTGACCTCTCGCCTGTTGCCAATTGCGGTTCAGGGTCCGTTGAGGTGCGCACGTTTCCCACGGCAGAGGCGGAGGCAGACGCGATCGCCGATCTGCTAAGACGTGAACACTTGCACACAGGAACGGCATGGGCAGACATGGCGGTACTGGTCCGATCCGCCGTCACAACACTTCCGATCCTGGCACGTGCACTTGTCGTTCGTGGAGTTCCTGTTCATGTCGCGGGCGATGAACGACCACTGGCCGCCGAGCCGGCACTCGCGCCGTTGTTGACTGCACTGACTTTGGTCGACCGAATGGAGGCGCTCACTCCCGAATCGGCGCGCGAGTTGCTGTTGTCACCGCTCGGTGGCAGCGATCCTGCAGCGCTGCGACGTCTCGGGCGTGCTTTGCGGTCGCTTGAACGGGCAGAGTCGGCAGCCAGTCCCACGCAGTCAAGTGAACTGATCCACCGGCTCATGCTCGAACCTTCACTACTTGACAGATTTGAAGGACTACCTGCTCACCTCTGTCGAGATGTGAAACGCCTAAGCGAATTACTCGAGCGTGCGCGTGCGATCGCAGCCGAAGGAGGAAGCGCTCACGACGTGCTCTGGTGCCTGTGGCAGGGGACGTCTTGGCCGAAACGACTTGAGCGCGCTTGGTTAGCCGGCGGATCGGCGAGCCGTGCAGCTGACCGAGAACTCGACGCAGTGGTGGCCCTGTTCGAGGTGGCCGCGCGAGCCGACGAGAGGTTGGTCGCCCAGGGAGTGGCCGCATTCCTCGCCGAAGTCCGCGCCCAGCAGATCCCGGGCGACACTTGGGGGGAGTCCGACAGCAGACCGACAGGCGTGCGCCTGCTTACTGCTCACCGCAGCAAGGGCCTCGAATGGGAGGTCGTTGTTGTGGCGGGGGTGCAGGCTGAGGTCTGGCCCGACCTCAGACGGCGTGGGTCGTTGCTGCAGTCCGACCGACTCGGCCCTAGCGGGCTCACCGAACCACCTACCACCGCGCAACTGCGCCGCGAAGAAAGGCGCCTGTTCTACGTCGCGACCACTCGCGCCAAGCGACGCCTCGTAGTCACTGCCGTCGACTCTCCCGTCGATGATGGCCCGCGCGTCTCTACATTCGTCGACGAGTTGGGTGTCGAGATCGTCCAGCATGGTCAGGAGTCGGCACGCCCACTCACCCTGTCCGCGCTCACTGCGCAGCTTCGTTCGGTGGTGTGCGATCCGGCTGCATCTCTTGACTTGCGCCGCGCCGCAGCGGATCGACTTGCTCTGCTCGCATCAACCATTGTCGACGGTCAACCGCTTGTAGCCGCCGCCCATCCCGATAGGTGGTGGGGGTTGTTGCCGTTGACCGCTTCGGACGTGCCGGTACGCAACGCCGACCAACCACTTGAGTTGTCCGGCTCACAGCTAGAAAAGCTCACCGGGTGTCCGCGTCAGTGGTTTCTCAGTCGCGAAGTACATGCTGAACAGTCCCGAGGTGCGCCGGCCGGGTTCGGCGGAGTTGTCCACGCTCTGGCAGATGGAGTAGCGCGCGGAGTGCTTCCGGACACGGTGGACGATTTGGTCAGGCACGCTGACAGTGTCTGGGATCAGCTTCAGTTCGCGGCTCCCTGGGAATCCACGTCCGAACGCCAAGAAGCCACCGCCGCCCTGCAGCGTTTCGTCAGCTGGCATCAGGCAAACCGTGGTCGTGAGCTCGCGGCAAGCGAGGCCAACTTTGAAACCGTGCTCACGATCGGTGGTCGCGACGTTCGGCTGCGAGGTCGCATCGACCGCATTGAGATCGACGACCAACAGCGTGTGGTTGTCGTCGACCTCAAGACAATGCGGGCCGCGCCGTCGCGGCGGGATGTCGAGTCCAACCTTCAGTTAGCTACCTACCAGCGAGCGGTAGCGGAGTCAGCGGTCATGGGAGTCAGCGGACAACCGGGTGGCGCTGAGCTCGTCCAACTTCGACTAACTTCCGGAGCAAACAAGCCGGACGCATTGGTTCAACAACAGGAAGCGTTTCCATCTCACCGAGAAGTGCTCGACCAAGCGCTCGAACGGGCGGTTGAGGTCATCGGCACCGAGAACTTCTCCGCAACTCCCGGCTCGGCCTGTACCTACTGCCCGTTCACGCGCTCGTGCCCAGCCAAGCAACCGGGCCAGGAGTTGGTGTCATGACAACACCGACCGCCGACTACGTCCTGTTGCCAGAGCAGCTCCCAGCGATTCTTGGCATTCCGTTTACTGCCGAACAACTGGCGGCCATCACGTCCCCGCGGTCTGCCTCCGTTGTCATCGCCGGTGCGGGCTCGGGGAAGACCGCGGTCATGAGTGCCCGGGTCGTGTGGTTGGTGGGCAGCGCTGCCCTGCCTCCTGAGCAGGTACTCGGCCTGACGTTCACCAACAAGGCGGCCGCTGAGCTGTCGCAGCGCGTCCGGTTGGCCCTAGAACGACTTGCTGCCTCGGGTTATGACGTCGCCGAGGGTGAGCCAACCATCAGCACCTATCACGCATACGCCGCCTCGCTCCTGCGCGAGTACGGACTGCGAGCTGGGTTAGAGCCGGGCGCCCAGCTGATGGTCGACGCCACAAGCTTTCAGCTTGCGGAGCGGGTCGTACGCCGTTCCGATGGACCCTTTCAGCACCTGCGACTCAAGCTTCGGGCAATGACAGAGGCGGTCGTTGCGCTCGATGCTGAGATGAACGAGCACCTGGTGTCGCCAGAGGCGGTGCGCGCTCACGATGCCCGACTGCTTGTTGAGTTATCGGCCGTTGAACGGGAACGCGGACGATTGACTGCTCGTCCGCGGGAGGCCAAAGAGGCTGCACTCGCCCGCACCGAGCTGCTCGAGCTTGTGGTCGCATTCCGGCGCGAGAAGGTTCGTTGCGATGTTGTCGACTTCGGCGATCAGATGGCAGGCGCGGCGGTGCTCGCTGCAGACTTCCCAGACATCGGCACGTCCGAGCGCGAACGGTTCAGCGCGGTGCTCCTCGACGAGTACCAGGACACGTCCATAGCTCAAAAGCGGCTCCTGCTGGCGCTCTTCGGCGAGGGCTACCCAGTAACGGCGGTGGGTGACCCGTTTCAGGCGATCTACGGATGGCGTGGTGCGTCCGTGCGCAACATCACGGAGTTTGCTCACGAGTTCTCCGACTCGCACCTCGCTGCACCGGTTCACGCTTTGTCCCAGAACAACCGATCCGCCGCCAACATTCTCGAGCTCGCCAACGCAGTGGCGGCGCCGCTGCGAGCTGTCCACCCACAAGTCGCTCAGCTGCAACCCCGACCAGACCTGCCTGCCACGGGAGAAATCTCACTCGCGCTCTATGCGAGCCAGGTGGACGAGATAACCGCGCTGTGCGACGACATCTCCAAGCGCGTCCGCCAGGGGGAGCGCCCCAGTTCAATTGCTGTGCTGTGCCGAGAGACCAAGACCTTTCCGGACATCTACCAGGCCCTAACCACACGTGGCGTACCCGTTGAAGTGGTTGGGCTGGGCGGACTGCTGGAACTACCCGAGATCGTCGAGCTCGTTTCGATGCTGCTCGTCGTCGACGATCCCACTGCCAACCCGGCGATGCTGCGACTGCTCGCTGGTGCACGATGGCGAATCGGCCCCAGAGACCTCGCGCTCCTGGGTGCGCGTGCGCGACAACTCGTAGCGACTGCCGAACAGCGCCCTACTGAATACAGCGTGGCGGCCGCACTGGCCGATGCGGTTTCGGGCATCGACCCAGCTGAGGTCGTCTCGTTGAGCGAGGCGGTGCACGACCCGGGCCAAGCGCCATTCAGTGCTGAGGCAAGGCAGCGATTTGCCGCAATCGATGTTGAGCTCACCGAACTTCGCCGTCACAGCGCGGAGCCCCTTCCGGAGTTCGTTCAACGCGTCATCGATCAGATCGGGTTAGAGATCGAACTAGATGTGCGCGCCGCAGGCGATCTACAGACCGGTCGTTCGAACCGAGCTGACAACGTCGCCACGTTCTGTCGGTACGTTGGCGAGTTCGTCGACCTTGACGGCAGGGCGACGCTAGGCGCGTTCCTGGCTTTTCTGGCCGCATCGGATCGCTACCGAACGGGTTTGGACCGTGGGATCAGTACGTCGGCCGACAGCGTGAAAGTTATGACGATCCACCAAGCTAAAGGCTTGGAGTGGCCTACCGTCTACGTTCCGCAGCTATCCCAAACCGTCTTTCCGTCATCGCAAGGACGTTCGCTGTGGATCTCGTCGGCCCAAGTGCTGCCGTACTCACTGCGCGGCGACGCCGCGGACTTCCCCACCGTAAACGACTGGACAGGAAACAAGGACTGCAACGCCTTTCGCGAAGAGATGAAGCAGCACGACTTGCTGGAGGAGCGAAGGCTGGCCTACGTCGCACTCACTCGAGCTGAGCATCGATTGGTGCTCAGTGGTCATTGGTGGGGGCCAACGCAGCAGAAGCCCCGAGGTCCCAGCCAGTACTTGGAGGAGGTCCACACGTTCTGTACAGATCGGCTGCCTGAGGCGAAGGTGATTCACTGGGAACCCGAGCCTGCCGACGGTGCGGTGAATCCAGCACTCATCGACCACGAACCCGTGGCTTGGCCGGTCGAGTTCGCCACGCCGGCCGCCGTCAATCGGGAAGCTGGCGCGGAGCTGGTGCGCGCGGCTCTGGTCGAGAGTCCCCTCTTCATTGACGTGCCCTTGCCAGCAGACACGAATGCAGTGGTTCGGTCGTGGGACGACGACCTGCAGGCGCTCATCGCGGAGGCGCAAGCTGCCAGCCACGCATCGCGAGACGTCCTCCTGCCTTCCGCGCTATCGGCGTCACAAGTGGTTCGGCTGGCGAACGACCCACAAGGGCTGGCTCGTGATCTGGCTAGACCGATGCCTCGACCGGCGGCGCGCGCGGCTCGGCGGGGTACTCGGTTTCACACCTGGGTTGAGTCGCGCTTCGGGCAGACCCCTCTCATCGACCTAGACGATCTCGACGATGCAAGTGCAGATGCCGGATCCACCGAGCTTGCCGAACTGCAAGCAGTTTTCCTGGCTGGGCCGTTCGCCGACCGTGCCCCGGCAGCCATTGAAGCCCCGTTCCAGCTGGTGCTCGGCGGTCGTTCGATCCGAGGTCGGATCGATGCGGTGTACGTAGCCGACGCCTCGGCAGGTGAAGAGGTCAGATACGAGGTCGTTGACTGGAAGACCGGACGGTCGCACGCTGACCCACTTCAGCTGTCGATCTACCGGCTCGCGTGGGCTGAGCTTCACGACCTGCCGTTGGAGTCAGTCTCGGCTGCCTTTTACTACGTCAGCACCGGTGTGGTCGAGCGCCCATCGCCCTTGCTAGACCGCACGGGGCTGACTGCGGTCATCAATGGCGACGGGGCCTAGTGTTTCGAGCGTGATCGACGATTCCAGCCCCCTGACAGACCTGACGTTCGGGTTCCCAAGTCTGGATCGCGCGGCGCATCGTCGAGCGGACGAGCATTGGTTGGCTCGCCAGTGGGATGGCATCGGGACTCGCGTCTTGCGTGTTGCTGATGGCAAAGTTCCAACAACTGCTGGCATCGGATCTTCGCAGCCGGAGTTGCGGTGGGAGTCACCGTCGAAAACTTCAGGTGAACGTTACTTCCTCGGCGTCGATGCAGCCGGCCAGTCGGTGTTCGCGCTTCGAGTCGATGAGTTGTCCGAGGACGACAATCCCGCTGGGGTCCGCGAGCTGGCGACCCGGCTTGACGCCATCGAAGCGGGGCTGTTGGTGCATGCCGTGGCTCTCGCCAACTGGCACTCCGCTCATCAGTTTTGTCCCCGTTGTGGCGCAGCGACTCAGGTCGTCATGGCTGGCGCTGAGCGACGATGCACCAAAGATGGCTCCTCGCACTTTCCGCGGACCGACCCTGCGGTGATTGTGCTCGTCACCGATCCCCAGGAACGCGCACTCCTTGGTCGACAGAGCGCCTGGCCCCCCGGTCGTTTCTCAACGCTTGCAGGTTTTGTCGAGCCGGGGGAGACCAGCGAACAGGCGGTCATGCGTGAAGTATTCGAGGAGTCTTCGATCGAAGTCACCGATGTTCGCTATCTGGGGTCGCAGCCCTGGCCGTTCCCGGCCTCATTGATGCTGGGATTCTCAGCGCGATCGGCGGGTGCGCGACCAACGGCCGACGGTGTGGAGCTGGAGCAAGTGCGTTGGTTTAGTCGCGACGAGTTTGCCGCTGCCGTGGAGTCGGGTGAGGTCATTCCGCCCGGCGGTATCTCGATCGCACGAAGGTTGGTCGAACGGTGGTTCGGCGGACCGCTGCCGGAGTCTCCAGGAGACGTTGAATGGCGTTGAACCGCGCCTTGAGGAGCCGTGCCACCGGTTGGACCGGCTAACCCCCTTGCGTCGGGAAGGTCGCCAGCCGCGCTTTGACCTGTTCTAGCGTTGGATTGGTGAGGGTTGATCCGTCAGCAAACTTCACGGTGGGAACCGTCCGGTTACCCGAGTTGATTTCCAGGACCCACTGAGCTGCGGCTTCGTCTAGCTCAACGTTGATCTCGGTAAACGGGATGTCCGCGTCGTCCAGGCTCCGCTTGAGACGAACGCAAGGTCCGCAGACCGTTGTCGTGTAGACGATCAACGGTTCGATCATGACCATGCTGGCGCAGCTCGCTTTCATGGGCGGTGGGTGCTGGGACAAACCGTTGCTAGACAGTCGATAAGCATCGTGACGCATCAATAGTTCCCCATCACCGTACGACTGCCGGCAGCGCGGGGCACGTCGGCGCGGTGTCGGCCGCGGCTGCGAGGATGCCGTGGTGTCCGAGTCCGCAGCGCCTGAAGTCCTGGCTGAGCTCGATCCTGAGCAGCGCGAGGTGGCACTGGCACCCCGTGGGCCACTGTGCGTGCTTGCTGGCGCGGGCACCGGGAAGACTCGGGCACTCACGCATCGGATCGCCTACTTGGTGGAGTCCGGTCAGGTGGCCAGCCACCACGTGCTGGCAGTGACCTTCACGGCCCGCGCGGCCGGGGAGCTCCGTACGCGACTACGCGGTCTGGGGGTCGATGGAGTTCAGGCGCGCACGTTCCACTCGTCGGCCTTGCGACAGTTGCGGTACTTCTGGCCGCAGGTCGTCGGCGGACAACCGCCCAGCGTCATCGGGGCGAAAGCATCGCTTGTTGCTGAGTCAGCCAGTCGTTGCAGACTCCGCCCGGATCGCGCGACCATCCGTGATATCGCC
>DATKIY010000054.1:0-7624 GCA_035543875.1 Actinomycetes bacterium | reverse complement strand
TTGAGCACGGTGATCGCACCACTGAGGTCGGGGTTAGTGAGCAGGTCGTTGATTGTCGACACCTCACCCACCTGGCCAGAGTCGTAGGCAATGCCCGTGACGCCGGACTGCCACGGAATCGAGTAGTCCCGGTTGGGGTCGAACACCGGGCTCTTGAGCTTGGGAACGATGTTGTCCATGTTCGGGATGTTGCTCTTGTCCAACTTCTGGAGATACCCGATGTTGATCAGGTTGGACGCCATCCAGTCGGTCATGATGATGATGTCTTGACCGATGTCGTTTCCTGCCGCGAGGATCGGCCGGATCTTGGCGAAGTACTCCTCGTTGTCGTTGATCGGCTCGGTGTACGTGACATCGATGCCAGTCTCGGCTTCGAACGCCTCAAGGGTCGGATAGGTCTTAACGTCGTCGACGCGCTTGGTGTCGATGTAGAGCGGCCAGTTGGCCACGTTGAGCAGATTGTCAATCGTCGACTGGTCGGTCGGCTGTTCGCCAGACGGAGTGGTGTCGTTTCCGCACGCCGCAAGCAGACCTGCGCCGGCTACCGCAGCACCGCTCGCTCCGACTCCGCGTAGGAAGTGACGCCGCGACAAACCGGTCTCGCGAACCCCCGCGACCGGGAAGGGCTGTGTGTTGTCTTCAGTCATGCTTGTTGATCCTCCGCGTGAGTTGATCTGGCGCCGAATCCCCTCGATACGGCATCACCGACCACCAAAGATGGTGCGGTGCCAGTCTTTGCGTACGACCGCGGTTCGGTCGTACATGACGTGCTTAACATTGGTGTACTCATCGAGCGAGTACTGACTCATATCTTTTCCAGCACCCGACTGCTTGTAGCCGCCGTGTGGCATCTCGCTGATGATCGGGATGTGGTCGTTCACCCATACGCAGCCGGAGCGAATCTCGGCAGTAGCGCGCATCGACCGGAACACATCTCGGGTCCAGCACGACGCCGCCAGGCCATACGGGGTGTCGTTGGCCAAGCGCAGACCTTCGTCATCGTCGTCGAAGGGCAACACAACCAAGACAGGTCCAAAGAGTTCTTCTTGGACGATTTCGGAATCTTGGGGAGCGTCGACGACGAGCGTCGGCTCGTAGTAAGAACCGCGCGCTAACTCTCCCCCGGGAATCGCGCCGCCTCGTACGATCTTCGCGCCGTAGTTGCGTGCCCGCTCGACGTAGCCAGCGACCCGCTCCTGCTGCTTACGTGAGATCAACGGACCCTGGTCGGTGGAACTGTCAGCCGTGGCTCCGAGTCGCACGGTGCCCATGACGTCGGCCACTCCCTGAACGAAGGCTTCGTACAGCGGACGCTGGACGTAGGCACGAGTTGCGGCGGTGCAGTCTTGACCAGTGTTGATGAGTGCACCGGCAACTGCGCCTTGAATTGCCGCGTCGAGGTCAGCATCGTCGAAGACGAGGAACGGCGCTTTACCGCCTAGCTCAAGGTGGACTCGCTTGACCGTGCCGGACGCGGTTTGCATGACCTTCTGGCCGATCGGAGTTGAGCCGGTAAACGAAACCATGGACACGTCTGGGTGGGCGATCAGATGCTCGCCCGCTACGCTCCCCCGCCCCGTAATGACGTTGACGACCCCAGCCGGGATACCCGCGTCGTGCGCGGCCTCGGCAAACATCAGCGAAGTGAGTGGTGTGAGTTCGGCTGGCTTCAAAACGATGGTGTTGCCAGCGGCAATCGCGGGAAGGACTTTCCATGCGGCCATCTGCAACGGATAGTTCCACGGCGCAATCGACCCAATGACTCCGATCGCTTCGCGTCGAATAATCGAGGTGTGGTCTGCGCTGTACTCGCCGGCCGCCTTGCCTTCGAGGTTTCGCGCCGCCCCAGCAAAGAACGCGGTGTTGTCAACCGTGCCTGGTACATCAAACTCTGTCGTCAACCGGATCGGTTTGCCCGCCTGCCGGCTTTCAACGGTCGCGAACTCGGCCGCGCGCTCAGCGAGCAAAGCGGCGAGGGTGTGCATCGCTCCAGACCGTTCACCCGGCGTTGCGGTGGACCACTCAGGAAATGCGGAACTCGCTGCGGCAACTGCTGCGTCGACGTCGGCTGGACCCGCGAGGTTGACGGTTTCAATGACATCGCCATTGCTGGGATCGATGACGTCGTGAGTGGCGACCGGATTTACACCGGCGACGCTGTCGACGCGCTTACCATCGATGAAATGGCTACCAGCTGCCATCGACACTCCCTTCATCAGCTCACGTGCTCGTGGCCAGTTGACACACACCTGCGCGACACGGGCCGCGCCGCGCTTGGCAGTGTGGCCCTTTGGTTCACAGGATGGGCCGCCACGGTACCTGTCGCACGTCAAAACCGGATATGAGTTCGGCGAGATCGTGAGACAACAGCAATACAGCGGTGTCCGGCCGCCGATCCTGACAGATCACCTCGCCTGAGACAAGTGATTCCGTGGCCTTACTCCTAACAGGCGACGAAATCAGGTGAATTTCGCGCTCCCGAATGACGGTTCAGGAAGTTTGCGGCACTTGCTGAACCGCTGCGACAGCAGCCTGCTCCGTATGACGTCCTCGGCTTTACAGCCTGTCGACAGCATGACAGCGTGCGCCCCGTGTTCCCCACCGTGGCTGAGGTTCTCGAACTTCCAACACTGCGTCAGGGGCGACCACAGGTGGTTGCTGGCAGAGGATCCCTCGGTCGGCTGGTGCGGTGGACACATGTTGCCGAACTCCCCGACATCGCCCATCTGCTCAGTGGCGGTGAGCTTTTGTTGTCAACGGGTGTTGCGCTGCCTGAAAGCGACGAGGAGCTGACCCGATTTGTCGGCGAGCTGGCCGAGGTGAATGTTGCTGGCGTTGTCATCGAGCTGGGGCGCCGATACGAGCAGGCATTACCCGCCGCGTTAGTCACCGCCGCTGAAAGCCATCAGGTCTGCTTGATCGAGCTGAGGCGCGAGACTCCGTTCGTTCGCATCACTGAGTCAGTGCACGCACTCATCGTCGACGCCCAGCTGGCTGAGCTTCGAATTTCAGAGCAGGTTCACCAGACTTTCACCGAGCTCTCAGTGGAGGGAGCAGAGCCAGGAGAAGTGGTTCGGCAAACTGCGCGAATGGCCGCGGCGCCCGTCGTGCTCGAAAACCTCAGCCACCAGGTGCTCGCCTTCGACGCGGCGGGCACCGACGCGGCCGATCTGTTGGATCGCTGGGAGGCTCGGTCACGTGCGGTAAGGGCGACAGCCAGAACCGCCAACGACCCGGCTACGGGTTGGTTAGTTACGACGGTTGGGGCTCGAGGCATCGACTGGGGCCGGCTTGTGATCTGCCTGGCCGATCCCGCGAGCCCACGCGACATCATGCTTGCCGAGCGCAGTGCGGCCACTCTCGCACTCAACCGCCTGGTCGAACGAGACCGAGAGTCCCTTGAACGGCAGACACATCGCACGCTCCTGCATGCTGTGCTCACCCATGACCTCACAGCCGCTGAGATGGAGCTGCGCGCCAAGGCCCTCGGGGTACCGCTTCAAGGCCGCAACCTTGTTGGAGTTGTACTGCGCCTGCGAAACACGCCACTTGCGCCGCTGGACGCGCAATCACGGATGCGGGAGCTTTCAGAGCTTGCTGCTGGCTCATTGCGGGGGCTGCGTGCCCTTGGCCTAGTCGGCGTCATTGACGATGACACGGTCGGAGTTTTGCTCTCGGTGGCCAACCGCACGCACGTCGACAACGCGTTGGAACGGTTCGCCACGAGGATCCGGCAACAACACACCGATGCCCAGCCCACGCCGCTTGACGCCAGTGGCCATCAACCAAGCCCGGTGGTTGTGGCTGCCGGTTCTACGGTGTCAGGTGTGCTTGACGTTCGGCGTTCGTTCCATGAGGCGGCGCAGGTTGCCGATGCTGCGAGCCATCAGCCGGAACGCCCGGTGTTTCGACTCCCGGACGTCCGCCTTCGCGGGCTCGTGCAACTGCTACGCGAGGACAGTCGGCTACAGACCTACATTGAGCGCGAGCTGGGACCACTGTTGGCATTCGACGAGGATCGCGGTAGCGAGCTTGTCGAGGTCTTGCGCTGCTACCTCACGGTCGGTCGAAACAAGTCGGCCGCGGCAGACGCGTCGCACATGTCGCGGCCGTCCTTCTATGAGCGGCTTCATCGAATCGAAGAGGTTTTAGGCGTTGACCTCGACGACGTCGAAACGTGCTTGTCCCTGCATGTTGCTCTGCTTGCACTCGACGCAGTCCGCTCTTGATCTGGCCCGCCAGCCAGAAAGCTAGGAGTCGATGTTCGCCATGACGTGCTTGATGCGCGTGTAGTCGTCGAACCCGTACATGGACAGGTCTTTGCCGTAGCCGGAGTGCTTGAATCCGCCGTGTGGCATTTCCGCGACCAGCGGGATGTGGGTGTTAATCCACACGCACCCGAAGTCAAGGCTCTTAGCCATGCGCATAGCGCGACCAAAGTCTTTCGTCCACACACTTGAAGCCAGACCGTAGTCGACCCCGTTGGCGTACCGAAGGGCTTCAGCCTCGTCGGCGAACTTCTGAACGGTGATCACTGGCCCAAAGATTTCGGACTGAATCATCTCGTCGTCCTGCTTGAGGTCGGCGACCACGCTGGCCTTGACGTAGTAGCCGTGGTCACCGATCTTCTCGCCACCAGCCGTGACGCGTGCGTGGTCAGGCAACCGGTCGAAGAATCCGAGTACACGTTCATACTGGTTGACGTTGTTGACCGGCGGCAGTAGCGCGTCTTCGTCGCTCGGTCCGTTCTCGTACGTGGTGGCAACCGCGAGCGCCTGCTCCGTCAGTGCTGCCACGAAGTCGTCGTACACGCCAGGCGCCGCGATGACTCGGGTTGCTGCCGTGCAGTCCTGTCCAGCGTTGAAGTACCCAGCAATCGCGATGGCTTCGGCCGCTGCGGCGATGTCTGCGTCATCGAAGACGATGACGGGCGCCTTGCCACCAAGCTCGAGGTGCAGCCGCTTGAGGTCCTTGCTCGCTGCCTCGGCGATCTGCATACCTGCACGTGTCGAGCCAGTGATGGAGATCAGCCGGGGGGTCGGGTGATCCACCAGCGCGCGACCGGTGTCCCGATCGCCAGTAACCACGTTGAAAACACCGGGAGGAAGGTGCTCTGCGGCGATCTCTGCCATCCGAACTGTGGTTGCAGGCGTCGTGTCAGACGGTTTGAGAACGGTGGTGCAGCCCGCAGCAATAGCTGGGGCGTACTTCCACACCGCCATCATCATGGGGTAGTTCCACGGCGACACCTGCCCGACGACCCCGACCGGTTCGCGGCGGATCATCGAGGTGTGGCCGGCCATGTACTCGGCAGCGGCTCTGCCCTCAAGCTGACGGGCCGCACCAGCGAAGAAGCGCAACTGGTCGACCATCGGTGGAATCTCTTCGCTCATGGTCAAAGCGATTGGCTTACCCGTGTTCTCGCTCTCAAGCGCGACAAGTTCATCAGCGTGCTCTTCGATGCTGTCAGCGATCTTGAGGAGGGCCAATGAGCGCTCAGCCGGGGTGCTGTTCTTCCACCCTTCGAAGGCGGTAGCCGCAGCCGCGAAAGCACGATCGACGTCGACGGCTGAGCTGTTCGCGGCCTGCGCGTAGACCTCACCCGTGGTCGGGTTGACGAGATCCATCATGTGGCCGTCGGCGGAGTCAACAGACTCGCCATTAATGAAGTTACGGAACACGCGGTCGCTCACGGGTTCTCCTTGCGTACGTGGCAGGCGTCTGGGGTAGCCCGGGCGGGCGTAGGCGCAGCCTCTCACCCACTGGTGGATGACTACGACATGACCCTTCCCCGACGTGCGGGGTAGTCCGAACTGGCGCCCGGTTGGGGTCGCCGAGGTGAGCGTAACCCCAGACGGCGGGAAACGGCAGAGGTAGGCCAGAATACGTACCGAATCCGTTGTCAAATCCGGCTAGCTCGACGGATTCGCTTGCCTTTTGCGGCGTTCGACGACAGGATGCCCGACATGGCGAGCCGAGACCGGAGCAACGGAGTGGCCCTCGACGACGTGTCGAAGGCCATTATCGAACAGCTCCAGCAGGACGGTCGGCGACCCTACGCCGCGATCGGCAAGGCAGTTGGGCTCTCAGAAGCTGCAGTGCGACAACGCGTCCAGCGGCTTCTGGAGGCTGGTGTCATGCAGATCGTGGCAGTCACTGACCCCTTGTCGGTTGGATTCCCACGCGCCGCGATGATCGGCGTGCGCGTTGAGGGCGACATGGAAGTCGTGGCCGAGCAGCTTGAAGCCATGACCGAGGTCGACTACGTCGTGATCACCGCTGGTGCGTTCGACATTCTCGTCGAAGTCGTCTGCGAGGACGACGACCACTTGCTTGATGTCATTAACAAACAAATCCGGGCGATCCCCGGAGTCCGTCACACCGAGAGCTTTGTCTACCTGAAGCTCCGTAAACAGATCTACTCCTGGGGAACCCGATGAGCACATCACCGCAGTACATCAACGAGCCCGGCGACGACCGTCTGGCCGAAAACGCACGCGAACACTTGTGGATGCACTTCACCCGACACTCGACGTACGAGTCCGGTGGCCACGTGCCAGTCATCACGCGAGGCGACGGTGCATACATCTGGGACGACCAGGGCAAGCGCTACCTCGACGGCCTCGCTGGGCTGTTCGTCGTTCAGGTTGGACACGGCCGCACGGAGCTCGCCGAGGTGATGGCCAAGCAGGCGTCCGAGCTGGCGTTCTTCCCGCTTTGGTCATACGCCCACCCGCCGGCGATCGATCTGGCCGATCGCCTTGCCGAACTCGCTCCTGGCGACCTCAACCGGGTGTTCTTCACATCGGGTGGTGGCGAGGCGGTCGAAAGCGCGTGGAAGCTGGCCAAGCAGTTCTTCAAGATGACCGGCAAGCCCATGAAGCACAAGGTGATCAGCCGTTCGATCGCGTATCACGGAACCCCCCACGGTGCGCTTTCCATCACGGGAATCCCAGACGCCAAGAAGTACTTCGAGCCTCTCGTTCCGACGGGCATCAAGGTGCCGAACACGAACTTCTACCGTGCGCCAGAGCACGGTGACGACATCAATGCGTTCGGTCAGTGGGCAGCGAACCGAATCGCTGAGGCCATCGAGTTCGAAGGCCCCGACACCGTCGCGGCTGTCTTCCTGGAGCCAGTACAGAACTCCGGCGGATGCTTCCCACCGCCCCCGGGATACCTCGAACGCGTCCGCGAGATTTGCGACGAGTACGACGTGCTGTTTGTCTCCGACGAGACGATCTGTGCGTACGGTCGCATCGGCGACTACTTTGCGACGAAGCGATACGGCGTCACGCCCGACATCATCACGTCGGCCAAAGGTCTGACTTCTGGCTACGCGCCGCTCGGCGCAATGATTGTCAGCGACCGGCTGTTTGAGCCGTTCAGGCACGGCCAGGAGTACTTTGCCCACGGTTACACGTGGGGCGGCCATCCAGTCTCGGCCGCGGTCGCGATGGCCAACCTCGACATCTTCGAGCGTGAGAAGATCAACGAGCATGTCCAAGCCAACGAGGGCGCGTTCCGCTCGACACTGGAGAAGCTGAACGACCTCCCGATCGTCGGTGACGTGCGTGGTGACGGGTACTTCTACGGAATCGAACTCGTCAAGGACAAGAAGACC
>DATKIY010000053.1:0-3371 GCA_035543875.1 Actinomycetes bacterium | reverse complement strand
TTCCTTGCCGATCAGATTCTCCAGATACCCGCGGACCTGTGCCTCGATCTTGCCGCCAACGAACGGGACTTTGACTGACACATCGACGTCGATTTCGTAGTGCGAGCCGGTGGCCGTGGCTTCGATCGTATGAATCCCACCGATCTTGGCTGGCGCTGTACCAAGAGTGGCCTTCCAGTCTGCCCGTAGCGACTGCGCTGAACCAGCTTCGGCCTTCGTCACATGCCAGGTATCAACCTGCACGATCCTTCCGTCACCGACGAAACCCTTGAATGCCCCCGGCACTTTGTCCATGGGAAGTTGGCGAATGGTGGTGATCTGAATGTCCTCGTCGAGGGTCTCCACTCCGGGAGTGCCCACACCGCCGAATCTTTCTTGCCTGGCCTGCAGATACGTGGGATCGAGCATTACCTCGAAGAGCTCAGACGGGGAGACGGGGTAGTCATGCTCCAGCGACATGGGTGCTCCGTTGTCTCGTGATCGTTGACGTCAGACAGTAATCGGCCGACGTTCACCCGCTGCGTTGACCTGGCCGTTGTTTACGTGCGCGTTCAACATCTCTGCGTACGTGGCATTGACTCTGATGATCGTTGACCAGGCCCATGGCCTGCATCAACGCGTACATCGTGGTTGGCCCGACGAAGGTCCACCCGAGGCGTTTCAACTCCTTGGAAAGTGCCGTTGACTCCGCCGAGGTAGTAAACGAGCTCAGCCAGTCCCTTGACACGTCGGACGGACGCGAGGAGGCAACAGGTTGGTACTTCCAGATCAGGTCCCGAAGGCTGTCCCCACTGCCCACCCAGTCACGGGCTCGCTTTGCGTTGTTGATCGTCGATTCGATCTTCCCGCGGTGCCGCACGATGCCGGCGTCCGCAACCAGCCGCTCGACCTGCACGTCGTCGTATTCGGCGATGCGGTGAAAGTCGAACTCGTCGAATGCCGCTCTGAAGTTGTCGCGCTTGCGCAAGATCGTGAGCCAGGAAAGCCCTGCCTGGAACCCTTCGAGGCACAGTTTCTCGAAGAGCGCCTGATCATCTGTTACTGGGCGTCCCCACTCGTCGTCGTGGTAACTGCGGTAAAGGTCGGTTGAGCCGGACCACCAGCAGCGCAAAACTCCGTCATCACCGCGATCAAGAACGTCGCCTTTGACCCGTTCCTCCACGTGGCGCTCCTTTGTTGCAGTGATGACCTCTGGCATTGTGGCGTTAACCGGAGCCGAATGGGTCGGAGGTGTCATGAGCGCGACGCGGCAGGGAGATTCCGATCTTCGGGTGATAGCAACCTTGGAAGACGACGACCGCCGTGAGTTGCTCACGTTGGCCCGGACCGCGATTACGACAACGGCGGTCACCGGACAGCGTTCCCTTCCCGAGGTGAGCGAGCTTCCGCCCAGACTCCGTGAGCAGGGGACCTGCTTTGTCACGCTTCGACAGGGCGACGAGCGGCTGGGGACGACCGGGGAGGTCACTGTTGAACAGCCGCTAGGTGTCGATGTCGCCGAGTGTGCTTTGAACACCGCATTTGATGACCCACGCATCCCGTCGATCGACCGTACGCAGCTCGACGCCCTGTCGATCGAAATTTCGATTCTTGGCCCCCTTGTCCCCACCGGGGCATCCAGCTACGACGAACTGCGCCAGTGCATTGACGGCAAACACGAGGGGCTAGTGGTCGAAGACGGTGAAAGGCGAGTGACTTTTCTGCCACACGTCTGGGAGGAAGTCCGCGACACCGAAGACTTCTTGGCGCTGCTGTGGCGTAAGGCAGGGCTCACGCCGGGGGACTGGCCGCCTAACTTGTCGACAGCGTCCTACCGAGCCGAGACCATCTCAGACCGGCCACCCGGCTGATGTGAAGAGCAACCCGGTACCGACGATTCCCAAAACCACGGGAACCAGCAGCAGCAACGCGTGATCGCGCACCAACGCAACGATCGCAGCGACCCCCGTGACCAGGGCTAGTCCAAGTGCGAGGAGCATCGTGCCCCAGAACGCAAAGAACCAGGCGGTGTCTGAGCCCGGCTCAACCAGAAGCGTTACTGCCTGCGCGAGCAGCGGAACAACGACAACGGTGAGTAGGGCTGCAGTGAACACAGCTGCCGTCCATCGACCGAGCGTGCTGTCCGGAACGAGCCACACTTTGCGCTGGTGCATGTGATGCGGCTGCATGACTTGATTCATGAGTGACCCCTTTGGGGAAGTTGGTCTGTATCAAGGGTGCACCCTGAGCCGTGTGATCGCACGCATCGACAGGCGCGAATTGGTTCTGGGATTTTAGTGTTCCCGTCATGAAGCCAATGCCAACCTCTGCGATCCCCGGGCCGGGTGGTCCGCGGATGCTCATGGGCATCCGACAAATGCGGAGAAGCCCTCCGGATTTTCTGAGTGCGTGCGCCCGCCGTTATGGCTCGGTTGTGTCGTTTCCCATTCCCCGCTCAAACGTGGTCTTTATCTCCGACCCCGTGGATGTCAAACACGTGCTTCAGGGCAATCACACGTCTTATGGAAAGCAGACCATTCAGTACAACGCGCTCGCGGCGGTTACAGGCGCCGGTTTGTTAGCCAGCGACGGTGAAGTGTGGCGTCGCATGCGGCGCACGTTGCAGCCCGCCTTTCATCGCGGGCGGATCGACGACATGGCCGAGGCGGTTCAACGGCCGGTTGGACAGTGGGTGAGCCGGTGGACTTCGTGCGTAGAGACGGGAGCGTCTCAGGATGACCTCGATGTCGATGCGGAAATGCTTCGTCTCACCCTGGACGTGGTTGGCTCCACTCTGTTCGGTTCGGAGCTTGGCGGTCGGGCAGCTTCGATCGTTGACGCCGTATCGATAGCCCTTCGCATTGTGGTTGCACGTTCGCAGCAGCCATTCGATGTCCCGTCCTGGATGCCGTCCCGCCGCACCCATCAGCTTGCGTCCGCTCTGAACGAGCTCGACGCAGCAGTGGATCGTCTGGTCGTCGAACGCGAGTTGCAGCCACCAGGTACCGATGCGCTTTCGCTGTTACTTGCCGCGCAGCGGGACGGACATGCGAGCAGACAAGAGGTCCGCAACGAAATAGTGACGTTGATCGTGGCTGGTCACGAGACGGTTGCCGCCACACTCACCTGGACGTGGTTGTTGCTCGCACGGCATCCTGACATTGAGGCACGTGTGCACGACGAGGTGGACGCCCTACCACCGCCTCCGTGGGGCGCAGACGTGCTTCTACAACTCCCGTTGACGCGCGCAGTGGTCGACGAGTGCCTGCGCCTCTACCCACCTGCGTGGGTGATTACGCGACGAGCTCTGGAACCTGACGTGCTAGGAGGCTATGAAATCCCTGCCGACTCGACGGTGATCATTTCGCCCTACTCGTTGCATCGCGACCCGA
>DATKIY010000052.1:0-10199 GCA_035543875.1 Actinomycetes bacterium | reverse complement strand
GCGATCCTTGACCATTTCTAGCGCGAAGAAATGACCAACTCCACGAACATCGCCAACCAACGGAACCCGACGCAACTCGTTCAGGCGTTCGCGCAGGAAGATTTCGTTGGCGCGCACGTTGTCTAGGACGTTCTCACGCTCATAAATGTCAATCACCTTGTGAGCCACCGCGGTCGATACCGGGTGACCGCTGTAGGTGATCCCGTGGTTGTAGAACGCCTTGCCCGACATGAACACGTCAGCGACACGATCATGGACGATCACACCACCCAGTGGCGCCATGCCTGCCGTGGCCCCCTTGGCGAAGATGATGAAGTCTGGCGCGATGTCGTAGCGGATTGAGCCAAACCACTCACCAACCCGACCGAAGCCAGTAATGACCTCATCAGCCGTCAACAGGATTCCGTACTTATCGGCCAGTGCCCGCAAACCAGCCCAGTATCCGGCGGGCGGTTCGAAGCAACCACCAGAGTTCTGAACGGGTTCAGCGATGATGAGGGCAACCTCATCGGGACCAGCGTCAATGATGGCCTGTTCCATTTCCTCAAGCAGGGCCTGAGTAAACGACGCTTCATCGTCTCCCTTGGGGTGACGGTAAGCGTTTGTCTCACTGACATGCGTAACGTCGATGGGCAGCGGTTCGAAAGGCTGACGGCAAAACTCAATTCCGGTAAACGAAAGCGCGCCCAAACTGGTGCCGTGATACGCGGTATTGCGAGCGATCGCTTTGACGCGCTGCGGTTGGCCGTTGGCCTGGTGCCATTGACGAACCATCTTCCACATCGACTCGTTTGCCTCACCGCCGCCGGTGGTGAAGAACAACCGATTCATGCCCGGAGGTGTCAGCGAGGCGATCCGGTCAGCTAGCTCGGCAGCGCGCGGGTGGCCGACATACCAAGTGGGAGTAAACGCCAGCTCTTCCAACTGTGCCTTGGCGACATCGCCAATCTCTGCTCCGAACGAGTGACCAAGGTTCGAGCAGTAGAGCCCAGACAACCCATCGATGAACTTTTTGCCGTGGACGTCGAAGACGTGACAGCCCTCACCGCGGACAAAGATCGGAATCTCCGTGTCCTTGAAGTCATTCATGTCCGTAAAGTTCAGGATCATGTGGTCGCGCACCTGTCGCTGAACCAGCTCAGCGTCGACGATGCTTCCCGGACCCGGCATGACTTCCCCTTGCTCCAAACCCGCGAACGGGTTGACCATTGGCTGACTGATCAGTCAGGATACTCTTCGAACGGCCGCTCAGGAAGTAACGGCCCGCCCAAAGGAGAACCGTGACTTTCGACCGGTCGCTTAGCCCGTCAGAACGCGACGTCCAGGCCCGCGCTCGATCCTATGTCGACGATGTGCTGATCCCCCTTGAGCACACCGCCGAGCTCGCAGGTGGCCCACTCCCAGCCGAGGCGGTCGCCCATATCCGGGCGACGGCGCCCGAATACCGACTCTCCGGTGGCATGCACCGGGTCGAAGACGGCGGACAGGGGTGGACTACCAGCGAGTGGTTCCTCGTCGAGGAGCAGTTCGGACGCAACACCAACGCATGCAGCTGGTACATGCCGACCGCCTACAACGTCTGGCGTTCGGCCTCCCCCGCCCTGATTGACCGCTGGCTCCGGCCAGCACTGCGAGGCGAACTGCACGACGCCTACGCGGTCACCGAAAAGGATGCCGGCTCCGACCCTTCGGGCATCCTCACCACGGCGGTCAAGCAGGGCGATGGCAGCTACGTCGTAGACGGTGAGAAGTGGTTTGTCACGTACGGCTCGGTCGCGGCCGTGCTCGTGGTCATGGCTAATGTCATCGACGGCGGTCAAAAACACCCCACCCTGTTTGCCATCCCGGCAGACGCCCAAGGTGTTTCGATCGTCGACGACCCGCCGTTCACCCACCACTACCCGCACGGACACCCGACGATGCGGTTCGACGGTGTGCGGGTATCCGCTGACGACATTATCGGCGGTGTAGGACAGGGCGACGAGCTGCAACGGATGTGGTTTACCGAGGAACGCCTTGGTATCGCGGCTCGCTGCGTCGGCGCCATGCAACGCTTGATCAGCGAGACAACCGAGTGGGCCATCAACCGTGAACAAGGTGGGGCGCGGCTCATCGACCACCAGGGCGTTTCGTTCCCCCTGGCCGATTCCGCAGCCGATGCCGCAGCAGGGCGACTGCTTGCCCTTGACGTTGCACGCATGAAGGACGCTGGGGCCGACCCCAAACTGATCCACGGTCGTGCCTCCATGGCCAAGCTGTTTTGCTCCGAGGCCGCTAACCGGTGCGCCGACCGAGCCCTTCAGATCTTCGGTGGACGCGGATACATGCGCACCTACGCCGCAGAACGCTTCTGGCGCGAGCTTCGCGTTGACCGTATTTGGGAAGGCACCAGCGAAATCCAGAGGCTCATCGTGGCTCGCGCGCTGGAAAAGCGTGGCGTCGACGCCATGCTGGGCTGAGCCGTGGATCTGTCTCGACTGTTTGCTCCCGCGTCGATCGCAATTGTCGGCGCTACCGACCGCGAAAGCTCGTACGGAAACACCGTCGTCACCAATCTGCTGCGTGCCGGGTTCCCGGGACGGTTGGTCGGCGTTCACCCCAAGCGCACGGACGTGCACGGCATCAAGTGCATACCGGCTCTTGACGCAATCGACTCACCTGTCGATGCAGTCGTCATTGCCACACCAGCCGACACCGTTCCCGACATTGTCGAAACAGCTGGCCGCATTGGGTGCGGTGGCGCTGTGGTCTTTGCGGCTGAGTTTTCGGAGACCGGGCGAACCGACCGACAAGAAGCCCTCGTCGAATCAGCCGCAAAACATTCACTACCCGTGATCGGGCCAAACGCGAACGGCATCGTTGCTGTGCACCATCGCGCACCAATGTGGGGAGACTTCGCCGATATTGGCGAAGCAGGTGGCGTAGCGCTCATCACTCAAAGCGGCAATGTGGGAGTGACTGCGCTCGCAAGCAGGCGCGGACTGCGTTGGCACACGGTCGTTTCGGTGGGAAACAGCGCAGTGGTCGACGCCTCCGCCGCACTGCGGCAGCTGGCGACCACGGACGGTGTTCGATCAGTTGCGCTCTACCTCGAAGATGATGGCAACGGCGGTCAGTGGGCAGAGGCTTTCGCGCGCTGTGCGGAAACCAATGTCCGCATTGCTGTTCTCAAGGCTGGTCGAAGTGAAGCGGGTGCGGTGGCAGGTGGTGCTCACACTGCGGCTGTGGCGGGGGACCACCGAATCTTCCGGTCGTTGATCGAAGAGGCTGGTGGCGCTTGGTGTCACGACCCACATGAACTGTTGGAGACCGCCAAACTGCTGGCCACACCGAGGCCAACGCGCGCTGGGGGTATCGCTGTCGTTACCTGCTCTGGTGGCGACTCGGTCATCACAGCCGACGAAGCAGACAGACTCGGCGTGAGGCTCGCAAGTCTGTCTGCAGCAACGCACGAAAAGCTCAAACCACTTCTGCCTGACGGCGTCGTCATCACCAACCCGTTGGACCACACCAATGCACTATGGGCTGAAACTGACGCCGTGAAGGCTGTCGTTGAGGTCCTCGCAGCCGACGACGACGTCAATCAAATCCTGTACGTCCAAGACACCCCGGTCGCGATGCCCGAGTCGAACACCGCCGAGTGGAAGGCCACTCGCGACGGAGTGGTTCACGCCGAGATCCCCGGAGTGACCAAAGCAGTTTGCGCAGGCTTACCAGAACTAATGCCGACGTACGTGGCCGACGACCTCGCTTCTTTTGGCGTAACAGCACTGGCAGGGATTCCGACCGCTCTGCGAGCGCTGGGCGCACACACAGCCGTCTCGGCCAACCCCGACCGACTACGCGCTATTGCCCGAGCCTCAGTACCTCATATGGGTGGACACTGGCTGGCAGAGCACGACGGCAAGTCGCTGTTGTCCGCCCACGGTGTCACCGTTCCTGAAGGTGGCGTCGCCAACTCCGCAGTCGAAGCCGTAGCACTCGCCGAGAAGTTTGATGGACCCATCGCTATGAAGGTCAGCCACGCCGACATCAAACACAAGACAGAGATAGGCGGTGTGATCCTTGGTATGACCGACCCAACAGAAATCACAGCCGCCGCCGAGCGACTTCTGTCACTCGTGCCCGGCGGTGTCGTCCTGGTTGAGGAGATGGCCGATCCCGGCGTCGAAATGCTCGTGTCAGCCACACGCGACGGAATAGTCCCATCGCTCGTCGTCGGCTTGGGCGGCATCTGGACCGAACTACTCGACGACGTCGCCGTCATCCCGCTGCCAGCTGGTGCGGCGCGCATCAAGACCGCAGTCCAACAGCTTCGCGGATACACCCTGCTCGCCGGTGGCCGTGGCAAACCACCGCTCGCCATCGACGCCGTCTGCCAACTCGCGCAAAGCGTCGGAGACGCTCTGTTACGCGAGAACTTGTCGCTGGTTGAGATCAACCCGGTCATCGTTAGCGAAAACCGGGCCGTCGCAGTCGACGCGGTCGTCCAGCGCTAAGCACGCGCCGGCTGAGACGTAGGTCACTTCACCAACTCCCAGACGGCGGTCAATCACCAGCCGCCGATATCATCGCCCGTGGCGAGACGCGATCGCTCGCACACCGGTTGTGGCCTGGTTCGATACCAACAGGCCGCCAGCCATGAGCATCGAAATCGGAGGCTAGAGGTGCCCACCGCACCGACAGGCACGCTGTACCGCGGCCGCGAAGGTATGTGGTCTTGGGTGGCTCAGCGCATCACCGGAGTGCTGACTTTCTTCTTCCTCTTCGCCCACGTTCTGGACACCGCACTGGTCCGCGTCTCGCCCAATGCTTACGACACCGTGATCGCGACGTACAAGAACCCAGTTGTGAATCTGCTGGAAGTCGGACTCGTTGGCGCAGTGCTGTTTCATGCGTTGAACGGACTGCGTGTGATGGCAATCGACTTCTGGGCGAAAGGGCCGAAATACCAGCGCGTCATGCTCTGGTCCATCGTCACGGTTTGGTTGCTCGTGATGATCCCCGGCGTGTACTTCATGCTGCAACACACGTTCCTTGAGATCTTCGGTCAGGGCTGACATGGCTGCGAACGAAGTCAACGCACGCGACTACCGCACCGGTGCTCCCCGGATTGAGCAACCGCGATCGAGGCGTAGCTTCGGCTCAAGTGGTCGCTCGAACTTTGAGCTGTATTCGTGGCTGTTCATGCGAATCTCAGGTCTTGTCCTCATCGTGTTAGTGCTTGGCCACCTACTCATCATGAATGTGCTCGATGGCGGAGTACAACGAATCAACTTTGCTTTCGTGGCTGGCCGTTGGTCGTCACCGTTTTGGCAGGTTTGGGACCTGCTCATGCTGTGGCTCGCGGAACTTCATGGTGGCAATGGCTTGCGCGTCATCATCAACGACTACGCCGAGAACAGCACGTCGCGAATGCTGCTCAAAGCCGCTCTTTACTCGTCGTTGGTCCTCATCCTGTTCACCGGCACGTTGGTCATCTTCACCTTCGATCCGAATATCGGCTGAGGAGCCAACATGCCCCAGGTCCACAGATACGACGTCGTCATCGTCGGCGCCGGCGGTGCCGGCATGCGGGCTGCACTTGAAGCTGGGCAGCGCAGCCGAACTGCTGTCCTCACCAAGCTCTACCCAACCCGGTCGCACACTGGTGCTGCGCAAGGTGGCATGTGCGCTGCTTTAGCCAACGTCGAAGAAGACAACTGGGAGTGGCACACCTTCGACACCATCAAAGGCGGCGACTACCTCGTCGACCAGGACGCCGCTGAAATCATGGCCAAGGAGGCCATCGATGCGGTCTTGGACTTGGAGAAAATGGGCCTGCCGTTCTCCAGGACCCCCGAGGGAACAATCGACCAGCGCCGCTTCGGTGGCCACACGCGAAACCATGGCGAAGCGGCGGTCAGGCGAGCTTGCTACTCCGCTGATCGCACCGGTCACATGATCCTGCAGACGCTCTACCAACAGTGCATCAAGCACAACATTGAGTTCTACAACGAGTTCTACGTCCTGGACCTCATCATGAACGACGGTGAGGTGGCCGGCGTTGTCGCATATGAGCTTTCGACGGGTGAGCTCCACATCTTCCAGGCCAAGTCAGTTGTGTTCGCCACCGGCGGCTTCGGCAGGGTATTTAAGACAACGTCAAATGCACTGTCACTCACCGGCGACGGCATGGGCGTGGTGTGGCGACACGGACTGCCGCTCGAAGATATGGAGTTCTACCAGTTTCATCCCACCGGTCTCGCCGGGCTCGGCATTCTGCTGACGGAGGGAGCTCGCGGCGAAGGCGGCATCCTTCGGAACGAAGCTGGCGAACGTTTCATGGAGCGCTACGCGCCAACGATCAAGGACCTAGCTCCTCGCGACCTGGTCTCCCGCGCGATGTACACCGAAGTCCGCCAAGGGCGCGGCTGTGGTCCGAACAAGGACTACGTTCTGCTCGACCTCACCCATCTGCCGCCAGACCAGCTGGAGGCAAAGCTGCCGGACATCACTGAGTTCTCACGTACGTACCTGGGAATTGATCCGATCGACCAACCGGTACCCGTCTACCCGACCGCGCACTACGCCATGGGTGGTGTTCCCACCGACATTGATGCTCGAGCTTTGCGTAACAACACCGACTTCGTGCCGGGGCTCTATGCGGCCGGCGAAGTTGCCTGCGTCTCGGTCCACGGGGCAAATAGGCTGGGAACCAACTCCCTGCTGGACATCAACGTGTTCGGTCGCAGAGCTGGTATAGCGGCAGCCGACTACGCGTCAACGGCAGACCATGTCGAATTGCCACTGGACCCCGAAGCCAGCGTGCGCGAGCTCGGGGAACACCTCCTGAACGGAGATGGCACAGAGCGCACCGGGCCGATCCGAGCTTCACTTCAGCAAACCATGGATGACAACGCCTCGGTCTACCGCACCGAAGCCACGTTGGACCAAGCGAGCAAAGACATCACTGAGCTTCAGCGCCGCTACGCACAGGTGACCGTGCAAGACAAAGGCAAGCGCTACAACACAGACCTGCTCGAAGCCGTAGAGCTTGGTTTTCTCCTGGACTTGGCGGAGGTAGTTGTGGTTTCAGCTCGGGCACGCAATGAGTCGCGCGGTGGTCATTTTCGCGAGGATCATCCACACCGCGATGACGAGCACTTCATGCGTCACACCATGGCTTACCGCTCAGTCGATTCAAGCGGTGAGCCCGCAGTCCGACTTGACTACAAGCCAGTCAGTGTCACTCGATACCAACCGATGGAGCGTAAGTACTGATGACTGCTCCTGACCCGGTACGCCGAATCGTCACCCTACGGATTCGCCGATTCAATCCCGAGGTTGACCAAGAACCGCACTGGCATGACTACGAGGTCGAAGTGTTTGGCACCGACCGCGTGCTGGATGCGCTGAACAAAATCAAGTGGGAGCAAGACGGTTCGTTGACCTACCGTCGCTCATGCGCTCATGGTGTCTGCGGGTCAGATGCGATGCGTATCAATGGGCTCAACCGGTTAGCGTGCAAAACGCTCATCAAAGATCTCGACATGGATGTCGCGATCACCGTCGAGGCAATCAAAGGCTTGCCCCTAGAAAAAGATCTCATCGTCGACATGGAGCCGTTCTTCCAAGCGTATCGAGACGTCCAGCCCTTTCTCATCACCAACGATCACGAACCAACGCGAGAAAGACGACAGTCCACCAGTGAGCGTGAGCGTTTCGACGACACCACCAAATGCATTCAGTGCGCCGCCTGCACGACCTCGTGCCCAGTGTTCTGGAATGACGGCCAGTACTTCGGGCCAGCGGCAATTGTCGGCGCTCATCGATTCATCTTCGACAGTCGCGACGACGGAGCAAACCAACGCCTCGACATCCTTAACGACCAAGATGGCGTGTGGCGTTGTCGCACGACGTTCAACTGCACAGAGGCGTGCCCACGCGGGATTGAAATCACCAAAGCGATCCAAGAAGTCAAGTGGGCACTGATCACCCGGCGCGTGTAACCGTGCCCAATCTTCTCGACCCAGCCCGCAAGGTAACCTCTTCGCCTATGTCCACCCCCCGACGTTGGCTACTTGCGGTGAGCCTCGCCAGCGCCCTGGTGTTGATTCCCACGGCAGGTTTTGCCGGCATCGCCAGGTCCGGGGTCGTCGTCGACGGACCCACTCCCCCGAAAGTTCTCGCGAAGTCCTGGCTGATCGCAGACGCAGAGACCGGCGACGTGCTGGCAGCCAAGAACCCGCATCTACGCCTGAAGCCTGCGAGCACCCTCAAGACGCTGACAGCGGTCACCCTGCTGCCCCTGCTCAACAAGCACGATGAGTACAAAGTCCAATGGGAGGACGCTGCCGTCGAGGGAAGCGCCGTGGGAATCGTTCCTGGTGCTACGTACACGATCGATGACCTGTTCTACGGGATGTTGCTGCCCAGCGGGAACGACGCGGCGCATGCCCTCGCCAACGCCGCAGGCGGAATGAACAGAACTGTCGGCCTGATGAACCAAGAGGCGCAAACCCTGCATGCAAGCGACACAACGGTCCGAAACCCGAGTGGGCTAGACGCTGGACATCAGTTTACGTCGGCATTTGACCTCGCGATTTTCGCTCGAGCAGGATTGCAGCGAGACGATTTTCGGCGCTACGTAGGAACCATCTCGACGGCATTTCCCGCGGAGATGCCAAAGAAACCAGGCGACAAGCGCAAGACGTATCAGATCTACAACCAAAACCCACTGTTGCTCGACGGGTACCGGGGAGCCGTTGGGGTCAAGACTGGCTACACGACGATGGCGGGACGCACGTTCGTTGGCGCGGCTGAACGCGGCGGACGGACCCTCATCGTTTCGATCATGGGTATTGCCGAACCAACGGATATGGCAGCAGAGCGGCTACTTAGCTGGGGTTTCGACAAGGCGGACCGACTGGAGCCGGTGTCCAGCCTGCTGGCCCCCGAAGGTTCGCGCACTGTCCGCACTTCATCGTCGCCTGTGGCAAGCGATGCAGTGAGCACGCCGGCAACGGCCGGGTTTCATGCCGCTTGGTGGGCCATTGCGCTGATCTGCGTGCTAGGCGCACTTACTCTCTGGCTGCTCAGGCGGACTAATCGTCGACCGCGGCGGGCGGCTCTTCCGCGACTGTAGTTGGCAGCAAAATGGCTTCACCAGAAGAGCGCATCCGATAGGCACGCTGCTCACTGGCTTCGGGAGCTCCTTCGGCAACCGCCACCCAGCACGCAAAATAGAGCAGCACCGCGGAAGTCAGGTAAAGAAAAAGCAGCAAGGCTGCTGCGACAGCCAACGCCCCATACACCGGGTTCGCGAGCGTCTTTCCTACGATGAGATACGCGAATTGGCTAAGGACTGCGAATGCCAGGGTCGCCATGAACGCCCCTTCAAGGACCGCTCGCCAGCTGCGCTGAGGTCTTCGCCAGCTCACTACATAGATCGCGGTGATGACCAGCCAAACCAGCAGACTAACTACGAGATCAGCCATCAATTTGACGGGCCAACCACTCGATACATCAATGCCGACAAGTCCGAGTAGCCATTCGCCTGCGGATTGAACACCGATGGCAACAACCAATGCCATGAGGAGCAGCGTCCCCATACAGAGCAGACCTATCGCGTCCTCGGCACGCAGCAAGAAATAGTTGCGTGGACGGCGTAGTGCGCCGAGCATGCGTCTGGTTCCCTCGATCGTGGCATCGACCCAGCCGAGGCCAGTGATGAGCAAACCAACAATGCTGACTACACCCGCACTGACAGTCGCTTGGGCCACTCGGCTGATGTCGACCGGACTGTTAGTGGAGTTCCCATCAAACAGTAGGGGGATCGAGTCAGCGAGCGCCGTTTCAACGTCAGCTCGGATCCCCGGGTAGTTCGCTAGGACAATCCCGAACACGACGAATGCAAGAACAGCAAGTGGGAACAACGACAAGTAGCCGAACAACGCAATAGATGCCGCCCAGCGGGTAAACCTCAATCCGTTTGCCCGATCGAGCGCGGCGAAATGGTGGTCCACCCACCGCCAAGCACGGATCCTTGCGTAGACCGACTTGATGGACTTCATGCCGCTGGCCAACCAAACTCATAGTCCTGTTCTGGTAGCCAAATCCCGTCTTCACCGAGCTCGTAGCGCGTAAAACCTTCGGCTCTGAACGCAAATTGGAAAGTTTGGTGATCGGCAAATGCTCGATCCAATGTCTCGTCAGGA
>DATKIY010000051.1:0-2939 GCA_035543875.1 Actinomycetes bacterium | reverse complement strand
GACCGGATCCCAGGCGTGTCAATCACCCAGCCGCCCCGCTGCAACGGCAGCGCAACCGCGGAGGTCGACGTGTGCCGCCCGCGTCCGGTCACCGTGTTGACCACTCCGGTAAGTCGGTGGGCCGCGGGGACCAGTGCGTTGACGAGTGTTGATTTCCCTACTCCCGAATGACCGATGAGAACGGTCACTCGGTCAGCCAGCTGGTCGATCAACGCGGACAGGTCGTCGCCGCGTTGTAACGCGATGTGGGTCGTGCCCAAGGCCTCGTAGCGCTGAATGAGTTCGGTTGGGTCCGCGAGATCGCGTTTCGTGACAATTAGTAGTGGTTGCAGCCCTCCGTCGTAGGCAGCGACCAGTGTTCGGTCGATGAGTCGCGGCCGGGGTTCTGGATCTGCAGCTGCCACGACCACCCCCAGTTGGTCAGCGTTGGCAACAACCACGTGTTCGCCGGCGGCGCCTTCATCGTCTGCTGACCGACGAAGTGATGTGCGTCGAGCCGAGCGTTTGACGATGCGAGCCAGTGAGTCGTCGCCTCCCGAGGTGTCTCCCACCACTTCGACGTCGTCGCCGACGACGATCCCCTTGCGGCCAAGCTCGCGGGCCTTTACAGCAAACGTCTGCTCGTCATCATCATCCAGAACAACAGTGAATCTTCCGCGGTCAACCGCGACGACCATTGCCTTTCGCGCGTCGAAGTGATCGGGTCGAACCTTGCTTCGTGCGCGGGACTTATGTTTGCCCGGCCGAACTCGAACGTCGTCTTCGTCGAGATCGCGACGGCGAACGGTCATGTAGCCGCAGCCGAACGCTGGTTACCCATATGCCCAGGATACCGATCCACGGAAAAGGCATAGGCTTCGAGCATGTGCGGGCGGTATGCGGCAGCCAAAGATCCTGACGCTCTGGTCGAGGAGTTCGAGGTCACCGAGACCTTGGTCGAGAAGCCGATTGGTGCCGACTACAACGTTGCGCCCACTAAGAACGTATACGCGGTGGTGACGCGTCACTCGAAAGCTGAGCCGAAAGCTGAGCCGAAAGCTGAGCCGGAGAACGACCCTGAAGGACAAACGCCACCCCGGCAGCTTCGGGTAGCTCGCTGGGGGCTGGTTCCGTCGTGGGCCAAAGATCCATCGATTGGGTCGCGCATGATTAACGCGCGCGTCGAGACCGTTGCCGAGAAACCGTCCTTTCGACGAGCGTTCGCGGTCCGACGGTGTTTGCTGCCAGCCGATGGCTACTTCGAGTGGTACACCCCGCTCAGTGAAGATGCGCCGAAGACAAAGGCCGGGAAACCGCTGAAGCAACCGTTCTTCATCCACCGGGTCGATGGACAGTCCTTGGCCATGGCGGGGCTCTACGAGTGGTGGCTCGACAAGTCAAAGGACCGCGACGACCCAACAGCGTGGCTGCTTACCACCACCATCATCACGACGAGCTCAACCGATGCGCTGGGACGGATCCATGACCGAATGCCGTTGGTTGTTGAGGCGTCCGACTGGCACAGTTGGCTCGACCCCGAGCGCACGGACGCCGCCGACTTGCAACCGTTGCTCGCGCCGGCCGACTCGCAACAGTTGCAGGCATATCCCGTAGCGACCGCTGTCAACAATGTTCGTAACAACGGACCGGAACTCATCGAACCGTTGCCGCTGGATGAAGCAGTCCCTGGCACGGTCCAGTGACTCAGCAACCAGCATCGATCTACCCCGTTGACACTCCGCACGGGCTTGCCCGACTACATGTTCACACTTCGCTTGGTATGACATCACCGCGCGGTGCCCTGCTGCTGGGTCATGGCGCCGGTGGCGGAGTCACGGCGCGAGACCTTGCGTATCTGGCCGAGGAGCTGCCGCGTCACGAGATTGCGGTTGCTTTGTTCGAACAGCCTTGGCGAGTCGCCGGGCGACGAGTCGCGACTCCGGCATTGACGCTCGACGATGCATGGCTACGCGCCGTCGGGGCGTTACCGACGCTCGGGTTCAGCGACACTCCATTGTTCGTCGGTGGCCGAAGTACAGGAGCCCGAGTTGCCTGCCGAACGTTTGCCGAGTCCGGAGCGTTGGGCGTCATTGCTCTCGGGTTTCCACTGCATCCCCCGGGTCGCGAGGTCAGTCGAGCAGGCGAGTTGTCGGGCGGTCAGCCGACTCTTGTCCTGCAGGGCAGCCGGGATCGTTTTGGTGACGCGACCCAGTTTGTTGATCTGTCGACTGCCGTCACTGTCGTAAGTATTCCCTGGGCAGATCACGAGTTTGCGGTCCCCAGGGCCGCGCCCATCACCCAGCGAGAATGCCTGGAACTCGTGGCTGAGCACGTAAGTCGCCGAATAGATACGCTGCTGATGCGGGAATCGGTGGCCGCGAATGGACGTTGAGGTGCCTGTGACAGCAACTTCAACCGCGAGCGCGCATTGGACGTTGCCCATGGTCCCGGCCGGTCAGACGTCGGCCGCCCTGCCGGTACCCTTGCCATCGATGAGTGACGATGACGGCATCCAGACCAGCGAGACGGTCGATGAGCGGGCGGCGCGGTTCGAACGTGATGCACTTCCCTATCTAGATCAGTTGTACGGCGCTGCGCTGCGCATGACTCGCAATCCGTCTGATGCCGAAGATCTTGTGCAAGAGGCGTACGCCAAGGCGTTTGCCGCGTTCCACCAGTATCGGGATGGCACCAACCTGAAAGCCTGGCTATACCGCATCCTGACGAACACGTTTATCAACAGCTACCGCAAGAAGCAGCGTGAGCCGCAACAGTCCGGGACCGATGAAGTCGAGGACTGGCAGCTGCATCGAGCCGAGTCGCACACCTCAACTGGCCTGCGTTCAGCTGAGATAGAGGCGCTGGACCGCCTTCCGGATAGTGACATCAAAGATGCGTTGTCGTCGTTGTCCGACGAGTTCCGTGTTGCTGTGTACTTGGCTGACGTTGAAGGATTCGCA
>DATKIY010000050.1:0-6650 GCA_035543875.1 Actinomycetes bacterium | reverse complement strand
CTTCGTTCATGAATCCAAACGCCGGTGTGCGTACTTCGTCTGGCCAAAGCATGGTGTGAATGACGAGGACGCCGTCCTGGGCGCGAACCGTGGCTAGGCGTTCCTTTTGACGCAGCGCGACTTTGACGATCGCAACTTTGTTCGTGGCGACCAACGTGTCATGGAGCAACACGTACGGCTTGGCGTCACCAGTTGGGTCTGCGTAATAGGCGCGCGACAAGGCGATGGGGTTGATTTCATCAGCGTCGGCGAAGCTCAGCACTTCAACGGTCTTGTTCGAGGCTATGGGCAGGTTCGAAAAGTCCTCATCTTTGAGGATGACCATCTCACCCTCGGACACCTCGTAGCCCTTCGCAATGTTGCTGTACGCCACCTCTTCGCCGTCGATTGAGCAGACGCGCTTGTACTTGATGCGCCCGCCGTCGGCCTCGTGGACCTGGCGCAGGCTGATGTCCTTTTCCTCAGTCGCCGACACTAGTCGGACCGGGATGGAGACCAATCCGAAAGCGATCGAGCCTTTCCAGACGGTTTGCATGGAACCTGAGCCAGCCTTCCTGGGACGGTGCAGGAGATCAAATTCCCAGCCACGGTACCCCGATTGAGTCGGAACAACCCCTCGAACACTGACCTTCCGCCCGACACGCGGCCAAGCTGGTGGGTTCTGTCGGTGCCGTGTGGCAGCGTTCCGACCACACCAAGCGTACGTGAACCGCCCGAGTGGACTGGAAGGTTGGACCGGAAGGAATGATCATGAACGAGCGCCTAGCGCGGCAAGAGGCGACCGTTGAAGACTTCTCGCTCGCTTCCCTTCGGTTGTCCTGGTGCAGTGACTGTCGGGCCGACCAGCTGTTCGAGCGTCTCCTCGTCGATGAGGCCGATGCTCGGGCTTCTGCGCAGGAATGGGCGTGCACCGTGTGCGGAGCTGCCTACTTTGACGGGATCGACGTCGTGCTAGAGCCGCCTCGGCGTACACGGGGAGTGGCCTAGCCAGCGGTTAGGGCTTCACACACTCGTGGCGCGGGTAGATCATGTTCGGGCGCCCCCGATTGGGGGCAGTCATGAGGCAACGGCATGACAGACAACGACACAACCGACGACACAAGCCCAAGCGGAAGCGCGTTTCCCACCACGCTCGAGTTTCGGATCCACGGCGTCAACAACACCTCGCCAGCGAACATGCTGGGGCTGGCTGACGACCAGATCGAAAAGGTGGTGGGTGACAACCTTGGCAGCTTCTGGCGAGCCAAACCGGGTGTGCTCGACAACCTCACGGTCGGAGACCGGGGCTATGCTCCGCCGAACGTTGTTCGTGAGGCTTACTCGTGGGGCGGCCTGGCTCGCAACAGTGTCGGCGTTTCAGGCTCGGGCGCTGCTGCAGCGATTGGACGTGCGATTGTTCGCATCGGCTGGATGTTGCTGCTGCCTTTTGGTTTGTCCAACGTCGCCTACTGGTCGAGGCGCCTCGATGTTGACGGTCCGTCGCAAGTCGGACTAAGTCGAGCCGTGTCGGGTGCACTGGCGAGGCTGTTCGGTCTCGGCCTGACTCTGCTCTTTGTTTTCGCAATGTGCGAAGTGGCGATGGATCTCGTCGCGAGCCAGTGCTACGGCCAGGTTGTCACGCGCCGCGGCAATGCCGCCACCGTGATGGTGTGCAGCAGTTTGCCGTCTTGGATGGACCTCGCGAATCACACGCTGCCCGTGAGGTTGGTGGTGATGTCACTGGTCCCGTTGGCGATGCTAGGCGGTTTGTACGCGCTGTCGGCCGCCACCCAGCTGAGGTACGAGCGTCAAACCTCTGCCGCGTACAACTCCTACCGAAATGCCACTGGCTCGGGTCAGCCGTTGCTCGCGAAGCCAGGATTCTGGTCGGGAACGCGGATGACCGATGGGCTTGCGCAACTGCATTTGGCGGCGGGCGTCGCTGCCGTTGCGGTTGCGCTGACAGGCCCCGCGATGTTTGGGCGTGGCCAGGCTTGTGACATTCGGTATATCGGGGGAGACGTTCATGCATGCTTGACGCAGATCAACGACGACCCCGGTCGTTCCTGGCTCTACGGCTCGCTACTAGCGATTTCGCTACTAGGCATGTTGGTTGCAGCAGTCTTTGTGTGCCTGCGACTCAGCGACGCACCTGACATGCCAGATCCTGGAGCAACCCTCCGAAAAGTTCAGTCGGACCGCTGGGTGATGGTGCTGCTCGCGCTCATGTGCGCAACGCTGATTCTCAGCGAGGCTCTCCTTTTGTTTAGGCAGCCGACGATCGGCGAGTCGATCAGTCTCCCCGGGGTCAACTCGGCCCCAACCTTGTTGGCCATTGCGTTGGTCTCATTGGCGTGGGGAGGCCTGATCTGGCGGTTCGATCGCCTCTCCCAGTACTGGACGGGGCTGCTGGCGGTGGGATTGGTCGCAACGTTGTTCTGGCATTGGGCAGTGGTGGTGGTCCTGGTGGCCGCCGCGGCCATCTGCGTTCGTTGGGTGACGGCGAGTCACTCTTCGGATCGCCCTTGGACGGCTTGGCGGGGTTCGGCTCCTGGCATCTTGCTCGGCGGATCGTTGGTTGCTGCCCTGACCCTGACGTCGTTGCTGATCGTGGTGGCGGGGGACTGGCTGAACGGAGACCGGAACGCTGCGTCGCTCATCTCCGGTAGCTGTCCAGGCCATGGGCCGCCCGCGAGCATCGGACATCCTTGTCTTGACGTTCCCACGTCGTATGTGTGGTTTGGTGGCGCGCTCATCGTCGCGCTTATTCTGCTTGGAGCGCTTTTGATCGTCGTGCTGGTGGCATCGGCGCGAAGCCCAGCCATTGGCGTCTCAACTGAACCTGACGAGGGCGGACCGGACGCGGGCGACCCGCTGCATCACGCGGTGCTAGGTGCACGTCGATGGGCTGCTCGCGCTCATCGAGCCGAGAAACTGATTGCAGCCCTCGTCATGCTCGGCCTGGTTGCGATCCTGGCTGTGCTGACCCTCACGGTGGGTGATTGGTTGCCCGACTTCGGTCGTGCAGCATCGAGCGGCTGGGTGTCGGGACTCCAGAAAGTGGTCGGGCTGGGGACCATCGGCTTGGCGTTCACCGGGCTTGCCCTGGTTGGCGCAGCCATTGGCGGCGGACAAACGCGTCAGCGACCGCTGGGACTCATCTGGGATCTCATCTGCTTTCTGCCACGCGCTGCTCATCCGTTCGCTCCGCCGTGTTACGCCGAGCGTGCAGTTCCGGAGATCGTGGGACGCTGCAGCGAGTGGCTACGGCCACGCCAGGAGGGAACACCGGACGGTCGCACAGGAGACACCATCGTGTTGTCCGCACACAGTCTCGGGTCAGTGTTAGCGGTCGCTTCGTTGTTCTGCATGACCGAACCAGCTAGCCAAGGCACTGCGCCGAAGACTTTCCGGCTGCTGACCTATGGCTGTCAGCTTCGCGCGTACTTCAGTCGAATCTTCCCCGAGCTACTCGGGCCGCAGATCTTGGGGACCACGCACGTAACTGCCGGCAGGCTGTTCAGCCCTGACCCGTGGAGAGCAGAGGTCGACGTGCCAGCTGCCGATGTGGATGAGAGCGCCGACACCGTGATGACCCGCCTAGGTGGAACTCCAGGGGCTGAACCCCGGTGGGTCAACCTGTGGCGACGCACCGACTATCTCGGTTTCCCCGTTAACTCTTATGTGCAGCCCAGCCGAGTCGACCAGCTGGCTGACGAGATTGACCGAACGGGCTACCAACTGGTCATCGCCACGCATAGCGGATATCCGGAGACTGCCGAGTACCTGACGGCGCTGGCCAAACTCACGCCAGAGTCGTCCCCGCCCGAGTAGGGTCGCTCCCGATGCATCTAGAAGCGGCGGACTTTGTCACCATGGCCATCGTCGGTCTGGTGGTGGCCGGATTGATTGTCGGCGTGTACTGGCTGATCCGTGCGCTGTCGGGAAAGTAGCAGCCACCCAAGGTTGCGGCGTTTGCTACTGCGTTTTGGGCTGCGAGCAGGACATGACGAGGGCAACAATCCAACCGATGATGGTCCATCCCAACAGCAGATTGATCCACAGGATTGTGTTGCGATTTGGTAGGGCCCTAGTGACCGCAACTGCCCAGGGCAGCATGTAGAAACCAGTGAGCAGGGCTATGACCCAGGCAACGACGACCACGGACGGACTCGCTTTCAGTAGGTTTCGGTTCGCTTTGGTAGAGCGGGATTACACAACCTTGGTGCCATACATCTCTCCGAGGGGATCGGCGATCAGTTCCAGCCGCGCGCCGTCAGGATCTCGAAAGTAGAGCGACGTGCCACTGATGTGGTCGTACTTAACGCTCGCATCGTCCAAACGCTGCTTCGCTTGTTCCCATTGGACGGGCTCCATCGAGATGGCGATGTGGTGCAGCCCCCCCAGGACCTCCGCGTACTCACCAAGGTCAAGACCAGGAAGGTCGAAGAATGCGAGAGCATTTCCATTTCCGATGTCGAAGAAGAAATGTGTCGACCCTCGGTAGTCGCGATTTTCGAACATGTCCGTCAAGGGAAAACCCAGGAGACCTTGGTAGAACTCGACGGTTCGCCGGACGTCGCTGCTGATGAGTGCCGTGTGATGAACGCCTCGAGCGGTTGATGGTGGCCGGGAGCCAGCTTCGAGCATCATCTCGGCGGCGAGAGCTTCTCGGCTGCTGGTCAAGGAAGCGATTGTGGTTTCGTCAAGCATGTGGACATCCTGCCCTGTAGTGGCTAGTCCGTCGAGGGTTGGACACTGAGTGATTCCGCTGCAGACAACGAACCGTCGCATGAAGCGAGCAAGATTCGTCGGATCGCGTCCTTGGTGACGGGTGCTTGACCCCCAGGCGCATGCGAACTTGCCGAGTCCGCGACCATCTGCTCAGTGACGTCGTCGATGTGAGCCATGTCGAAGCCGACGGCGGCAAGCGAAGTTGGGGCACCGATTCGGTCAGTCAACGCCCAGATCGCTGAGCCGGCGGGAGCAGCGCCCAAGCTCATTCCGATGCTCTCCATCGCCACTGGCGCGTGCGGAGTCATCCACGACGTCACGTAGGGGAGAAGTGCCGAGTGCACACCTGAATGCGGCAAGTTGTATGAGCCGCCCAGGACATGACACAACTTGTGATGCAGCCCCATCTGGGTGGCGCCCAAGACCCAGCCGCTGAACCATGCGGCTTGTAGCGCCTTGCTCCTTGCCGTGAGCTCTGCCGGGTTCTCGACAATCTCAGGCAGCGTTTGTGCCAGAAGCTTGAGCCCCTGCTGAGCCAACAAGTTTGTGACTGGGGTTGCGCTCGATGAGTACAACGCTTCGACGCAGTGAGCTGCCGCGTTCATGCCACTGGCGGCGGACTGGTTCGCGGGATATCCGATGGTGAGCTCAGGGTCGTAGACAACCGTCTTCGGCAAGACCTTTGGATCCCGTCCCGTGGCCTTCTCGCCGTCCAGGGTCTTGCCCCAAATCGAGGTCATCTCGCTTCCGGCGTAGGTAGTCGGTATGGCGAGCAGGGACAACCCCGACTCGAGCGCAATCGCCTTACCCAGCCCGAGTGCGGAACCGCCGCCCAGACAAACGGCCAGATCTGTCTTTTGTCGGATGGCATCCTCGGTTACTCGTGCGGCGAGCTCAGCCGGCACATGCATGGCAACCTCGTCGATCTGGCCAACGACGCGAGCGTCTAGCGCGGCTGAGATTCGGTCAGCAGCGGTCGTTGCTGACCGGGTCGAGATGAGTAGAACCCGCTCGCCGCCAAGACGCTCGACTTCCTCGGCGACGGAGTCGATCGAGCCCGGGCCGAACACCACACGAGGCATCGCCGCGTCATGCACGAACCGGTCCGTCACAGGCCACCGCTGTTCGTGAAGCATTCGTGAATCCTGCGCGCGGATTGATTTGGATCACTGATATCGATGCTCTTGCCTCCGACATTCTGATCGTCACCTGCGTGAAACCTGAGGTCCATCCAAACCGGTGTATAGGCCGGATACGGCCAGTGCCGGCCACATACCGAATGATCGCTCAAGACGTAAGTCCTTCCCGGCCAGGGAACAATGGAACCGGACGCGCTGGGAAGGAACCGAAGTTCACCTTCTCGTCTAATGACAACCAGGGCGGGGTTTGCGTCCGTTTGTCTTGTGCTTCGCATCGGGTATGCGGCGGCGTATGAGTAACGCACTTGTAGCTCGCTATTCCTCTCGACCGCCTTCATCCAACCCCGCACCTTGACGGTGTGTCCCACTGGCGTGTACACGCCTGGTCGAAATCTCGTGGCGATAAACGACCAAGCCTTGTCGTCATGCGGGTCCCCGTAGTCCGCAGCAAGCTGATCCGAATCGGGAAAACCGTCCAAGACCGGCTGAACCTTGCCGTGATAGAGGACATCATCCGTCAGCATCGCGGCCACGAGATATCGACGCGTGGCCGCGTATGCATGTCTAACCACTTCACGTGAGTATTCGCCAACCGGCCGTGGTGTCGGGAGAGTGATTCCGGCGCCTCCGGTTGGCCAGGCCGCTGCTGCGGTGCCTTCCAACGGATTCAATTTGGCGTCGCCGTGTTCCTGAGCTGATGCAGACGACCGCGTGACGCGGTCGGCCTGCGCCGGGTCAACCGTCGAACCGTTTGATTGGATCACTGGAAGGTAATGAAGGCACGCCCAGGCAAGCCCC
>DATKIY010000049.1:0-16216 GCA_035543875.1 Actinomycetes bacterium | reverse complement strand
GTCGTTGAGGTCGGATGTTGCGAACCGACCGCCGTCGAGCTGAACCATCGGACGAAGGTCCGGTGGGATCACTGGAACGGCGTCAAGAACCATGCCCATGGGGCTGTTGCGCGTGTTCAGGAACGCCGACACAACCTTCAGTCGCTTCAGCGCACGGGTCTTCTTCTGGCCCTTGCCGTTGGCGATGATGTCGCGCAGCTTCTCAGCCTCGGCGTCAAGATCGAACGTCTCAAGCCGAGCCTTGATGGCCGCAGCACCCATGCCACCGGTGAAGTAGATCCCGAAGCGGTCACGCATCTCGCGGTAGAGCATCTCGTCGCCTTCAAGGTCTTGAACCTTCAGGCCCTTGAAGCGCTCCCAGACATTGGTGACGCGGTCGATCTGCAGATCGGCGCGCTTGCGAATCTGGTTCATCTCACGCTCAGCGGACTCTCGCACCTTGCGACGAGCGTCGGACTTTGCGCCCTCAGCCTCAAGAGCGGCCGTGTCCTTCTCGAGCTTCTTCTGCCGCGCTTCGACATCGGCGTCGCGCTTCTTTTCCATCTTCTCGCGCTCGAGCGAGATCTTGGTCTCAAGCGAGGGTAGGTCGCGGTGACGCGCGTCCTCGTCGACCATCGTGATCATGTACGCGGCGAAGTAGATGACCTTCTCGAGGTCCTTTGGTGCGAGGTCGAGCAGGTAGCCGAGTCGGCTCGGCACGCCCTTGAAGTACCAGATGTGAGTGACCGGAGCTGCGAGCTCGATGTGGCCCATGCGCTCGCGGCGAACCTTGGCGCGAGTGACCTCGACGCCACAGCGCTCACAAATTATGCCCTTGAAGCGCACGCGCTTGTACTTGCCGCAGTAGCACTCCCAGTCGCGAGTAGGTCCGAAGATCTTCTCGCAGAAAAGGCCGTCCTTCTCCGGCTTCAAGGTGCGGTAGTTAATGGTCTCTGGCTTCTTGACCTCGCCGTGCGACCACGCGCGGATGTCTTCCGCGGTGGCTAGGCCGATACGCAGGTCGTCGAAGTAGTTGACGTCGAGCACGTGGTTACCAGTCCTTCTTGGGTTGTCGTCGTCAGCGAACTGTCTGAGTCGCCGTTACCTCAGACTTCTTCGACGCTGCTCGGCTCACGCCGGGACAGGTCGATTCCAAGTTCTTCAGCTGCGCGGAAGACCTCTTCGTCGGTGTCGCGCATCTCGATCGACATGCCGTCGCTAGACAGCACCTCGACGTTGAGACAGAGCGACTGCATCTCCTTGATGAGCACCTTGAAGGACTCGGGGATGCCGGGTTCTGGGATGTTCTCGCCCTTGACGATGGCCTCGTAGACCTTCACGCGACCGAGCACGTCGTCGGACTTGATGGTGAGCAGCTCCTGCAGCGCATACGCAGCGCCATAGGCCTCAAGCGCCCAGACTTCCATCTCACCAAATCGCTGGCCACCGAACTGCGCCTTACCACCCAACGGCTGCTGGGTGATCATCGAGTACGGGCCGGTCGAGCGAGCGTGAATCTTGTCGTCGACCAGGTGCAGCAGTTTGAGGATGTAGATGTAGCCAACCGAGATTGGGTCAGGCAGCGGTTCGCCGGTACGACCGTCGAACAACCGCGCCTTGCCGGTCTCACCAATCAGCTGGACGCCGTCACGGTTCGGCAGCGTTGATCCCAGCAGGCCGGTGATCTCTTCTTCGCGAGCACCGTCGAAAACCGGTGTCGCGACGTTGGTGCCTGGGTCTGCAGAGAACGCATCCTTCGGCAGATTGGCTGCCCATGACGGAGTGCCATCGACCTGCCAACCAGTCTTGGCCACCCACCCGAGGTGGGTCTCCAACACCTGACCAACGTTCATCCGGCCAGGTACACCAAGTGGGTTCAACACGATGTCGACCGGCGTGCCGTCCTCAAGGAAGGGCATGTCTTCTTCGGCGAGGATCTTGGCGATAACACCCTTGTTGCCGTGACGACCGGCCAGCTTGTCGCCCTCGGTGATCTTTCGCTTCTGCGCAACGTAGACGCGCACCAGCTCGTTAACACCTGGCGGCAGCTCGTCACCGTTCTCCCGCTCGAAGACGCGGACGCCGATGATGACACCGTTCTCGCCGTGGGGAACCTTGAGCGAGGTGTCACGCACTTCGCGCGCCTTCTCACCGAAGATCGCACGAAGCAAACGCTCTTCAGGGGTGAGCTCGGTCTCGCCCTTCGGCGTGACCTTGCCGACCAGAATGTCTCCGGTACGAACCTCGGCGCCGACGCGGATGATCCCGCGTTCGTCGAGGTCGGCGAGGACCTCCTCGGACACGTTGGGAATGTCACGGGTGATTTCTTCGGCACCGAGCTTGGTGTCGCGGGCGTCGACCTCGTGCTCTTCGATGTGAATCGAAGACAGCTCGTCGTCCTTGACAAGTCGCTCGGACAAGATGATCGCGTCTTCGTAGTTGTGCCCTTCCCATGGCATGAATGCCACGAGCAGGTTCTTGCCCAACGCGATGTCGCCGGAGTCGGTGCTCGGTCCGTCAGCAATGACCTGACCGGCCTCGACGCGGTCTCCTTCGTCGACCAGTGGCTTCTGGTTGTACGACGTGCCCTGGTTGGATCGCATGAACTTGGCGACCCGGTAAGTGCGGTGGACGCCGTCGTCCTGCTGGATCGTGATGTGGTCGGCTGAGACCTCATCGACGACGCCGGCAGCTTCTGCGCGAACGATGTCGCCAGCGTCGAACGCGGCACGGAACTCCATGCCGGTACCGACCAAAGGCGCCTCAGGACGTAGCAGCGGCACTGCCTGACGCTGCATGTTTGAGCCCATGAGTGCGCGGTTGGCGTCGTCGTGCTCAAGGAACGGAATGAGCGCGGTGGCGACCGACCAAATTTGGCGCGGAGACACATCCATGAAGTCGACGTCGGCCGGGTGCACGTAGTCGACTTCGCCACCCTTGGTACGCACGAGGACGCGCTCTTCGGCGAACCTGTTGTCGGGGGCGAGGATTTCGTTGGCCTGGGCGATGACGTGGAGGTCTTCCTCGTCAGCGGTCAAGTAGTCGATTGACTCAGTGACCTTGCCCTTGGTGACCCTGCGGTACGGCGTCTCAATGAATCCGAACGCGTTGACGCGTCCGTAGGTAGACAACGAACCGATCAGACCAATGTTGGGGCCCTCTGGCGTTTCAATCGGACACATGCGGCCGTAGTGAGACGGGTGAACGTCGCGGACTTCGAAACCTGCACGCTCGCGCGACAGACCACCAGGGCCAAGCGCCGACAGACGACGCTTGTGGGTCAGACCGGCGAGCGGGTTGGTCTGGTCCATGAACTGCGACAGCTGGCTGGTACCGAAGAACTCCTTGATGGAGGCAACGACTGGCCGGATGTTGATAAGAGTCTGCGGCGTGATCGCTTCGACGTCTTGGGTGGTCATGCGTTCGCGGACGACCCGCTCCATGCGCGCAAGCCCGGTGCGGACCTGGTTTTGGATGAGCTCGCCAACGGTGCGAAGACGACGGTTACCGAAGTGGTCGATGTCGTCGGTCTCGCAGCGAACGGTGCCGGTGGTCGACACGAACTCGGTCTCACCAGCGTGCAGCGCGACGATGTAGCGAATCGCTGCAACGACGTCGTCGACAGTGAGCACGTTGTCGGATAGGGCGCGGTCGAGCGCCAGTTTCTTGTTGATCTTGTAGCGGCCGACCTTGGCCAAGTCGTAACGCTTCTTGTTGAAGTACAGGTTGTCGAGCAGCGTCTGCGCAGCTTCGCGGGTGGGCGGCTCGCCCGGACGCAGCTTGCGGTAGATGTCGAGCAGGGCTTCGTCCTGCGTCGTCGTGTTGTCCTTCTCGAGGGTTTGACGAATCGAGTCGTACTGACCGAACTCCTCAAGAATTTTTGCCTCGTCCCAGCCGAGAGCCTTCAGCAAAACCGTGACGTTCTGCTTGCGCTTGCGGTCGACCCGGACGCTGACGATGTCCTTCTTGTCAATCTCGAACTCAAGCCAGGCGCCACGCGAGGGGATGACCTTGGCGGAGTAGAGGTCCTTGTCGGACGTCTTGTCGACGGTTCGCTCGAAGTAGACGCCCGGCGAACGCACGAGCTGCGACACCACGACTCGCTCGGTGCCGTTGATGATGAACGTGCCCTTGTTGGACATCAGCGGGAAGTCGCCCATGAAAACGGTCTGCGACTTGATCTCGCCGGTCTCGTGGTTCATGAACTCAGCCGTGACGAACAGCGGCGCCGCGTACGTGAAGTCGCGGTCCTTACACTCTTCGACCGAGTTCTTTGGCGGCTCGAACCGGTGGTCACGGAACGTCAGCGACATCGTCGCCTGGAAGTCCTCGATCGGGCTGATCTCCTCGAAGATCTCTTCCAGACCGGACTTGTTGGGGACCGGCTTGCCTTCTGCAGCTGCCGCTTCGACCCTGGCGCGCCAGGGGTCGTTGCCGAGCAACCAGTCAAAACTGCTCACCTGCAGCGCCAGCAGGTCAGGGACCTGAAGCGTCTCGCGAATCTTGGCGAAACTTAAGCGGGGCTTGACGGGGGTTGGAACAGGGATGGGGCTCGTAGCGGACTTAGCGTCGTTACGCGAGGGGGCCAAGAGGCGTCCTTCCGGGCTCGAATACCGCGCGCAGCCGGACAAGCCATGCACAACATGATCATGGAGCGGGCGTCATGCAGCGTGGTCATGAAGGCGTGGCGAAGGGATCAGGGGCAGCGCAAAGCGACAGCGTAGCGGCATGCTGCCGCGGCTGTCCAGTCGCGCCTCCTTCAAACTGGCGGACCCAGCGGTCACCGAGGACGAAGTGATGGACCTATTGCGGGTCCAGCCGCTTCACCCGCCGGGCAGAACCCGGTATCGGTTGGCAGGGACTATGACGGCCAAACCCAGTCCCCGTCAAGGACATTGGGGGTCTGTTGTGGGTAATCGTGCTTGAACTGTTGCCAATTTGGCCTACCCGTCCAACCCTCCTGACCCCGTGATTGGACCGTCAGAGTCGTTTTAGAGATCAACATCGACGAAGTTGCCGGAAGCGCTCCGATCACGCGAAACGGCGCCTGACCCGTTGGGGTCGGACGCCGTTTCTGCGGTGCAGGTGGTGCGGTGGTGGTGCTGGTGAAACTAGGAAACCTTGACGGTTGCTCCGGCGGCCTCGAGGGCGGCCTTAGCTTTTTCGGCGGTCTCCTTGTTGGCCTTCTCAATGACGGGCTTTGGCGTGCTCTCAACCAGGTCCTTGGCCTCTTTCAGACCGAGGTTGGTAAGCGCGCGCACCTCCTTGATGACCTGAATCTTCTTGTCGCCAGCTGCCTCGAGGATGACATCGAACTCGTCCTGGTCAGCGGCAGCGGCTTCGCCGCCTGCTGCACCACCGGCGGCCGGGGCTGCAGCCACGGCGACAGGTGCCGCGGCGGTGACGTCAAAGGTGTCTTCAAACTGCTTCACGAAGTCGCTGAGTTCGATCAAGGTCATTTCCTTGAACGCGCCAAGCAGTTCGTCGGTGCTGAGCTTCGCCATGTCGGCGTCCTTCCGTAGGTACGGCCCGGATGGGCCATGGTTGGTCTTCCGGGCAATCAGCCCTCGGCGTTCGACTCCTCGGCAGCGGCTGCGTCAGCAACCGGAGCGTCTGGAGCGGCAACCTCGGCGTCGTCTGTCGCTGGCGTCTCATCGACGGCAGCAACCGGCTCGGCCGGGGTTTCGGTCTCGGTGACTGCCGGTGTACCGGCGCCACCAGCGAGGACCGACGGGTCCTGCTGTGCCTTCGCCTGCAACGCACCCAACACGCGAGCGGTCTGCGAAAGCGGGGCGTTGAACAGCGCTGCGGCACCAGAAAGCGATGCCTTCATTGCGCCAGCGAGCTTGGCGAGGAGAACCTCGCGCGACTCAAGTGCAGCCAGCTTGTTGATTTCGGCAGGCGTCAACGGTTTCCCGTCAAGCACACCACCCTTGATCAGCAGGCTGGGGTTTGCCTTGGCGAAGTCACGCAACCCCTTCGCGGTCTCCACCGGGTCACCGGTGATGAAAGCGATGGCGGACGGGCCGGCGAGCATGTCGGACAGTCCTTCGACGCCGGCATCCTTCGCCGCAATCTTGGTCAGAGTGTTCTTCACCACGGCGTAGGAAGCGTGTCCACCGAGAGCGGTCCGCAGCTCCTTGAGCTGCTTCACGGTGAGCCCGCGGTACTCGGTCAGCACGGCGCCGCTGGAGTTACGGAACTGGTCCGCGATCTCAGCGACGGCGGTGGCCTTGTCAACCCGCGCCATGTTTGTCCTTCCGTCTCCTGTTCCGGATTCCTGGCTCCGAAAACGCAAACGCCCCGGCGCAGGCGCACGGGGCGTGTCCAGACGGGGTCTGGGCAAGTCTCTCGTCAACCTACGCGGGCCGCCCGCGAGTGCGGGGCCTTCGGCGAGTGAGACGAACTCACGCGCAACCGGCGGTCTTTGGCGAAGTGGAGCGTACGCGGGTGGCTAGTGCCGCGTCAAAACGGGGCGAGACGGCGAGGCCGTCCCAAGCTTTGCGCCGCTCCCCTGGACTCCCACGCCGTGTTGGGCGGATGATCGCCAGGTCCACCCTTGCCTCCAAGGGCCGCGACAATCGAGTGAGCAGCCCTCGCGGCAAGGACCGTCCACTTTCTCCGCATGGAGGAAACATGCTCACCAAGAGATCGGTCGTGGCTTGGGGATCGTCGTTCGCTGTTGTTGCTGCCGTGGCAGGTGGTGGAGTCGCAGTTGCCGGAAACGACAACCCGCAGGCTTCTTCGGCGCCTGCCGCTCGGGCAGAAGCCAAGGTGATGACCGCCGTCGAGCGCGCAACCACGGACACCGTGGTCTACGTGAACAAGGCAGCCAAGGACGATGTCATAGGCAACACGTTGGGTTTCGGGAACAAGCTGTACAACGCCAAGAACAGCAAGCAGATCGGCCGCGACGAAGGTTTCTGCTACCGCACAAACCCGGGCAAGTTCTGGGAGTGCACGTGGACGAATGTCCTGCCCAACGGCCGGATTACTGTCCAGGGAGTCTTCCCCGACAATCTGTCTGACTCACGCCTTGCGATCACCGGCGGCACCGGTGACTACGCGAATGCCCGAGGCTTCATGATCCTGCACTCGCGGAACAAGGCTGGAAGCGCCTTCGACTTCGAGTTCCACATCATGTGACCAGCAATGCGGAAGATCTGACCACCCATAGGTGGTCAGATCTTCCGCATTGCGAGGGTTAGGCGGTGGTGACGTCGCGGGTGCGGTTGCTGTCGATCGTGATCCCCGGGCCCATCGTGGTGCTCACCACGATCTTTTGCAGGAAACGGCCCTTGGCGCTCGACGGCTTCAACCGCAGAATCTCGTCGAGGGCGGCCGCGTAGTTCTCGACCAGCTGCTGCTCGGTGAAAGACGTCTTGCCGATGACCAGGTGAAGGTTGGAGTGGCGGTCGACCCGAAACTCGATCTTGCCGCCCTTGATGTCCTCAACCGCCTTGGCGACGTCCATGGTGACCGTTCCGGTCTTGGGGTTCGGCATCAAGCCGCGCGGGCCAAGCACCTTGCCCAGACGTCCAACTTTGCCCATGAGGTCGGGTGTTGACACTGCCGCGTCAAAGTCGGTGTAGCCAGCCGCAACCTTCTCGATGAGGTCGTCGGAGCCAACCTCGTCGGCGCCTGCGGCGCGTGCGGCATCGGCCTTGTCGCCAGCCGCGAAAACGATGACGCGAGCTGTCCTGCCGGTTCCGTGCGGGAGGTTGACGGTTCCGCGGACCATCTGATCGGCCTTACGCGGGTCGACACCCAAGCGCATCGCAACCTCAACGGTCGCAGGAACCTTCATAGTCGAGGTTTCCTTGGCCAACTTCACCGCTTCAAGCGGGCTGTACGGCTTGTCCTTCTCGAACTTCTCGGCTGCTGCGTTGTAGCCCTTGCTGCGCTTCATGAAACTGACTCCTTGTCGTATGCCGATCGACGGATCGAACGGCGGTCAGGTGTGGTGCGTGGGCCAGCGCTGGCCCTCCCACGTCGTGCTCGGTTTTGCTTAGGACAACTTCGAACACCTACTCGGTGACGTCGACACCCATCGAACGTGCGGTGCCAGCAATGATTTTCTCAGCTGCGTCAAGGTCGTTGGCGTTGAGGTCTGCCATCTTCTGCTCAGCAATTTCGCGAACCTGAGTGCGCGACAACGTGCCGACCTTGTCCTTGTGGGGAACCCCTGACCCCTTGTCGAGGCCAGCGGCCTTCAGGATCAGCTTGGCAGCGGGCGGCGTCTTGGTGAGGAACGTGAACGAGCGGTCCTCGTACACCGTGATCTCAACGGGGATGACATTGCCGCGCTGCGCTTCGGTGGCAGCGTTGTAGGCCTTACAGAACTCCATGATGTTGACGCCGTGCTGACCGAGGGCTGGGCCCACGGGCGGTGCAGGGGTGGCCTGGCCAGCCTGGATCTGGAGCTTGATCAGGCCAGAGACCTTCTTCTTGGGAGGCATGGTGCTGAGTCTTCCTTTGGTTGCATGTTGCTGATTGCTTCGTGCTGGACGCGTTAATAGGTCGTGATCGGCTAGAGCTTTTGCACCTGGTCAAACGACAGCTCGACGGGAGTCTCGCGGCCGAAGATGGACACCAGGACCTTCAGTTTTTGAGCATCGGGGTTGATCTCGTTGATCGACGCCGGGAGGGTCGCGAACGCGCCGTCGATAACGGTGACCGACTCACCCACCTCGAAGTCGACGATCGTGGTCTCTTTGGCAGCGGCTGCGGCCTTCGAGGTGCTCGTCTCTGGCTCGACGAACAGAATCGAGATGACCTCGTCGAGGGTCAGCGGTGTCGGTTGGTGCGCATGGCCGACGAAGCCAGTGACTCCAGGGGTGTGACGCACGGTCGACCACGACTCGTCAGTGAGGTCCATGCGGACGAGCACATAGCCAGGGAACTTGTTGCGCTTGACCTGCTTGCGCTGTCCCTGCTTGATCTCAACAACTTCTTCTTGAGGGACCTGCACGTCGTGGATGAAATCTTCCATCGACAAAGAGGTGCGCCGGTTCTCCAGGTTGTGCTTGACCCGGTTTTCGTAACCCGCATAGGAATGCACGACGTACCAGTCGCCGGGCTGCTCGATCAGTGCCAGTCGAAACTCTTCGCGCGCATCCGCTTCAACGACGGCATCGGCTTCTGCGGCCGACAGCGTCGGGGCGTCGTCAGTCGCGGGGGCAGTCGGACTGTCGGTGACGGTGCCATCGGTTGTAACCGTTGCGGGAACAGCCGTCTCAGCGGCTGCGTCGTCCGTGCTGCCAGCATCGGCCGCGGCGTCAGTTGACGATTCAGCTGCGCTGCCGTCGTCGGTCACGACGGGTCCGTCATCGATCGCAGTGTTGACTCCGGAATCGCCAGAACTGGAATCGCTGGATCCCGACTCACTGGATCCGGACTCTGTGGATCCGGGACCACTGGAAAAGAACTCAGACACGGTGCAGGACTCCTGGGGAACTAGGGCGGGTACTCGGTGTTAGCCGAAAACCCATTTGACGGCCTTGGACACGCCAATGTCGAAGACCAAGACGAGGGCGGCGAAACTCACGACGAACACCAGCACGACGGTCGTGTACGTAATGAGCTCGGTACGAGTGGGCCAAACAACCTTGCGTATCTCGGCGACCACCTGCCGAAAGAACAACGCAATGCGTGCGAATAGACCCTTCTTATCCTGCTGTGAACGGCCGCGCTCGGGCGTCGCGGTCGACCCGCGTGTGTCCGTCACCAGCCTCACCCATTTCGATCGTGGTCCGCACGAGACGGACCCTGTGGGAACCTGACGGCGGTGGTGCCGTCACGCGCAGGGCAGGAGGGACTCGAACCCCCAACCACCGGTTTTGGAGACCGGGACTCTGCCAATTGAGCTACTGCCCTCCAAGCGACAACCGGCACCAGGGACTGACCAACCCTGACGCGATCACGCTGGATCGAGGCCGTGGGCATGCCAAAACCATGGCGCGGACGCCACCGGCCAGCGAGTGTACGCGGTGACGTAGATCCAGTCGAACCAGCGTTGAGCCCAACTTGGGGATGATCATTTTGGATGCGCCTGCGACACGGCTGCGCGCTAGGGTTCGGCACTGCCCCTGGGAGGCGAGATGAGTCATATCGGGTCAGTGCTGATCACGCTCGGGGTGACCGCCGAAGCCGGCGCCACCGTCCACATCGACGAACTTCCACCCTGCGACGGGGCAGGCAAACAGAAGTGAGCTCCCCAGCACTGAGGTCCTCAGCCGAGGGCCAAGCGCGATCCGCACCTTGGGTCGACACGGTGGCGGCGATCCTGCTAGCACTGGCAGCTGTCGCGACAGCTTGGAGTAGCTACCAGGCCAGCAGATGGACAGGTGAGCAGGCGAAAATGTTCAGCGCTGCAAATGCGTCGCGAGTCGAGTCCACCAAGGCTTCAAATCTGGCTAGTGCGCAGACAGAGGTTGATATTGCGGTTTTTACTCAGTGGGTTGATGCCTATCTGGGCAAAGACAACACACTCGCAAGCTTCTACCAGCAGCGGTTCAGAGACGAGTTCGTCCCCGCCTTTCGCGCATGGCGCCAGACTGACCCGTTCCATAATCCCTCCGCACCAGAATCCCCCTTTGCCATGCCCGAGTACGTCTTGGCGGCAGGCCAGCAGGCTGAGCAGCTAGACGCAACGGCGAACGCAGAAAGCGAGACCGCAAGGGTCTACGTCCAGCGAGCAACCAACTACGTGCTGGGGGTCGTGTTGTTCGCGGTCGCTCTCTTCTTCGCTGGCATCAGCACCAGGCTGCCGCGGCCGGGACTGCGATTGGCCATCCTCAGCACTGGAATCGCAGTGTTTGCGCTAGCAGCTATTTGGATTGCCACGTTCCCGATCAGCTTCTCCGTCTAGCCCGCTTTCCCTGGATACTGGGAACCACAAAACCCCATGGCAGCGCGCTGAGGCTCGATGCGAGGATGAAGCCATGAACAACATGACAGGAAGCTCTAGCGCCCAACGCCTGTCCGACCGGGTGGCCGGGATCGCCGAGTCGGCCACCCTGGCCGTCGACGCCAAGGCCAAAGCGCTCAAGGCCGCTGGCCGCCCCGTCATTGGGTTCGGGGCCGGAGAGCCGGACTTTCCGACGCCCGACTACATCGTCGAGGCAGCTGCTGCTGCCACTCACGACCCAAAGTGGCACCGCTACACGCCAGCCGCTGGGCTTCCGGCCCTCCGCGAGGCCATCGCCGCCAAGACCCTGCGCGACTCTGGGCTCGCCGTGACGGCCAGCCAGGTGCTCGTGACCAACGGTGGAAAGCAAGCGATCTTCAACACGATCGCGACCCTGATCAACCCTGGCGACGAAGTGATCATCCAGGCGCCCTACTGGGTGACCTATCCCGAAGCCGTCGCAGTCTTCGGCGGAGTGCCCGTGCCGGTCATGACCGATGAGACCAGCGGTTATCGAGCCACCGTCGAACAGCTGGAAGCCGCCCGAACACCGCGCACCAAAATGGTGATCTTCGTCTCGCCGTCGAACCCGACGGGCGCCGTGTACCCGGCAGACCAGGTGGCCGCGATCGGACAGTGGGCCGCCGAACACGGATTGTGGGTGATGACCGACGAAATCTACGAGCACCTGGTCTACGGCGATGCCACCTTCTCGTCGCTACCTACGCTCGTACCGGAGGCCGCCGAGCGGTGCGTCGTCGTGAACGGCGTGGCCAAGACCTACGCCATGACCGGATGGCGCGTGGGCTGGATGATCGGGCCTACCGACGTCATCAAGGGCGCCGCTAACCTGCAGTCGCACGCGACGTCCAACGTCAACAACATCGCACAGATCGCTGCGCTCACCGCCGTATCCGGTTCGCTCGATGCCGCAGCAGAGATGCGAGCGGCGTTCGATCGACGCCGACTTGCCATCGTCAAGCTCCTCGGCGAGATTCCAGGAATCACCTGTCCCGAACCTGAGGGAGCCTTCTACGCGTATCCCTCAGTAAAAGGTCTGCTCGGCAAGACTGTCCGAGGCACAGTGATCGACTCATCCAGCACCCTGGCCAATGTGGTCCTCGATGAGGCTGAGGTCGCGGTCGTGCCTGGGGAGGCATTTGGAACCCCCGGCTACTTGCGCATGTCGTACGCGTTGGGCGATGACGACTTGGCGGAAGGTGTCGCACGGATGGCCAAGCTGCTGGCTGAGGCCGAGTGACGACACAGAAGTGACCAACCGACGCATCACCCGCGGATCCAGTACCCGAAGCGCATGCAGGCTGGCAGGCTAGTGGCATGACAGCCACTGGCAGGGACGTTCGCACCCTGCCGAAAGCACACCTTCACCTGCATTTCACTGGCGCGATGCGTCACGCGACGCTGATCGAACTTGCCGAACAGAACGGCGTGCGCCTCCCCGATGCACTCACATCAGACCAACCGCCAGAGCTAAGTGCCACTGACGAGCGCGGCTGGTTTCGTTTCCAGCGCCTCTACGACACAGCTCGGTCCGTCCTTCAACGTCCCGACGACATCTACCGGCTGGTCCGCGAGGTCGCCGAGGACGAACTTGCCGACGGTTCACGATGGTTGGAGATCCAGGTCGATCCATCTGGCTACGCGTCACGGTTTGACGGTTTAACCGCAACTTTTGAACTGATGTTGGACGCAGTGCGCGCGGCCACAGCTGCCACTGGCATGCCGATCGGAGTCATCGTCGGCGCTAACCGAACCCGACACCCACTCGACGCACGCACGCTCGCCCGACTCGCAGTTCGTTATGTCAACGATGGCGTGATCGGTTTTGGACTAGCCAACGATGAAAGACGTGGACGCGCCGAAGCATTTGCCGATGCTTTCCGCATTGCCCGAGAGGCCGGACTGGCGGCGGTCCCCCATGGCGGTGAGCTGAGCGGTCCCGACAGTGTCCGCGGCTGTTTGGATGCCCTTGCGGCGGTGCGCATCGGACACGGCGTACGAAGTGTCGAGAGCCCAGAGCTGTTGGCGCGCATCGCTGAACAGGGTGTCGCCCTAGAGGTGTGCCCAGCGTCGAATGTTGCACTAGGAGTTTTCGACAAGCCGGAGGATGTTCCACTTCGCCGCCTCGTCGACGCCGGGATCCGGGTGGCGTTGTCGGCCGACGACCCACTGTTGTTCGGGTCGCGCCTTGCTGACCAGTACCAGATCGCTCGCGACGCACACGCTTTTAGCGACGATGAGCTCGCTGCGCTGGCTCGCTCGTCCGTCTCCGCATCGTTGGCCGACGACAACCGCAAGCTGCAGGTATCGCAAGCAATCGACGAATGGCTTGTTAGCTAGCGCAGCTAGATCACGACAACCCAGCCAGAACCTCAGCTTCACGAACAGCGTCGAGTCCTGGATCGGGGTCCGAGCCGTCACTTTCCGGGTCACCTTCGAGCTGTAGCCATTCCCAGGTACTGGCGACAGTGTCGGCAATCCGGCGACAGAAAAGGCCCTGTGCGAAGGCGGCCGACACATCGCCGTCGTGCAGGCCAACTGCCTCCCCAGTCGGTGGCAGCCAGATGGGAAGCTCGGTCCACGGCTCGATGCCAGCTTGTTCAATGACAGCCGGCTCAACCCAGACCAGTCGGGCGTTACTGGCAACAACGTCGATGCACGACTCCAGTAGCTCACCCATTGTCGTGTGACCAGGTTGGCTGACCGCGTTGAAGACGCCTGCGAGGTGTCTGTCAGCCCCCGCCAACATCCACTGCGCAAGGTCGCGCGCATCGATGAGTTGAAGCGGCCGCGACTTGGGACCCGGCGCGAGCACGTCTCCCGCTCGTTCAACCCGACGAAGCCACCAGACCAGCCGTCCGGAATCCTCGTAGGGGCCAAGGATCAATCCAGCTCGAGCGATCAGGGCGCGGTTGTCGAAGGCTTCAATAACCGCGAGCTCGCTCCCGCGCTTGGCCGTCGCATAGTCGTCTGACGATTCATCATCGGAGCGCGCGTCGACCGTTGGGCACGACTCATCGAGGCCAGCTGGAATGGGCCAGCCATACACGGATCGACTCGAGACGTACCCGTAGTGGCCGACTCGATCCCGCAACAGTTCAGCAGACTCCTTGACCACTCGCGGAGCGAGCGACCAGGTATCGATGACGGCGTCCCACGTTTGGTCGCCGAGGGCTGCGGCCAGCTGTCCTGGTTCTGTTCGATCAGCTCGGAGTTCACGAGCCCCGGCTGACCGGACGCCGGTGAGTCCACGGTTGAGTGTGGTCACGTCGTCGCCGCGTTGCAGCGCGACCTCGACCACCGCTCGTCCCACATGGTGCGTACCGCCGAGAACCAGCAAGCGCATGTCCTCACACTGACCGGTCAAACCGAAAAGCGAAACCACTTTCGCCAGGGGCGTACGCGGCGCAATTTCTGCTGCGGCAGGATTGGCGATATGGCGACCTACACACACGGACACCACGAAAGTGTTCTGCGCTCGCACAGTTGGCGTACGGCCGAGAACTCAGCCGCCTACCTGCTGCCACACCTAAAGCCAGGAATGCACGTCCTCGATGTCGGCTGTGGTCCCGGGACAATTTCAAGGGACTTGGCAACGCGTACCGGACAGGTGGGGAGCGTGCTCGGTATCGACACTTCAGCGGATGTCATTGCGCGGGCACGCGAGACGGTCCCACCGGCAGTGACAAACCTTGAGTTCGCCGTTGACGACATCTTCGCCAGCGAGCTGCCAGCGGAGTCGTTCGACATCGCGCATGCACACCAGGTTCTCCAGCATCTGGACGAGCCGGTCAAGGCGCTTCAACAGATGAGGCGCCTGGTTAAGCCGGGCGGCATCGTCGCCGCACGCGATGCCGACTATGCCGCGATGACCTGGTACCCCGAGCAAGCTGGGCTTGACCGGTGGCTGGGGCTATACGACAAGCTCGCTCGTGGCAATGGCGGTGAGCCCAACGCTGGACGGTACTTGCTGAGCTGGGCAGAACAGGCAGGCTTCAGCGAGGTCACGCCATCGGCCAGTGTGTGGTGTTTTGCTACACCCACCGATCGCGAGTGGTGGGGCGGAATGCAGGCCGACCGCACAACCCGATCCGCATTCGCCCAGCAGGCAGTAGCCGCATCTCTTGCCTCCGTGGAGCAGCTGGATGAGATGGCCGAGGCATGGCGCTCCTGGGTTACTGCCGATAGCTCATGGTTCGTGGTCGTCCACGGCGAGGTGATTTGCCGCGTCTAGTCGTGCGCGCGGGCCAACGCGTCAACGCACACCGTGATTGCCAAAATCAGCGGGATGTCCTGTCCCGGCTCAATCTCAACGCCATACGTTTCGCGGACCCGAAACCACTTCTTCGAGATGTTGGCCACCCGATCGCCATCTCGTTCGATCTCGTACTCATGGTTAGCGATGTTGCCGTGAGCCTTCATATCGTCGCCGCCATCGACCTCAATCTTGTAGCGGTCGCGGATTCCAATCAACGCCTTGTGAACCACTGCATCGCGGCCGTCACGTTCGATGGTCATCTTGTCGCGGACGCTCAACATCTTCTCGCGGATCTTTGCCACCTCGTTGCCGGACATATCCTCCAAGATGAACGTCTCTCGCATCCGAAGCTTCTTGTTGTCAACCTTGAAGATGTGCTGACCCGAGTCGTTGTCGATCCAGAAGTCGTCGCCAATCGAGAACATGTCTTCACGCATCTGGAATCGCTGCGCCTTCTGTCCGTCCGTTAAGAACTGATTCACTTCTGCTGCCTTTCACGAATACCGCGAAGCTCGGCCACCTGCGACCTGAGTGTGCCAGACTCACAGCCACGTTCGACCAAAACGGGGAGCTCTCACGTGCGTAGTAGACGAGTGATAACTCGAAGTGCCATCGCGTGCGTTATCGCAGGCGGTCTCCTCGCAGCTTTCGCCTCGAACCTGCCCGCAAGCGCGCTGGTACCCGACGCAACGATCACGCCAGCAAGCGGGCTCCCTGCTGGTTTTACCGACGACCTGCTTTTCTCAGTGGCTAACCCGACTGCGGTTGCCTTCACCCCCAACGGCCGCATGCTCATCACGACCGACGCAGGCCGCCTCCGCGTCGTCGACAACGGAACGCTGCTCAACCAACCAGCGCTCGACCTGTCGGCCAAAATCTGTTCCGATGATGAACGCGGGATGATGGGCGTAGCCGTTGACCCGAACTTCTCGTCCAACAAGTTCATCTACATCTTCTGGACGTTCAACAAGTTTGACCAGTGCGCCGTCGGCACCAGTAAAACTCCAGTCAACCGGGTAACACGCTACCAACTTGGCGGCAACAGCCAG
>DATKIY010000048.1:0-16064 GCA_035543875.1 Actinomycetes bacterium | reverse complement strand
GAAGGAAATGACTGATGGCCACCGACGAAGTAGTCACGAGCAATTCTGATTCAAGCGACTCTGATTCAAGTAACTCTGTCGTTCTCGACGCGGTTGATCGGGCGATCGACGAGATTCGACGTGGGCACGCCGTCGTGGTCGTCGATGATGAGGACCGAGAAAACGAAGGCGACCTGATCTTTGCTGCCCAACGTGCGACGCCAGAGCTGGCGGGATTCATGATTCGCCATACCTCGGGAGTCATCTGTGTAGCCATGGAGGCCGCCGAGCTGGATCGGCTCAAGCTGCCGCCGATGACTGCAGTGAACGAGGACCGAAAAGGCACCGCCTATGCCGTGAGTGTTGATGCGCGTGACGGTGTGACTACCGGCATCTCCGCTAACGATCGGGCACGAACCATTCGCGTTCTGGCCGACTCAGCCACCGAGTCGAACGAGGTGACCAGGCCGGGACACGTGTTCCCGCTCAGAGCCGCCGAAGGTGGAGTTCTGCGCCGCCCCGGCCACACTGAGGCCGCGGTCGACCTTGCTCGGCTAGCGGGGCTAAGTGCCGCGGGGGCCATCTGCGAAATCGTCCACGACGACGGCTCGATGATGCGTGCCCCGGACTTGCGAAAGTTTGCCGACGAGCACGGGCTCGCCATGATTTCTATCGCCGACCTCATCGCCTACGTCAGACGCACCCAGCGCCAAGTCGAGCGTGTGGCGTCAACCAAGCTGCCCACCGTTGCAGGGGACTTCACGGCTATTGGCTATCGCGACACCATCACGGGTGTTGACCACGTCGCCCTGGTCCGGGGTGACCTTGGTGACGGCGAAGATGTCTTGGTTCGGGTGCACTCGGAGTGCCTCACCGGTGATGTTTTCGGTTCACTGCGTTGTGACTGTGGGCCACAGCTAGCCACTGCGTTGGAGCGGGTCGCTGCCGAAGGTCGCGGGGTGGTTCTGTACATGCGAGGACATGAAGGACGCGGCATCGGCCTGTTGCACAAGCTGCAGGCGTATCAGCTCCAAGACGCCGGACACGACACGGTGGATGCCAATTTGCAGCTGGGGCTGCCGGCGGATGCTCGCGACTATGGGACTGGCGCACAAATCTTGGCCGACCTTGGTGTCCGTACGATGCGACTGCTGACCAACAACCCGGCCAAGCGTGCGGGGTTGGAAGGTTATGGACTCACCATCATTGGTCGCGAAGCGTTGGAACCGCCGGTGACCGACGACAACCTTCGCTACCTGACCACGAAGCGGGACCGAATGGGGCACGAGCTGTCTGGTCTCGATGTGAACCCGATTGGGCAGCCGGTGATCGGCTCAGGGCTTCCCGGTGATCTGGGATGAGCGGGAGTGGCGCACCAACCCTTCAGGTTTCTGGCGCAAATGACCTCGTCGTAACGATTGTGGCCTCGAGCTGGCATGCGGTGGTGATGACGGGTCTCGTTGAAGGAGCCGAGCGAGCCCTGGCCGCCGCCGGTGTCAAGCGCTCAACCAACGTCACAGTCCCTGGGGCATTCGAACTGCCATTGGCTGCGCAGGTAGCCGCCGAACAGTCTGATGCCGTCGTTGCACTCGGCGTGGTGATTCGCGGCGGCACTCCCCATTTCGAGTACGTGTGTCATGCGGCTACTGAGGGCCTGACCCGAGTTGCCTTGGACACCAGCTGCCCCATCGGCTTCGGCCTGTTGACCTGTGACACCGAACAACAGGCTCTGGATCGCGCTGGTTTGCCTGGTTCGTCTGAGGACAAAGGCGCGGAGGCGACGATTGCCGCCCTGCAACTTGCGCTCACCCTGAAAGACCTGCGCGCCAGACCTCCAGCCTGAGGTCACTACCCTTGTCGAACTGCGCTGTCGCTCAACCGCCCTGTTTCTTGACCGTCATTCGCCCGACTGCCCGCCCATCTGAGGATTGATCATGAAGAGTTTTGACGCGCTGTTCAGCGAGATTCAAGAGCGCGCGGCATTTCGGCCAGAGACTTCAGGCACGGTTCGGTTGCTGGACGAAGGCGTCCATGCGATCGGCAAGAAAGTAGTCGAAGAAGCGGCTGAGGTATGGATGGCGGCCGAGCATGAAGGTCGTGAAAGGACAGCTGAAGAAATCGCGCAGTTGCTCTATCACGTCCAGGTCCTCATGGTGGCAAGCGAACTCACTTTGGAAGACGTCTACCGCAAGTTGTGAGCCACCCCCTCACTTACCACTCACATACGAACCAGCCCCGAACACGAACAAGTCCGAACACGAACAAGTCCGAACACGAACCAGCGGAAGGAAGACCATGCTGCGTGTCGCAGTCCCCAACAAGGGGTCGCTGTCCGAACCAGCATCTCGGATGCTCCGCGAGGCGGGGTACCGGCAGCGTTCGCATGCGCGAGAGCTCGTTTTGCAAGATCCGGAAAACGACACCGAGTTCTTCTTTCTACGGCCGCGAGACATTGCGACCTACGTTGGATCCGGTCAGCTCGATGTCGGGATTACCGGTCGCGACTTGCTCCTCGACAGTGGCGCCGCCGCTGAGGAGATCATGGCGTTGGGATTTGGTGGTTCGACGTTCCGGTTCGCTGCACGCCCAGGGATCGCGCAGTCCGAGAAGGACTTCGCCGGTCTGCGCATAGCCACCTCATACCCGGGCTTGGTTGCTCGCCACCTGCAGAACCTTGGTGTCGCGGCCGAAGTGACCCGACTAGACGGCGCCGTTGAGACGTCGGTTCGACTAGGCGTCGCAGACGTGATCGCAGATGTGGTCGAGACCGGTTCAACTCTGCGACAGGCTGGTCTTGAGCTCGTGGGAGAACCGATTCTGCGTAGCGAGGCCGTGCTAGTCCAACGAACCGGAGCGTCAACTATCCCGGCCGTCGACCAGCTCGAACGCCGCCTGAACGGGGTGATTGTGGCGAGCGCCTACGTCATCTTCGACTACGACGTCCGCACATCGTTGCTCGACGCGGCATGCAAATTGACGCCTGGCATCGAGTCGCCAACCGTCTCGCCCTTACGCGACGAAGAGTGGGTTGCGGTTCGGGCACTCGTTCCGCGCGTCGACACCAACCGCGTCATGGACCAGCTCTACGACATGGGCGCGCGGGGGATCTTGGTAACGGATATTCACGCCTGCCGACTGTGACCGCAGTCATACCGTGACCGGTCGCCGATATCCTTCCTCGATGGTTGACCCGCTAATGCCAGGCAAACCACTTAGCACTTCTTCCTTCGCCGATGACGACGGCTCGGCAAGCGCGGACCTGGGCGATGCCCTGACGGCGTACGCGTTAGGCACTGACTCCGCACTGTCCGTGCTGCGTGCGCTTGCCAGTGGTCGAGTGTTGGTTCCCGTTGTCGCGGTGCTCGAGGAGTTGGAGGAGTTGGAGGTTCCCGAGGCCAACCTGTCCACCGCCGACCGCACTCCACTGGCGCGAGAAAAGCAGTCGAGCATGGCAACGGTCTTGATAGAACAGCCGAACGGCCAGCGTGCGCTCCTGGCTTTCACATCGCTGAAGAGCATGCAGGCTTGGCGCGCCGATGCTCGCCCGGTTCCTGTCACCGGTGCTCGTGCAGCCCAGTCTGCGATCGCTGAGGATGCATCGTCCCTGCTCGTCGATATCGCGGGCCCGACGCCTTTCGCGGTTACTGGCGATGAGCTCGCGCGTCTTGCGGCGGGTGTTCCGGTCGAACCCGCCGAACAGCTTGAGTCGCTGCGGCGGGAGGTCGGTGAGCTCCTTGGACGGCCAAACGGTCTGGTGGATGCGCGGCTGGAAGTGGCTGACCCGTCCACCCGACTTGTGCTGGTCGTCGACAGTGGTTTGGAGGCTGAGGCCTACCGAACGTTGATGAGCTTCATCACAGGGCAGCTGGCCGGGAGCGAGCAACTTCGACGAGAACTTCCCGGGGGGCTGTCCGTGATTGTTGTTGCTCCTGATGTGGATTTAGGCGACACGCCGAGCGTGATCCACCACCCCTAGTGAATCTTTGGGGAGCATCGACGGCATGACGAAAAAACTCATCGCTGAACTCATTGGGACATTCGCGTTGGTCTTCCTCGCCGTTGGCGCAGCGGTGACAGGTATCGCCGACCTGGGTGGGGTGGGAGTAGCCCTCGGATTCGGGCTGGTCCTTACCTTCTTGGTGTTCGCTATCGGACCGGTGTCCGGTTCCCACGTGAACCCCGCGGTGACCTTGGCCATGATGATCGGCCGCAAGATGCCCGTCGGCGAAGGCGTTTCCTTTATGGCCGCTCAAATAGTTGGTGCCGTCGCCGGTGCCTTCCTGCTCTGGTTGCTCGTCGACCAGGGGGTGGTGGACGAGACGGGTGGCCTTGGTGCCAACTCGTACGGACCACTGACGGGAGGAGCACTTGGTGCGTTCATTCTTGAGACGGCCCTCACGGCGATGTTTGTCTTTGTCGTGTTGATGGTCACCGAGAAGGGTGTGCCCGCGGTCGGAACGGGGCTTGCCATTGGTGCTGCTTTGACTGCTGTCCACCTTGTGGGCGTCCCACTGACGGGTACCTCCGTCAACCCCGCTCGTTCCATCGGGCCTGCCCTGTTCCAGGGCGGAGACGCGCTGTCGCAACTGTGGTTGTTCATTTTGGCGCCGCTGGTGGGTGGGGTCATCGCAGTCGGGCTGTGGTGGGTCGCCAAATCAGACGAGGCTGAGCCCGGGGCGGAGTCGGCAGCTGCGGCCCCCCAGGAGGCTTAGTCCGGCTGTCAAAGCCTGGGTTTGGTCACGTCGTCACCCACGTACTTCCGGGGTCGGGTCGCTTGGATTGGGTATCGGCAGAGGCAGGCTGGTAACCTCACACCTCGACCGACCAAGATCCTCGCCGATCTCGGTCTGCAAGTGGAGGCCCGCCTCCCACCCGCCGTAACCGCCAGTGATCGACAGAGTTCCATAAAGATCGACAAAGATCGAAAATCTGTCGCATCCAGGTTGCCGGGTTCGGTCAGCATCGCCCAAACGGGCGGTGCCGTCTGCCGACGCCTCGCGACGTCGACAGTTCGACCAAAGGGCCCCCGCCTGCGCCAGGCATGGGGCCCGTTCCCATTTCAGGGGTCAGTCGCAGGGCAGCGGTCTCGGTTGGTCCGTTGGCTTTCGATGTACGTCAGGTTTGTGGCCCTATTCATCGATTAAGGAGTGCTCATCAGCGTCGAGCCCCGTATTAATGACCGAATTCGCGTGTCTGAGGTGCGTTTGGTCGGACCGAATGGCGAGCAGGTAGGAATCGTCCGCATCGAAGATGCACTGCGCCTGGCGCAGGAGTCGGACCTCGACCTGGTCGAGGTTGCCCCGATGGCACGTCCACCGGTCTGCAAGCTCATGGATTTTGGCAAGTTCAAGTACGAGTCTGCGGTGAAGGAGCGTGAGGCCCGCAAGAACCAGGCCCACACCATCATCAAAGAGATGAAGCTGCGCCCCAAAATCGACCAGCACGACTACGACACAAAGAAGGGCCACGTTGTCCGCTTCCTGAAGCAGGGCGACAAGGTGAAGATCACGATCATGTTCCGCGGTCGTGAGCAGAGTCGGCCCGAACTTGGATTCAGGTTGTTGCAGCGACTTGCAGCCGATGTCGAGGAGTTGGGATTCGTCGAGTCATCGCCGAAGCAAGACGGCCGCAACATGGTCATGGTGCTGGGGCCAGTCCGCAAGAAGGCCGATGTCATGGCCGAACAGCGCGCCGAGCGTGAAAGCCGCAAGAGTCCGTCTGCTGCCACGGCCGACGACACCGTTTCGACTAGCGAGCAGTAGGAGACAAGAACCGTCATGCCGAAGATGAAGACCCACAGTGGTTCCAAGAAGCGCTTCCGGGTCACCGGTAAGGGCAAGATCATGCGTCAACGTGCCAACCGTCGTCACTACCTCGAGGGCAAGAACAGCGAACTCACCCGCCGCCTGGCTGGTGACGTCGAGGTGTCCGCCGCCGATACCCGCAAAGTCAAGAAGCTGCTCGGGCGCTAGTTCCGTCGGCTAGTCCCGTCCGCCACCAAACGCAGGAGATCAGTCATGGCACGCGTCAAGCGCGCAGTCAACGCCCACAAGAAGCGTCGCACCACACTGGAGCGCGCCGAGGGGTACCGAGGTCAGCGGTCCCGGCTATACCGCAAGGCCAAGGAGCAGGTCACCCACTCACTCGGTTACGCGTACCGCGACCGCAAGGCGCGTAAAGGCGATTTCCGTCGCCTGTGGATTCAGCGCATCAACGCTGCGTCGCGCGCGAATGGGCTCACGTACAACCGTCTCATCCAGGGCATGAAGGCCGCTGGCCTTGAGGTCGATCGACGCATGCTCGCTGAGCTTGCCGTGAACGACCCGAAGGCGTTTGCGTCAATCGTAGAGATTGCGCGCGAGGCGTTGCCGGCTGACCGCAACGCCCCCGCGGCCTAGTCAACGCTCGCACGTGGCGAGCCCTGAGCTGATTAACCCGCGCTCTGCGCGGGTCAAGGATGCTCGGCGGCTCGTCATTCGTGCGTCCAGGCACGAATCGCGGCGGTTTCTTGCCGAAGGTGTGCAAGCAGTGCGTGAAGGGCTGGCTGCAGCTGGCGAAGACCGCGTCCGCATGGTTGAACTGTTCGCCACGGTCGATGCAGCCGACCGCCACGCCGAGCTGGTTTCCACTGCCGCGACTGCCGGCGTCGACGTCCATGTTGCTGACGATCGGGTGCTCGCGTCACTTTCCGAGACAGTGACGCCGCAAGGCTTGGTGGCGGTGTGCGAGTTTCTGGACGTCCCGCTGGATGCCGTGCTCACGGCGCAACCTCGGTTGATGGCCCTGCTGGCAGAGGTCCGCGACCCGGGTAACGCTGGTTCGGTGCTGCGCGCCGCCGACGCAGCGGGAGCTGACGCTGTGGTGTTCTCTGCTGGTTGTGTCGACGCTTACAACGGGAAAGTTGTTCGCGCCTCTGTCGGCGGTCTTTTCCATCTCCCTGTAGTCACCGATGCACCACTAGTCGACACGGTTCGAAGAATGAAAGCTGCCGGAGTTCGCGTCCTTGCTGCCGATGGCGCGGGCGACATCGATCTCGATCGCGCAGAGCGGGAGAGTGACTTTACGAAGCCGACCGCTTGGGTATTCGGAAACGAAGCCAGGGGGCTGCCACCTGAGGTTGCTGAAGCCGCGGATGCGGTGGTACGCATCCCCATCTACGGGAAAGCAGAGAGCCTCAACTTAGCTACCGCTGCCGCGCTGTGCTTATACGCGAGCGCCCGTGCGCAGCGCGCTGACCACCCCTAGAAGTTTGCCACCAAGACGAAACGTTCGTCTGCGATCTCGCGACCCCAGAGACTGGCGTCCTGCAACTGTTGCACTTTGACCGTCTGTGCTAGCGGCTCAACGAGTTTGATGAGTTCGGGTGAAGTGAGGCCAGCCCCGGTCGACCAGCATCCCTCGATGAGGACAAGCCGCCCACCTGGCCGGAGGAGCCCACGCCAAGCGGCTAGGGCAGTTGCCGGGTCTGGCAACGCCCAAACCACGTGTCGCGCCAGCGCAACCTCGAACGTTCCATGGTGCAAGGGTGGATCGCTCACGTCACCAACGCAGAAGTCGACCACAGTTTGTTCGTCGCTGGCTTTTCGACGGGCTCGATCCAGCATTACCTCCGAAAGGTCCATCCCCGTGACTTGGTAACCCGTGTGCGCGAGCAACAATGACAGCGTTCCGGTCCCACAACCGAGGTCAGCGACAGCACACGGCGATGACGGCAGGAGGCTGACCAACAGCGTGCGCCAGGCGTCCTTTGCTGCAGCCGTCGTCAGCCCGTGGTCGAACTCATCGTCAAAGGAGTCCGCCTGCGAGTCCCAGAACGCACTCGTATCCCCATCGTTCATGTCGGGCCACTCACTGGCGCGCCCAATCCTCTAGTAGGCCAGCTCGTTCCAAGCGGCCAATCGCGCGATACGCGACTGCCCAAGCCATGGGATCGCCGATGGGCAAGCCCAACCACTCGCCTGTGACTCGTGTCGCGATGGGAGTTTCTCCTTGATCCCCGCGCACCGCGAACCTGACGATGATGTCGACCGCGTGAGCTCCACCATTGATGGCAAACCGGGCCTCGCTTGCAAATGGGGTGTCGCCAGCAGTGAGGCGTAGATGTGAGTACGGAAGATCGGCTAGGACCGTGGCTACCAACGCCTGCGGGGCGTCAGTCGTTAGGTCCCAATCGACGACAACGTCGACTAGTCCCAGTGCAGCGAGCAGGCCGGACCCGCCAAGCGCGGCAACGCCGCCGCGACGCTGGATCGACGTGACAACGTCCTGGACAACGTCAAGCGGTGGATGTTTGACGGCAGCCATATCGAGAAATCTAGCCGCTACGTCAGTGAGAGTTGCAACCGAAACAATTACGGTCCGCGTGGCGCCGATGGCAGAGATTTCGGCTCCGGGCCATCGAAAACGAGAGGTCCGTTTGCTCCAAAGTCCGGATCAAGGCAGCGTATACGCCATTCGTTGTTGTCGTGGATCACGCGGTGGTGATACCTGCACAACAGGATCCCGTTGGAAAGATCCGTGGGTCCATCGTCAGTCCAAGCGACGATGTGGTGTGCATCGGTGTAACGCGGTGGTCGGTTGCAGTCGGGGAAGCGGCAGCCACCATCGCGAATAGCTAGAGCGCGGCGCTGCTGCGGAGTAAAAAGTCGTTGGTATCGCCCCATGTCGATCGGTACGGAATCGCCATTGAGAATGACTCGGCCGATTTGTCCGTCGCAGATCAGACGGTCCACGGACGGCGGGGTCAGGAACGCCGTTCCACCAGGCGCTTCAGGCAGTTGAGCGGGATCGGTTCCATCGGCCGCCAACGTCGCGTACGGGACTAGCACCTGTACCTGGGCAGGAGCTCCGGACAATTGTGGGAGCTCACCGGTGTCCATGGCCGCCTGAGCGACTTCGACAAGTCCGTCGGCTCGGCGCTGCGCAGCGGTCCGGTCGTCCGTGGAGCCAGCCGGCATAAGAAAAGGCGCCAGTGCAGTCGACAAGGTGGTGGCTGCTTCTGGGTCCAGCAGACCGTCCACGGCCGTCATACCGTCCAGTAGAGGCGACAGGTGGAGATAGCGACGTTCAAACTGCTTGTTGGCCTCGGCGAGAGCGCCATCAGGATCGAGGGTGTTTCGCAGATGTCGACCGGCAACACGTACCTGTGCCGCGTCAACACGAGTGGCGAGATCTGTTAGTAGTTCGACGGCCGAATCCCGCGCCTCCTCGGGAACCTGGCTGACGGCTTTGTCGATCGCCTGAACCTGGTCAAACGTCACTCGGCCCGCAACCAACTCGCCAATAGCTGTCGACAGGTGCTGACCCATGTGTCGAGCAACCGACACTCGCCGAGACGCATCCGCCGGCGCAAGGTGCAACGCCCCTCGCAGCCACGAGGTCGTGTTTGCCGCCGCGTGCAGCGTTTCGCCATCGCCGTTGGCATCGAACCTGGCCAAGGTTTTGGTGAAGACTGCCTCGGTCGCATCGGCCAACTGCCGCAACCCGGCCAACAGATCGGCACGTTCTTGGGCGGTATGTGGGATGGGACTGCTCTCCCACGAGCGCACCTCGTCCAAGACAGCACCCAGCGACTCAGGTAGCTGCTGGGGTCGGTACACGGTGGCTCCAGACGGCAGTTGACGCGGGTCGCACACTGGTGCGACCTACAAAGGACTGCCGACAAACGCACCGCCAAAATCGCGGGCACTTGCTGCACCACCGAGTAAAGCTTGGGGGCGCCGGTTCAATGACGCAGTTCCCGATGGGTTCCGTTCGTCCGGTCGGCCGGGGTCGAACAGGTGTTCTAATGGTAGCCCCTGCCACTGACATCGTCAAGGCCAGTTCACAAGAATTCATCCGCGAAATTCGCTGCGAAATCGGACGTCCACCGGTTCGGCGCAGCAGCGCACGCGCCATGTGCGGATACGCTCCCTGCGTGTCGATCAAAGGAGCGTCGAGCACATATGACGAGCTCCCAGATGGTGTCGTGGTCGTGGGATCGGACGGAGTCGTGTGCGAGTGCAATCGCGCGGCGACGCGGCTGCTGGGAGTTCGGGCCGACGAACTGATCGGGTTGCCACTCGCCGACGCGCTGCCGCTCGCAGACTCGGCTGGCCGCGATTGGTGGATGGTGAGTAACCCCTTTGGCGGGTTGTCGTCGCGGAGTCGCCAAGTCGAGCGGGTTCTGCAGTTGCCGGATGGGCGCTACATGTTGGTCACGGCTGCCTACGTGCGCGAGACGCGTGGCGCACCGGTCAAGCGTCTGGTCGTGAGCTTTCGTGGAACCGAGGCGCGCGATCGAGCCGAGCGCGAGCATGCCGACCTCATCGCAACGGTTGCCCACGAGTTGCGGTCGCCGCTCACTGGCGTCAAGGGCTTCACGTCCACTCTGTTGAAGAAGTGGGATCGGTTCACCGAGGAGCAGCGCCGGCTGATGCTTGAGGCGGTCGACAGCGACGCTGACCGGCTCACTCGACTGATTGCAGAGCTGCTCGACGTAGCACGAATCGACGCTGGCCGGCTGGAGCTGCGACGCGTCCCGACAGACCTTGGCGCCCTGGTGAGAAGGCGGGTAGAGGCCAAGACGGTGAGTGGCGTGGAAAGTGAGCGGTTTGTTTTGCAGCTGGCCGAGGACCTGCCGGAGGCCTGGGTCGACCCAGACAAGATCGGCCAGGTCATCGACAACCTGCTGGAGAACGCCCTGCGTCACGGCGACGGGACCGTCACCGTGACGGTTCGACAGGACCCAGATGGCCTGGTGCTCGCCGTGGCGGACCAAGGCGCTGGGGTCCCAGTGGGACAGGCGCACCGCATCTTTGGTCGGTTCTGGAAGGGAACCGAGCGAGGCGGGACTGGCCTCGGTCTGTACGTGGTCAACGGAATCGTGGAGGGACACGGCGGCAGGGTCGCGCTGGTGCCACCTCCGGAAGGCGGCGCACGCTTTGTCGTTGTCCTGCCGCTACGACCGTTGGGTAACGAGCTTGGTCAAGACGAGTCCGCCTAAACTGGGGCCGCATCGAGCACAACCGACTAGTTCATCGCACTAGAAGGAGGACCTCAGCGGTATGTCAGCGCCAAACTCGTCGTTCGACCCCGTCGAGGTCGCGGCACTGCACCCCGATGAGCTCGCGCGTGCTCGCGGGGAGGCCCTTGCGGCGATCGCCGCGGCCAGCACGCTAGATGAGCTGAAGAGTGTTCGGCTGGCACACGCTGGGGACCGTTCACCACTGGCGCTGGCCAACCGCGAGATCGGAGCGCTGCCACCGCAAGCCAAGGCAGACGCAGGAAAGCGGGTTGGGGAATCGCGGGCTCAAGTACGCGCGGCGCTCGACGCTCGTGAGGACGAACTGCTGTCTGAGCGCGACGCGCGGGTGCTCGTTGAGGAGCGCGTCGACGTCACGCTGCCCGTCGACCGGTTGCCCAAAGGTGCACGTCATCCGCTGACGACACTGCAAGAACGAATCTGCGAACTGTTCGTAGGCATGGGTTACGAGGTTGCGGAAGGACCCGAGGTTGAGGCGGAGTGGTTCAACTTCGATGCGTTGAACATCCCACCCGCACACCCGGTGCGTGATATGAGCGACACATTCTTTGTCGAGTCACCTGACTCTGGCGTGGTGCTGCGTACGCACACTTCGCCGGTTCAGGCTCGCACGATGCTGACTCGAGAGCCGCCGATCTATGTGATCTGTCCCGGCAGAACGTTTCGAACCGACGAGCTGGACGCGACGCATACGCCAGTGTTCGGACAGGTCGAAGGACTTGTTGTCGACGAGGGCATCACCATGGCACATCTGAAGGGCACGTTGGATCACTTCGCATCTGCCATGTTCGGCGACGGCATTGTCACGCGATTGCGGCCGCACTACTTCCCGTTCACCGAACCGAGCGCTGAGGTCGACCTTGAGTGCTTCGTTTGCAGGGGTGAGTCGGTCGGAAACCCTGACCGTCCGTGTCGCACGTGCGGTTCAGAAGGCTGGATTGAGTGGGGCGGCTGCGGAATGGTTGACCCGCGCGTGTTTGTTGCGTGCGGGGTTGATCCCGACCGCTATACGGGTTTCGCGTTCGGCATGGGTATTGAACGAACGTTGATGTTCCGGCATGGGATAGAGGACATGCGCGACATGGTCGAGGGCGATATTCGTTTTACGCTGCCCTTTGGCCTGGAGGTCTGATGCGCGTTCCGCTTTCCTGGTTGCGCGAGCTGGTGGCAGTCCCGGGTGACCTAACCGGGCGCGACGTTGCTGAGCGCCTCATTCGGGCTGGGCTCGAAGTCGAGACGGTGGATGAAATCGGCGTCGAGCTTGCGGGGCCGTTGGTGATTGGCCGGGTACTCGCCGTTGCGGAGGAAGAACACAGCAACGGCAAGACGATCCGCTGGTGTCGAGTCGACGTCGGTCCTGAGCACAATCAGCCAGGCGCTGGCCCGGATGCGGAGGCGAGCGTTGAAGAACAGGCACCAGGTCGAGGAATTGTCTGTGGTGCGCGTAACTTCTCCGTCGGTGACTTGGTCGTAGTCGCACTGCCCGGCGCGACCTTGCCCGGCGGGTTCGCAATCGAGGCGCGCAAAACATACGGCCATGTTTCGGACGGGATGATTTGCTCGACCCGAGAGCTCGGCACGGGCGACGACCATGACGGCATCTGGGTCCTACCAGACAACGCTGGGACCCCCGGCGCTGATGCGGTGTCCGTACTCGGACTACGCGACGACGTGCTCGACATTGCGGTTACCCCAGACCGTGGCTACTGCATGTCGATGCGCGGAATTGCTCGCGAGTCGGCCATTGCGTTTGGTCTGCCCTTTGTCGATCCAGCGAGCATGCCCTTACCCGATGCGACGTCAGATGACTGGCCGGTGAAGGTCGACGACACGGTCGGCTGCGACCGGTTCGTCACCCGCAGTGTCCAGTCGCTAGACCCACGTCAGGTCTCTCCGTTGTGGATGCAACGAAAGCTGCAGCTTTCGGGGATGCGTCCAATCTCGCTTGCCGTCGACATCACAAACTTTGTCATGCTGGAACTAGGTCAGCCGCTACACGCCTATGACCGGAGTGCACTCGCGGGATCGATTGTGGTTCGACGTGCTCACGTCGACGAGTCTCTTAAAACGCTGGACGGCAGCAAACGCAGCCTCGATCCGCAGGACTTGCTCATCACCGATGATTCTGGCGCGATTGGCGTGGCCGGTGTGATGGGCGGCGCTTCCACCGAGATCAACCCCGCCACCACTGACATTGTCATCGAGGCTGCACACTTCGACCCCGACTCGGTGTCTCGAAGTTCACGACGACACAAGCTCCACAGTGAGGCATCTCGACGGTTCGCTCGAGGCGTCGATGTCAGCCTTCAGGAAGTGGCAGCCGAGCGAGCCGCGTCGTTGTTGGTCGAACTCGGCGGAGCGACACTTCTGCCTGGTCGGACCGTAGTCGACTACGCCGTTGAACCAACTGCCATCTTGTTGGACGTGGAGCTGCCGTCGCGACTTGTCGGCCTCGACTACACACGTGATGAAGTGGTGAGTGCACTTCAGTCATGTGGCTGCGAAGTCGCTGGCGACGACGACGCTGGCGACAACACTGGCGACAGAACCAGTGGGGCTGCCACACTCGTCGTGACTCCGCCGTCGTGGCGGCCCGACCTGCTCATTCCAGCCGACCTTGTCGAAGAAGTCGCGAGAATCCATGGATATGACGCCATTCCCTCGCTTCTTCCTGAGGCACCGGCCGGCGGCGGGCTCACCGACAGCCAACGGCTGCATCGCCGGGTCGGGATGGTCCTGGCAGGCGCGGGCTTGGTAGAAGTGCAAAGTTATCCGTTCCTCTCGCCGCAGGTTCACGACAAGCTCGGACTGCCGGACGACGATGCGCGTCGCCGCGCGCTGCGCATCGCCAACCCACTGTCTGACGAGGAACCTGAGCTGCGAACGTCATTGCTCCCGGGACTCCTGGCGACGCTCCGTCGAAACATCGGTCGAGGTTTTGACGACGCCGCGCTTTTCGAAACTGGCTTGGTGTTTCGGCCAGACACCGATTCTTCTCGGCATCCCAACCAGACCGAGCGGCCCGGGGTCGAGCGTCGACCAACTGACGCTGAGCTGGCGGAACTCGATGCACTGCTTCCGCGTCAACCGCGTCGAGTGGCAGTCGTCCTCACCGGACAACGCGAACCGTCTGGTTGGTGGGGAGCGGGTCGCGCAGCTACATGGGGGGATGCGGTCGAGGCCGCACTACTGGTGGCCGGTGCAGCCGGGGTAGACCTTGAGATTTCGTCGGATGAGCACGCACCGTGGCATCCAGGGCGCTGCGCGGCGCTTCGGCTGGACGGTGAGCTCGTCGGACATGCGGGCGAACTTCACCCGCGAGTGCTGGCCGACCTTGGTCTGCCCGCTCGAACGTGCGCCATGGAACTCGAGCTCGATGTGATTGACAAGCACGCGAGCAAGTCGCCGACTCCCGCCCCACATGTGTCGACCTACCCGGTGGCGAAGGAAGACGTATCGCTCCTCGTTGCGGACGCGGTGACGGCGTTCGAGGTTGCCGAGGCGCTGCGCGTCGGCGGTGGCGACCTCATTGAGTCAGTCCGGTTGTTCGATGTGTTTGCCAGTGAACAACTGGGCGCTGGCAACAAGTCGCTCGCCTTTTCACTGCGTTTCCGTGCTCCCGATCGGACGTTGGCTCCTGAAGAGGTCGCAGCGGCGCGCGATGCAGCCGTCGCGGAGGCGCATCACAGAACGGGCGCGGTTCAGCGAGCCTAGATCAAGGCTCTCGGATTCACCTCTACGCTAAGGCGATGTCACTTCAAAAGGTGGTTACGGGGGCCGGCGCGTCCGACCGCGCGGTTGAAGCAGCACTTGACGCTTTCATGGCTGCCATCGTGTTGTTCGTCGTCACGACCTTGACCAGCTGGTTCCTCGCCCTACTGCCCAACGTCGATGACGGTCCAGGTTTTGGTGCGGGGTTGTGTTCTGGCCAGAGCACCTGCAACTACGACTGGACGGGCGAGATCGAAGGATCGACAGGCGCAAGTTTTTGGCTGTCGCTCGGATTTGCGTCGGTACTCTTTCTTTTGGTCTCCGGAGCTTTCTCACGCACGCGGCGTTCGCCAGGGATGCTGGCCGCAGGAACCATCCCCGTGATGGCGCACTCGATCGGCGGGCCAGACGTCACGCCGCCGTCCAGAACTCGGATCTTGCTGCGCTGGCTCATTGTCCTGGTGTTGTTCATCCTGGGCACTTTCATCGGCGGCAACGGCTTCTGGGGGATCGGGCTGGTCACGCTTGCTTGGCTGCCATCACTGCTTGGACCACGACGTGCGCTCTACGACCTGGCGACCGGCACTGCCGTCGCGCACGCCGCTTTCCAGGACAGTGCTTTCCAGGACAGCCACCAGCCGTAGCACCGGTTCTGCTGACGAACCAGGTTGAGGAAATATACACTGATCTGTATAGTTCCCCAACATGGCGACCAGGGCGGCGGTGGTGGGGGCTTCTGGCTATGCCGGGGGAGAGCTGCTCCGCTTGCTCCTTGGTCACCCGGGGATCGAGCTGGGCACGATCGCAGCTGGCAGCTCCGCAGGTCAGCGGATTGGGAGCGTTCATCCCAACCTGCCAGGTCTGGCTGACCAGGTCTTTGAGACGACCCATCCGGGTGAGCTGGCCGAGCACGATGTCGTGTTCTTGGCGTTGCCGCATGGTCAGTCGGCTGGTCTTGTTGCGCAGCTTCCGGATACGGTGCCCGTCGTCGATCTTGGCGCCGACTTTCGCCTGCGCGAGCCAGCGCACTGGAGCCAGTACTACGGCGGCGACCACGCAGGCAGTTGGACCTATGGACTAGCCGAACTCCCTGGACACCGTGTCGAGGTGAAGGCGAGTGGGCGGGTAGCTAACCCCGGTTGCTATCCCACCGCTGTTGCGTTAGCTGCTGCGCCCATCGTGGCCGCAGGACTGGCCGATGCAACCGATGTCGTCGTGGTCGCATCGTCCGGCACGTCAGGTGCCGGGCGCGGCCAATCGTCGCAGCTCATGGGAGCTGAAGTCATGGGGTCGTTGTCTGCCTACAAGACCGGCGGAGCTCACCAGCACACACCTGAGATGGAGCAATCAA
>DATKIY010000047.1:0-12329 GCA_035543875.1 Actinomycetes bacterium | reverse complement strand
CCCGTGATGTCAGTCCGATCATGCTCCGTCGGCGTTCCGGGATCGTTACGAACAGCCCTATTCACCGAAATCCACCAGTTTTGGGTCAAGTTTGGACGACAGGTGACATCGTGTTTCGTTCTGTGTCCAAAGTCGACAGATTCATACCGCGCTGGCGGGGGTGGTCATGGACATCATGAGCCGGGTGGCCTCAGCGTTGCTCAGCTTGTTCTCGATGCACAGCGAGTACCAGGTCCAATAATTCAGTGCGTGACTGACGGCGGCGCGAAGTAGCGCGCGCTGCCGACCTTTGACGGAAAAGTCGTTGAGCACGGCGTCGCAGTACGACGCCTCAGTCTCGGCAGTGCGCTGGAGGATTTCCTCTGGCAGGACGTCCCTATCGCGACGGACGTTGGTGAGCATGGGTTCGGCGTGACGGTAGAAGCGGTAGACGTCTGCTAGCGCCGCGCGTAGTCGGTCCAGACCATCATCGATCTCCATCCACTGCTCGGGGTCCGGAAACGTCTGGCCGGCGGCCCAGTGTTGGCTGCATGCGCTGAACAGCGACAGGTCGTCGGGGAAGTGGCGATAGACCGTCAGCCGCGTGACCTCCGCTTCCTCGGCGAGGGCCGAGACCGTCGTCGCGGCAGGTCCGATCGTTCCGTGCAGACGTACGGCAGCTTCGATGATCCGCTGACGTGTCAGTGCTACGTCGTCGGCGCGCTTGCGCATTCGATACTCCCGAGAATTGGGAGAACGATTGTGTTCACTCAAGTCTTGACAACCCCTGCTGGACGGTAGATATATTCGATGATACAGCAGTGTTTCATCATTTGCTTAAGAGAGCAGGCCATCCCATGCCCCTGATAAGCACTCCGCCGCCGCTCACGGTGGTCCATCCAGGCGAAGGGACCACCGGGACCCTCGGGTCGATCGGGGTGGACTTCAAGCTCTGGGGTAGCGACACGGGCGGGGCGGTCTCAGTGGTGGAGCACCCATTCCCTGTCGGTGCGATAGTTCCGCCGCACCTTCACACGTTGGAGGACGAGTACTCCATCGTCACCGATGGGGAGATCGGCTTCCGCTCCGGCGACCGTGAGGTGGTGTTGGCGGCTGGCGGTTACATCACCAAGCCGCGTGGAGAGATGCACACGATGTGGAACGCCGGCGCAACTCCAGCGCGCATGATTGAGATCATCAGTCCAGCTGGGTTCGAGCACTTCTTCCGCGAACTCTCCGAGCTGCTCGCCGACGGTCCGCCCGCGGCAGGCGACGTGCCAGCCCTCGCCGGTAACTACGGTCTGGAGTTCGGGCGCCCGGACTGGCTGCCCGGACTCATCTCCCGATACGACCTCACCCCACCACCGTCGTGACTTAGTTCCAATGGGTCAAGGTTGGGGGATGTTGACGTCTTGCGGAAGATTCTGGCGCATGTTCTCGACGCCATTTTCCAACCTGTTCACCGCAGCGTCGTCGTTTAAGAATGTCGTGACACCAGCGGCAAGAACTATGGAGCCGATCAGCGCAATGACAGACAGCACGAGACCCGAGGTGGCAACACCCCGTCCCGTTACGCCAATCTGTCGGGTCATTCTGATGCCCGCGATTCCCAGGGCAATGCCAATCAGTGACAGCACCAAGCCCACCGGCGAGAGCAAGACTGTAAGTACTGCGTAGACGGCACTGAGTCCGACAATCAATGCAAAGACCGCAGCGATGCTGGTTTTGGCTGGCTTGACCCTCTTTTCGTCGATGCGGTTACGACGACGCCCGCGCCAGTTGGTCCTTTGGGTTTGGTCGCTGTCCCGGCGGTTGTGCTGGAGTTCATCGTCGGCGGCGACTGCATGTGAGGGCTGATCGCGCACTGAGGTGCCAGCGCGCGATTGGTTGTTCGGCTCGATGCCAGTCATGTGTCTACTCCCTTGGTACGACGAACTCTCGTTTCTTACTTGGTGTCGTACCCAGGCATCGGCGGGCTAACCGCTGTTCATGCACTGAAAACTCGATGTTTGCGAACTACCCGAGCGGGGTAGTTCTTCCCCACGGGGGCTAGTTAGCGCCTGTTTCGCGCGTTGCGTGCCATCTGGCGTAGTTTCTGGAACGCGTGCCGGCTGACTGCCCGTGTCTGACCGCATCCGCCGTCAAAGTCGAACGTTCCGTCCTTGCGACGGTGTGCGATCACCACGTAGCGCTGATGCCGCTTGAACTCCAGATTGTCTTCCACGCCGATCCGTGGCGGGGGAGTGTAGAAGTGCACACGGGAGACCAGTGGCGCGAACCCAACGGGATGGGCGGCCACCGCTAGGCGTGCGATGGTGTCTCCGCCGCGCCTGCCGCCGACGTCTTTGACGGTCACGACCTTCCCCAAGAACATCACTGGGTAATGGTGAACTCCGGTGCGCTTCTTGTGAATCATCTGCGCAAAAGTGAGCGCGTTGGGATCGGCTGCGCAGGAGGCTTCCGCTGGTAGCGGGATGACCCACAACATGGAACCGATGAGGAGACAAACCATTAATCGACGCATGGGAAGACGGTATCCCGTACGCGCGAGGGTCGAGACCTACGCGGCAGACGCCACTCGGCGGGTCGACTTTTCGATGTGTTCAGCGACTGAGCGCGCGTCCCGTCCTGCCCCACCGACGAGCATTGAACTCGCGGAGTGCTGGAAGAGTAGGCCGGCAAAGTACAGCCCGGGCACGTCATCGGATACACCGCGTGTCTGTCGCGGCCAACCCTTGTCATCGACGATCGACATGTCGATCCAGCTGAAGTCTCGCCGGAACCCGGTGCACCAGATCACGTTGGCCACGTCCAGAACCTGGCCGTCTTCGAGCACAGGCTTGCCGTCTTTGGCTCCCACCGCCCTGACTTCAACGCGATGAACGCCGGCTGCGTTGAGGTGTTTGGACTTGTAGCGAAGGAGCGGACCACCGTGCGAGCGGATGTCGTCCTTGATCTTCCGACCCACTGGCGTGCTAACTGTCAAGACATGGTTGGCGGCGAACCAGAGCAACGGTAGGACCGCTCGTCCAGAGAGTCCTTCAATATTGAAAGGAACTTGACCCGGGTTACGGCCAACCAGCCACGTCTCGTGCTTGTCGGCGCTCTCCAAGGCGAGATCGGCGCCCGAGTGGCTGGCGCCCACGACCAACACCCCGCCCAGCTGCAACTGCGAAGCATTGCGGTAGTCGCTCGAGTGGAACTGTCGGATGTCGGCGTCGAGCTCTCCGGCAAAATCTGGGACGTAGGGCAGATGCTGACCTCCTGTCGCAACTACGACGTTCGACGCTTCGTAGGTGGTGGCATTCGTGGAGACAACGAATGGTCCAGACGCAGAGTCACGTCGCACCCGCGTGACCCCGATGCCATTCCTCACCGGCAACTCCCAATGAGATGCGTAGGCCTCGAGGTAGTCCGCCATCTCGGCGCCTGTGGGAAATCGTCCGGTGGCCCTTGAAAATGGCATGCCCGGAAGGCCGTCATACTTGCGTGGCGTGTACAGCCGTAGCGAGTCGTAACGCTCCCGCCAGCAGTCACCGACACGCTGGTGCTCGTCGAGAATCACAAATGAGCGTGACAGCTTGGCCAAGAAGTAGCCCACGGCGAGCCCGCACTGACCGCCCCCGACGATCACCGTCTCGACCGTCTCGCGCTCGAACGTCGCCCGGAAATTGGTCGTCTGAGCCGTCTGGTTCGCATTCATGTCAGTTCCCTTGGTCGCGATCGAATGTGACGTCTCGACGTTAGGAGGCGAAGCGACTGAGTTCATCGGGCGAACCACCCATCATTGCTCCGATGGAGCTAGTGGGTAATTGTGTGTACTCGCTCAGACGATGCCGTGCTCGTACGCGTAGGCGGTGGCGGCTGATCGGGAGGTGACGCCAAGCTTGCTGAAGATGTTGCTGACATGACGAGCGACGGTCTTCTCACTGATGACCAGATCCACCGCGATGGCCCGGTTGGTCGCGCCGGTAGCCAACAAGGTGAGCACCTGGACCTCTCGTGCGGTTAGCGAACCGACAGCGGTCGGCTTCTGCGGCGACGTGTGTCGCTCGAGTTGGACGATGTCGGCTACTGCGCCGAGCTGTTGGAATGCCCACGCCGCGGCGTCGAATTCCATCGAGGCTGAGTCCTCGTCTCCCAACGCTCTGCATGACAGACCGATGAGTACGCGCACTCGCGCTGCCTCGTACGGCGACTCGACTTGTTGCCAGGCTGACCAGGCGCGGCGAAGAAACTCCAATGCGCGCTTGGGGTCATCGGATGCCAACGCCACCGCACCCGAGGCATGGGCTGACATTGCAGTGAGCAGCGGTGCCTCAACTTCTTCGGCGAGCTCAGCGATGGCGGCTGCTCCGGCCGCTGCGAGGTCGACCGCGCCGCTCGCAATCATGATTTCTACATAGGCCGGGAGCAGCTTCGAACGGGTCACTCGATCCGCTGCTTCTTCAAGTGCACGAGACGCCGCCTGCGTCGCGACGTCAATGCGGTCTTGCGCTAGCCACAGCAGCGCGAGCCCAGGTTGAGGTTGGTGGCCGTACTTGTTCGCCTGTCGGTAGGACTTTTCTGCCTGTGCGAATTCGCCTCGGAGTCGGTGCAGCTCGCCCTGTTGGTAGTAGGCCATTCCGATGGCTGCTTGACCGGGTGGATCGGCTAGGCGTTTGCGAGCCTGCACTACCTCACGCATCGCATCGGGCCAAGATCCCTGCAGTTGCATGAGTTCGGCTCGATGCACCAGGCACTGACCGCGGTAGGCAACGAGGTCGGGTTGGTCCTCGCACCAACGACTCAGCGCCCGGGTCCACTCGTTGGCGCGCCGGAGGTCGAACAGTTCCTGACAGGCCATGATCGTCGCGCAGTACGCGATACCGGCAACAACGGGTGCAACCTCGCCGGTAGTAACGCAAACCATGACCTCGTCAAATAACTCAACGGCCGCTGGTGCGTTGCCGAGCATGACGTTGACTTGGCCCTGTCCGAGATGGGCCAGTGCCAACAGGTTTGGGTCGGCAAACTGATGGCCGATGGCTTCGGCCTTCGTGAATAGTCCCCGGGCAGTTTCGAGTTCACCCATCTCTATCTGCTGGATTCCCATCGGTGCCAACACGTATCCCCTTTCGACGCAGTCGTCGGGACACTCGTCGAGGAGTCGCACAGCCCGCGTCAGCCAGGCACTGCCTTGCGCGATCTCGCCAGCATTGAGGAGCTGGAAGGCAGCCCAGAATGCGCATCGCGCCGCCGCCGGCGATTCAGCGGAGTCCAGATGTGACTGGAAGCAGCGCGCCCATAGTTCGACGCTGATCTCATCCTTGCCCAGCAGATAGGCGGCGGTTGCTAGGTCCTGCAGGTCTGACTGACTAAGAGGTGATTGCTCGTCGGCCGCAACCAAATGGGTGTAGGCAGGTGCCCACGCGTGTTCGGTGAAAGCTCGTCGACCTTGGTCGAGCGAGTCGACCTGTGTCATGGCTTACGCGGACTCCAGGAACTTAGTCTCCAGCTCGGCAAAGAACTCTTTGGAGAGCAGGAGAAAGTCTTGTTCGGTGAGCTTGATTTCGTCGCCGTCGTCGTAGCTCAGGAGCGACTTGGCGGGATTCAGCTTGATGGACTTTTCACTGGCGTACTTGCCGTTGTTACTCACGATGGAGTTGCACAAGACACGGACCTCGTTGAGCGGGTTTCCGTCCTTCAGCTCGAGCGTCCTGCTGCGGTGCACGAAGTAGGTGTCGAGCATCAACACCATGCTGTTGTAGAACAGTGGGTCGAACTCGTCGACGGCGTCGTCAAGACGTTTACGGCTAGCGCCTTTGAGGTCGTCGGAGACTGCGACGATTTCCTGGTACGCCGACACCTGCGCATCGACTTTCGCTCGACACTGGTCGATGTACTCCTGGCTGTAGCTGTTGATGCAGAGCATGTATGCATAGTAGCCAGCCTTAGACGAGAGATGCAGCCCAAGCTTGGTGGAGCCCGGCGTAGCCGCCTTCTGTGTGCATGAGCTCGGCTGGGCTGCCGTCCTCGACGATTTGACCAGCATCGAGCACGATCACCCGGTCGGCGATCTCGACGGTGGACAGGCGGTGGGCGATGATGACAGCAGTCCGGTCGGCGAGGATCGTTCGCAGGGCACGCTGGACGAGCCGCTCGCTCGGGATGTCGAGCGACGACGTCGCCTCATCGAGGATCAGGACGGCTGGGTCGGCGAGGAAAGCCCGAGCAAACGCAACGAGCTGTCGCTGGCCGGCCGACAGCCGTCCGCCTCGCTTTCCCACAACAGTGTCGTAGCCGTCGGGGAGGGCAGTGATGAACTCGTGCGCTCCGATCGCACTGGCGGCATCTTCCACCGCGCGGTCGCTGGCCGAGGGCCGGCCGAACCGAATGTTGTCGGCAACGGTGTCGTCAAACAAGAAGTTCTCTTGCGTGACCATGACAACCGCGCGGCGGAGGTCTTCTTCGGCGAGCTCGCGAAGGTCAATGCCGTCGAGCCGCACGGCGCCGTCGAGTGGGTCGTAGAAGCGCGAGATCAAGCGGGCGATTGTGGTCTTGCCCGCTCCCGTGGCGCCGACCATGGCTAAGGTCTGACCCGCCGGGACATGGAGGTCGAGCTCTGGCAGCACGATTGCCTCGCGGTATCCGAAGGTGACCGAGTCGAGGTCGAGGCGTCCCTCGGCTTTAGGTAACGGGACGGTAGCGACCGGTTCAGCCACGCTCGGCGTTTCTTCAAGAACTCCAGATAGCTTCTCGAGGGCGGCGGTGGCCGACTGCAGCGAGTTGTAGAACATAGACAGCTCTTGCATGGGCTCAAAGAAGCGGCGGAGGTAGAGCAAGAATGCTGCGAGCACGCCAACCTCTGCAGCTCCGTCCATGACTCGGTAGCCGCCGTAGACCAAGACCACAGCAGTTGTGATATTTCCGATGAGTTTGATACCAGGGGCAAAGATTGCGACCAGCTTGAATGCGCGTTCGTTCGCGAGCCGGAAATCGGTGTTGAGCTCCTCGAAGATTTCTTGGTTGCGGTCTTCGCGTCGGAAGGCTTGCACGGCGCGGATACCACTGAGCGACTCAACGAAGTGAACGATGACGAGTGCGACGGTCTCGCGGGTACGCCGGTAGGCGACAGCGGAGTTGCGGCGAAACCACCGTGAGAGCCAGAGCAAGAACGGGAACGACATCAAGGTGACGAGTCCCATGGGCAGATCCATGAACAGCAGGATTACGCCAACGGAGATGACGGAGAGGCCAGCGAGAACGAGGTCGTCGATGCCGCCGTCGATCAGTTCGCCGAGCGCATCGACGTCGCTCGTCAGACGCGAGATGACGCGGCCAGAGGTGTAGCGCTCGTGGAACGCGGGGGACAGTCGTTGGAAGTGGTCGTAGACCCGGGTGCGCAGGTCGTAGAGAACAGCCTGACCGATGCGTCCGCTGGACATCAGGAACGAGCGCTTGGCGAGGTACTCGGTGAGTGCGGCCACGACGAACGCGATGGTGACGACGATCAGAACTGTGGCATCTCCGCTGGCATCGATCGGCGGGATTCCCTGGTCGATTCCGACCATGACGAGGTAGGGGCCGGCCATGGCGGCAGCGTTCTGAACGAGCAGAAGTGCGATGGCCCACCACAGCGCACGTTTGTGCGGACGAAGCAGTAGGCGAAGTAGCCGGCGACTGCGCCCGCGGAGTGCCTGCGAAAGGTCGACGGTGATGACATCGGATTCCTGCTCGGAAACCCCACGCCAAGCTTGTTCGGCCTCTTCGTGCGGTTCTTCCTCGACGGCAGTGGCCGCGTCCGGGGGTGTAGAGGTGGTCATGAGGCAACCCGCCCCTCTGGTTGCTGCGACAGCACGGCGCGATAGGAGGGCTCGCTGTTCATCAGTTCGGTGTGTGTACCGACGGCACGGATCCTGCCGTCCTCGAGGAGGGCCACGCGGTCGGCCAGTGCGATGGTGGACGGACGGTGGACGACGAGCAGCGCGGTGGTGCGCGACAGCACTCGACGAAGCGCCTTTTCGACCAGCGACTCGGTATGCACGTCGAGGGCGGACAGTGGGTCGTCCAGAACCAGCACAGTTGGCTTGCTCACCACAGCGCGAGCGAGCGCGAGACGTTGCCGTTGTCCGCCGGAAAGCGAGAGTCCTTGCTCGCCGATGCGCGTCTCGAGCCCCCAGGGGAGGTTGTATACGAAATGTGCCTGAGCAAGGTCGAGGGCTTGTTCGATGTCGGCGTCGGTGGCTTGCGGATAGCCAAGCGTGAGGTTTTCACGGACGCTCGCGGAGAACAGTGTTGCCTCTTCAAAGGCCGTTGCGACAATCTCGCGTAGCGACGTGAGTTTGATATCGCGGATGTCGACGCCATCGAGAGTGATGCGGCCGTGCGTGACGTCGTAGAGGCGAGGGACCAATGAGGTGAGCGTTGATTTGCCGCTACCCGTTAGCCCGACGACGGCAAGCGTCTCGCCAGGTTCCACCTCAAGGTTGACCGAGCGCAGGATCGCCTCTGAGTCGTCGCCGTAAGAAAAACCGACGTCTTCGAAACGGAGCAGACCAGCTGGGTTCGCGAGGGCAGTAGCGCCAGGACGGTCGACAATCGTGGCTGGCGTGTCAAGCACTTCGTAGATGCGGTCCGCAGCTGTCATGGCTTCCTGGCCGTTGGCCATGATCCAGCCGAGTGAGTCGACAGGCCAGACAAGCATGAGCATCAGCGAGACGAAGGCGACGAGGTCACCGAGCGTCATCGCGTCTTGCGTGACGGCGAGTGCGCCGAACAGCAGCGTGGCGCCGAGCGTGAGGCTGGGAACGAGGTCGAGCAACGACCAAAACCGCGCGACGAGGATTGACTTGTGCACGGCAGAGTCGTGGAGGGTGCGAGCCGATCCTCGAAACGTCTCGCCGACGTGTTGGCGTCGACCGAACGAGCGAATCATGCGGACGCCAACTGCGGACTCTTCGATGAACGTGGCGAGGTCGCCCTGCTGGTCTTGGACGCGGCGGGCAGCGGTGAGGTAGGCGCGGGCCAGACCGCGCGAGATTAGAAACAGTGGAATCGCTGATAGTGCGACGAGTACTCCCAGCGGAAGGTAGAGATGGATGAGCAGTGCGACCACAACCACGAAGGTCGCGGTATTAACGACAAGGAAGACGAGGCCGAATGACAGGAACCGTCGCATGATCGAGAGGTCAGTGGTGGCCCTAGAGAGCAGCTGTCCCGCTTGCCAGCGGTCGTGGAAGGCGACCGACAGGCTCTGGAGGTGGCCGTAGAGGTCGTTACGGACCTCGGTCTCGATGCCGAGCGCGGCGTACGACTGCACCCAGCGGCGGATGAAGACCAGCCCAGCTTCAAGAACGCCAAGCAGTAGAGCAAGGAAACCGAGGGGAATCAGGGCTGCTTTGTCGCCGTCGGCGATCGGGCCGTCGACCACGGCCCTGGTCACCAGCGGAACGACGATGCTGGCTCCCACCGCCAGCCCGGCCGCGACCGTCATCAAGGTCATCTGGCCGGCGTAGGGCCGGACGTAACTGCGGATGCGCCACAGGGACTGGAGGCTGCTCCAGCGGGGGGAAGTTTTTGTGGCCATCACTCCCTACGTTATGTCGAGGTTCCGACAATTGCGCGCGGATTACGTGCGACGCCGCTCACAGTGACTACTAGGGGTCAGCGCTAGGACCGATTCTCGTGATCTTTCCCCCGCTGGGGTGCGCCAGGCAGACAGAGCCTTACGCGGTGTTTCGGTCTTGCGTCTTCGGGGAATGAGCTGTTGGTGAGTCTCCAAGAGTGGTTTCTTACTGCGGAAGAGCGAGGTAATCCCGACACAAGCTTGGACCGGCGACACCCCGATGGTTGTGCCTGGACCAAGGGAAATGAAGTGCGGGTACTCGTCCACGGCGCGGAGTACTTCCGGGAACTTCTCGCGCGCGTTCGTGAAATGTCGTCGGGCGACCTCTTGCTGTTCACCGACTGGCGGGGAGATCCGGACGAGAGGCTTGATGGACCTGGCTCTGAGGTTGGGAAGGTTTTCGCAGATGCAGCACACCGGGGTGTCGATGTGCGGGGTCTGGTGTGGCGTTCGCACCTTGATCGCTTCCAGTTTAGCGAGCAGGAGAACCGGCATCTGGCTGAGGAGATAGAAGCCGCCGGGGGCGAATGTCTCATGGACATGAGGGTGCGGCCTGGCGGTTCGCATCACCAAAAACTTGTAGTACTCAGACATCCAAGCCGACCTGCCTCCGACATAGCGTTCATCGGTGGCATCGACCTTTGCCACAGCCGGCGTGATGACGCGGAACATGCTGGTGACCCCCAGTCGCAGCCGATGTCAGCCCCCTACGGTGATCGCCCGCCTTGGCATGATGCTCAGGTTGCGATTCAGGGGCCAGCGGTCGGGGACGCTGAGACGGTTTTCCGCGAACGATGGAACGACCCGGCACCGGTGTCGCGAAACCCTCTGTATGTCTTCGGCGACGAAATGCACAGGGATGATCGTCACCCAAATCAACTGCCGCCCCAACTGCCAGACCCCCTTCCTGCCGGCAAACACGCCACGCAACTGTTGCGAACTTATCCAGTTCGACGCCCGGGCTACCCGTTCGCCAAACGGGGGGAGCGAAGCATTGAACGCGCCTACCGAAAGGTCTGGGGAAAGGCCGAGTCTCTGGTCTATCTGGAAGATCAGTACTTGTGGTCCACCCAGGTTGCGGATGTTTTTGCTGCGGCTTTGCGGCGATCGCCACGACTGCGGCTGATCGTGGTGATCCCTCGATTTCCTGACCAGCTGGGTCGCGTCGCCACTCCTGGGAATCTCGTGGGTCGCGAATTGGCGATGGAGCGCTTGCTCGATGCGGGAGGCGACAGGGTTGGGATCTACTCGATCGAAAATCGTCAAGGGGTCCCCATCTACGTGCATGCGAAGGTGTGCGTGGTTGACGACGTGTGGGCGACCGTCGGTTCAGACAATGCCAACCGAAGGTCGTGGACCCACGATTCCGAGTTGTCCTGCGCTGTGTTGGACCCAACCAGCGAGACGTCGTTCGCTCGAAATCTTCGAATGCAGTTGGCCAGAGAGCACCTAGGACGGCCTGGGGGTGAAAACGACGACTTGCTAGACCACAAAGGTATGTTCGACGCCTTTGCGCGATCTGCCGCGCAGCTGGACGCGTGGCATCGTTCCGGAAAGCTAGGCACTAGGCCGCCAGGGCAGCTTCGCAAGTATTGGCATGCCCCGCTAACACGCTGGCAACGCATGTGGTCGCGACCGCTATATCAGGCATTCTTCGACCCCGACGGTCGGACGCCACTCATGAAGTACCGAAAGGAGGTGTGATCGAACCCGTCATCATCTCGTTGCGTGGCCACCGAACTACCGTCAGTCAGTGAAAGGAGCATTTCTGGTGATTCTGGTACCTACTTGATTCCGACTGCCTAAGGTTCAACCCGTCACCTGTTCAGGTGACCTGGGGTTGGCGGGGCATCACCGGGTTCGGAACTCGACCTGGGAGTCATCATGATCAAACGCGTATCCGCGCTCATGGCAGTTTTGGGGCTGGCTTTGGGCGTCCTCGTGGCGGGAGGTGTGGCGGAAGCCGGAATACCAACCACCAAGACCACGGTCACTCACGGCCTGGTCGACACTTTCACCGACGTCGTGCCCAGTTGTGAGGGTGGCGGACCTCGCTACCTCATCACCACGACGTCCAGCTCGGTAGAACACCTCACCAAATTTGGCGATGGTCATCGTCAAGGAACGTTTCACTCGACGGGCACCTTTGTCGCGTACCCCAAGAACGACCCGGCGCTTCCTTCCTACACCGGGATGTTCACATCAAACGGCGGGTTCAGCGGGATCGGTCCGGTGGTGACCGGAACGTTCACCTTCAGTGTGAGCGGAAGCGGCTCAGATGGCTCGTCGTTCACGAACCAGAACGTCGAGCACTTCACGGGCATGCCTGACGGGTCTACCAAAGAGTTCTTCCACTGCCACTGACGTGCGGCAGGCTTGACGGCTAGCGGGACCTGACGGTGGGGCAACTCACCCCGCCGACAGGTACCACTAGTTGGTTGGTCTTGTACTTGACGCCGTTGGTGTCCCACACGCTGACGTAGGACTCGCCGGAGAGCGGCATGTACGAACCCCGCGTACGTGGATTGACCTGCTTACAGCTGAGGTCAACCTGGTTAAGCGTCCACGTGGAGTTCTTCGGCACAAACGGCGTGTCGCGAATGATGGCGTGCGTCTTCCAGTAGACCTCGTGATTGCCTGCGGAGTAAACCTGCGTCCACTTGATTTTTGAGAAGCGAAGCCCGACGTCGTCGCACTGCATCCGCAGTCGTCCCTGCATGCGGTAGCCATTGTTGGCGCCCGG
>DATKIY010000046.1:0-20977 GCA_035543875.1 Actinomycetes bacterium | reverse complement strand
CTATGCCATGGGACGGAACCTCACCGCTCAACCTTGACTGCCACTCGATGTCGGAGGTCAGCGCATCTTGCTTCGCGGACTTAAGCCACCGATCGACGGCGTCGCCGACCTGCTGGAAGTACCTACCAAAATCGCCGACGGCAGGCGATGGGTTCGACACAGACGCAGACTAACGGCTCCGGCGAACCACCCAGCTGCCCGAAGCGGGATCACGTAGCTGCCACGCCAACAAAATCACGCCAATGAGTGCCAGGCCTGCCCAACGCCAGTGGGCCTCGGTCCACAGATCCCCAGGGGGGACAAGCATCGGCCAAAGCACCCCGATTAGCTGGGCGGCTAAGAACACTCCGATCGACACGACGCCGGCAAACTGTCCTGGTTCCGAGAGCCCATGCGATCGCTGCATCATCAGCGAGAAAGCAGCTGTAACTACTGCGGCGGCCGCGATTTCAATGCCAACGCCACCAGCCACCGCACCAAGCGGCACCTTCTGCTCGACAACGACAAACACCAGCACACATACAACAGCTATGAAAGACCCCATGAGCATCAGGCGAAGTCCGGCGCGAAGACGCAGTATCGTCGGAGTCGAGTTCGTGATGTTCGCTGATGCGTCGTCCAGCAAGAACACCGTGCCCACGATCATCGACAAGCCAGCAAACCGAAGTAACCACAGCGCCGCTGCACTGGTTTCGACCGAGTCGTACTTCCACGCGGTGATCGCCCCCACCAATATGCACGCACCGACGGCTGGTAACCAACGAAGCAGTCGCGGGAACATCCGTATGAGGTGAGACACAACTTCACGCTCGCTGGAAGCAGACCAAGTTCCGACCTCGGTCGTCATAGCTGCGCCCAGCCAACCAATCCGGTCAACAGCAGGACAGCCGCAGAAATGAAAAGCCATCTCAACCGGCCCTCGCGTTCACGCAGCATCACACCGCATACGGCGAGTCCACAAAGTCCTAGTAGATACCACACGTGCCAGGTTTGAGAACCTGACAAAGCCCAAGGCTCGTCAGTCCAATCCGATGCTGAGATGTACGGGGCGAGCCATGGGAGGGTGTTCACCGGGGATCGGTCAGGATCCAACAAAAATGCCGTGCCGAAGACCAGCACAACCAAGCCAATGGGTAACGATCCTGGGAACCGGAGCCACGTCGCGACTAACACTGCGAACAGGCCCCCACCGATCACGGTCAGGAACACCTGCGCAAGTTCGGCAACTGAGAACGGCTGGGTTGAGGACGCGTCCGCGAGAACTGACGAGGCGCCGTCAGTGGCGGATACGAAAGTTCCGAGCCAGGCGAGCAACACCATCAGCCCAAGTGCCACGGCGCCTGGGCCAAGCACCACTCCAAGGCACAGGCCGCCACTCCGCAACCGAGTACCCATCGGCGCTGCCGCTAACTGGCGATCTGCGTGCGAGCGCCGAGACGAGGTGCTGACCAGGTGCGCCGCCATGTACGTCAGCAACCCCGCATACAAGGCAGTCAGGTAGATGACAAACTCATATGTGGCAGCGGCTGTTGGAAGGTCAAACTTTAGCTCGACAGCGGTGCGGAGCCCCGAAGTGGCGAGAAGGAATAGCGCGATCGCCAGGTAGATCGGTGATACAAGAATCCGCTTGGCCTCGCGCCGGCCCAATGTGACAACGGGGATGGACAACCGTCGACTACTAGTCGAGACGGGCATCGGTGTCGCGGTTGCAGCGGTCATGCCGCGACCTCCTCCGTGGCTCCGGTACCAACGAGTAGGAGATACCCATCCTCCAGGCTTGGCTCTTCCACACTTACGCCGCTCGGCGGATCGCCGAGGTTGCGGTGCCTGCCGTCGCCCATCCGCCACGCGATTTTCGAACCAGGGTCGCGTTGATCGGCGAACCACACACGCCCCTGTGCGAGTTGCGCCAACGCATTCGGAGTTCCCTGAAACAGCAATTTGCCCTCGTGAAGAACTACAACGTCGCGACAGAGCGCAGCAACATCCTCCGTTTGGTGAGTCGAGAGAACGACGGATCGACTCTCACCCGCCCGTGACACAAGCTCACGAAACCTCAGGCGCTGCTCCGGATCAAGACCTGCAGTGGGCTCGTCCAGGATGAGCAGCTCGGGATCGCCGAGCAGCGAAGCCGCCAACGCAACGCGACGTCTCATCCCTCCTGACAGGGCACGGATGCGCTTGCCGCTGACTGATGTGAGGTCGACGGCTCCAATCACTCTTCTGACCTCATCGTGCCGCGCCCGCGAGCCGGAGATCTGCTTGAGGATCGCGACATAGTCAATGAACTGAAACACCGTAAAGCCGCGCTGGAAACCCGGTTCCTGTGGAAGGTAACCCAGCCGTCTGCGTATTTCGGTCCGTTCTTTGGGCCGTGCCGGGTTCAGGTTCAGCATGCTGATGTTGCCTCCGTCCGGCGCCAACACGGTGGCCAACATGCGAAGCAGCGTGGTCTTGCCCGCACCATTGGGACCAAGGAACCCCGTGACACCATCTCCGACTTCAAACGAGACGCCATCGAGTGCCTGTGTGCGAGCGAATCGCTTCTTCACATCGCTGACGGCAATTGAATGATTCACGGGAGTCTCCTCACAGCAGCGGGACGGTGCAGGGGTACCAGGACGAACAGGCAGCAGCCGACGACGACGGCCAAGGACAGGAGTTGGGCTGGTTCCTCAAACAGTTCGTGAAGGTCGATTTCATTCGCCCACGACGAGGCAACGCCGACGACGTAGATAGCGATAACACTCACACCCGCAACCGGGAGCTCAAGCCATCGCGAAAGGACAAGCGCCAACCCAACCATCGCAAGCGACGGAAGGAGCCAGGCGACTGTCATCCAGGTGTCAGAAACGGTGAGCGCCGCAACCCCGGTCAGCACAAGCGATGCCACCAGGACCGCGGCAACGCGCAGGAGCAGAAGTCGATAGGTCGGGTACACCGTCGACAACGTGAGCTCATACGTCGGGTCGATGCCTTTGCCGTAAGCACCTGCAACGGCGACAACGGGCACCAGGGGGGCAAGTACTAAGAACAAAAGAGATTCTGAGTCCGCAATATGGGTGGATGCGGCGGCAAACCCAAGCACCGCGATCACTGCAAACAGCCACGATCGCTGAAGTGATGGCGCCGCAGCCAGTAGCCGAGCCTCCGGCTCTGGCACACGGAGCGTCGTCAAAAGTCGAATGATCCACGAAGATTCGGGTGAGTCGACACGTTCCTGTACCTCGTCCCAGACCACAGCAAGTCGCGACTCCGAAGCCAATGGGTTCACCAATCCCCGACATTGCGCACAAGAGAGCAAGTGAGCCTCCACAGACGCTGCGCGCGCTCCCGTTACCTCACCTGAGGCGTATCCGTTGGCCAGACTTCGGTCGACGTGCCAGTTCATGCCAACTCCTCCCTCAGATGTGCCTTTGCTCGTTTCATGCGGGTCTTGACCGTGCCCTGCGGGATTCCCAGGAGTCGCGCTGCCTCGGCGGTTGTTAGGCCGTCTAGCACGGTTGCCTGAACAACTGCCCGCAACTCTGGGGACAACCGGTCGAGCGCGCCTGCGAGATCTCCGTACTCAACGCCTAGCAGCACCCGCTCTTCAGCCGAGATTTCGATATCACGCTCCGGGACAGTCGCAAGCAGGGCACTCGACGGCTTACGCCGAAGCGCGTCGACGAGCCGTCGCACGCCGATTCCCCAGACCCATGCAGCGACTTCCCCCCGACTGTCGTACTTGTCTGCGCTTCGCCAGACAGCAACGAACGTGTCTTGGATGACTTCATCCACCAGACCCTCGTCTGAGCAGCGTCGTTGTAGCCGGATCAACAGCCAGGGCGCGTGACGCTCATAAAGCTCTCGCAGGGCGGTGCGATCGCCATCGGCGAGGGCCTCAACCAGTCTTGGGTCGCTGCGGTCGTCGTCGCGGTCTTGACTGACCATCAACGTCACCTCGCTCCCAAGACTTGTGATCACTGTGGACCTGACCATCAACAGACACCAGTCCCCTGCGAGATCAGGGGGCTAAATGGCCCCAGCCGAGCCGAAGCGTCGTGCTTCACTTCCCCTGTCGTTGCGAGCCGCCGGAACGGTTCACGACCGAGGTTTCGGCGCTGCCGCTCAGAGGCGACGATCGGGTAGGACCGGAAAGTCTCTTCGCCACTGCGATACCTGATCGAGGTCGATGTCGACGGTCAGAACCTCTTGGCTCTCTCCGGCCTCCGCGAGCACCTGACCACGGGGGTCGATCACGACGCTGTGGCCACCCATACGTTTCCCACCGTGAGTACCAGCGGTGTTCACGGCGACGACAAACATTTGGTTCTCAATGGCTCTCGCGCGGGCGAGGACCGACCAGTGGTCGATGCGCGAATGTGGCCAGGCTGCGGGTACGACAACTAGCTCAGCGCCCGCGTCAACCAACTGCCGGTAGAGCTCTGGAAAGCGAAGGTCATAACAGGTAGTGAGGCCGAGCGCCCCGACTGCGGTCTTAGCAACGACGATCTCGCGCCCCGCGGTCATCAAGGTTGGCTCTCCCTCGCCAAAACCGAAGAGATGGATCTTCCGGTACAACGCAGTAAGTACACCCGATGCGTCGAGAACGACTGACGTGTTGGTCAACGCGCCGTCAGGATGTAGCTCGACGAATGAGCCCGCGTGTAGCACGCTGCCCAGCGCCGATGCTGCATCCTGAAGCTGCTGGATCAGTGAACCATCGAGTGGCTGGGCGGTCTCACGCCAGCGCTCATACGTGAACCCACCGTTGGGCCATAGTTCGGGGAGCACTACCAAGTCGGCGCCGGACTGCGCCGCCACCAGCGTCAGCATGCGGTCGACGCACTGGTCCCACGGTTCGTTCTCGTCAAACGCGTACTGAACCGCTGCGACCCTCATACCGCCAGCGTCTCACGCCTGCGCAGACTCCGTAAGCAGTTATGCGCGCACCGAGATCCGACTGGCCAAATGGGTGAATGCGTCCGCCCTCGTGCCACGGCGTCAACTCAGATCGCTTACTCTCGTGCGCGATGCCCAGCACACCTTGCTGGGTGAGGAGGGAATCACCTGTGAACCGCTCGTTCTTGCTCGCCCTGGTCGCCGGAGTATCAGCCGCAACGATTCTGCCGCTGGCCGGCGTGGCCTCTGCCGCCGCCACCAACACAGTGAACCTATCCGTCAGCAACGGTGGCATCAAGAAAGCCGTCGCGACGTGGGACGCCTGGTCAGCCGGACCGGCCTTTGATGCATACCTGGTAACGGCCGATGACGACAGCAGCAACGGCGCCTTCGCGGCAGACCGCAGCCGTTTCGTCGACGACGCTGCGACCAGGTCCGTCACTTTTGACGATCTCACCTCTGGGACGACGTACTTCTTCAACGTCTATGCAGTCGACTACACAGACACCGGGGTCAACGTGGTTTCTGACGTGGGCGATCCCGCCGGCACTCCGATCGGCTACGTCGCTGGCGAGGGAAGCACCCTGACCATTGCAACAAATACCACGAACGTCCTGACTGGCAAGAACCTCGTGGTCTCTGGCAAGTTGACAGGGGATTCAGGCGCTCGCGCCAACGCACAGGTCACGGTTGAGTCAGACTCATTCCCATTCGACGGAAACTGGTCTGGAATCACCACGCAGACCGACGGGGCGGGTGCCTGGAGCCACACCTTCAACCCGACCATCAACACTCGGTACCGCGCGTTCTACACCGAGGTCGGTGTAGGTGGCTGGACCCGTAACGTCACAGTCGAGGTTCGCAAGAAGATTCAGGTGGCTGTCGCTCCTGGAACCACCGTGTCGGCTGGAACTCAGATCAAGTACAGCGGAGCCCTTCCAGGCGACCCCACCTTGTACCAACCGCCCACGACCGACCCGGCGACCAAGGTCTGCCTACAGCGCTTCAGCGGTTCTTGGAGCTCCATCAAGTGCGCGACCGTGAACACTGACGGGACGTACCTGATTAAGCACCAGCCAGGAGCCGATCAGGACGGCAAGTACCGGATCTACAGCGGCATGGGATCGGCCTACGCAAACAGCTGGAGCAAGTCCAAGACGATCACGGTTAACTGACCCGAGTAGTCGGCTACCAAGCCAGGTCAGCGGCAGGTTCCTCGAGCAGGTCAGCGATGTCTCGTAGGAATCGAGAACCTGCCGCGCCGTCGATAAACCGGTGATCGAAGGACAGCGACAGCGTCGTCACGATGCGAGGCACGACCTGTCCGGCGTGCACCCAAGGTTTCTCTCGCCACGCTCCAACAGCGAGGATGGCCGCTTCGCCGGGGTTAATGATGGGCGTCCCACCATCGACACCGAAGACGCCAACGTTCGTGATGGTGAAGGTGCCGCCCAGCATTTCCGCAGGTTGGGTGTGGCCAGCTTTCGCGGTCGCAGAAAGCTGGCCGAGAGCCGAAGCCAACTCGGGCAGACTCAGTGCCTGCGCGGCCTTGATGTTGGGCACCACCAGTCCACGCGGCGTCGCAGCCGCAATACCGAGATTGACATCGGAATGGTGAACGATCTCCTGCAGATCTGCATCGAACGCCGCGTTGACCATTGGCGAACGTTCTAAGGCAGCGATGCAAGCACGCGCGATAAGCACAAGCGGGGTTAGCTTGATCTCCGAGAAACGTTCGCCTTTGCGCAGCCGGTCCAGTACTTCCACGCTCCGTGTGACGTCAGCCTCAACCCACTCGGTGACGTGCGGAATCGTAAAAGCACTGCGCGTCATGGCATCCGCCATTGCGCGCACAACTCCGCGAACCGGCTCACGGACGGGAGCGGCGAGTGGGGTTGCCAGAGCGGCGGCAGCCTTCACGTCTTCTCGCGTCACGGTGTGGTTTGGACCCGTCGCTCTAACTTGGCGAAGGTCAACGCCGAGCTCGCGAGCTAGTTTGCGCACCGGAGGCTTGGCGAGAACCGGTTCAGTGCTCTCCGTGGCGCCGTCTCCGAAACGGGCCTCCGCAGCACGACCAATCTCCAGGCCACCGTGCCTGACCGGCTTAACGGGCTCTCCCGGCGGACCAGCCTCCAGCCGCTGCGTTCCATGCGGGCTGGGCGCGGCAAGTCTGCTCCGGCGTCGGGTGGCGCCGGCACTTACGCCGTACCCCACCAGCACTGGGCCACTGGATCCGTCGACAGGTTCAGCCACTGCAGCGACCGGCGTTCCGGAGCTCCCGGTCGTTCGTACGGTGAGCAGCGGCGTTCCAACGGCTAGCAGATCTCCCTCTTGTCCGTGACGTGCTTCGATGACACCAGCGAATGGACATGGGAGTTCGACGGCGGCCTTTGCCGTTTCGATTTCGACCACGGGCTGGTTCACGGCAACGACGTCACCTTCCTTGACGAGCCAGCGCAGCACTTCGCCCTCTGTCAAGCCCTCGCCCAGATCGGGAAGCAGGAAAGTCTTGACGTCGACCTCAGAGCCGCTTTCCACGACGGTCGGCTCCACACCCGGATTTGTCATGTTCGTCCCTAGTAAGTCAGCGCACGGTCGACAGCGTCGAGGATCCGGTCGAGATCGGGCAGGAAATGCTTCTCTAACCGTGACGGCGGGTAGGGCGCGTGGAATCCACCGACACGCAGAATCGGTGACTCAAGTTTGTAAAAACAACGCTCCCCAACGCGGGCCGCGATCTCAGCTCCGATTCCGCCGAAAACCGAAGCTTCGTGAACGACAACCAGCCGGCCGGTGCGTTCGACCGAAGCAGCAACCGTGTCTACGTCGATCGGCGACAAGGATCGGAGATCAACGACCTCGATGCTTACATCGTCCGACTCAGCAGCAGCTGCCGCCTCGAGGCACGTACGAACCATCGGGCCATAAGCAACCAAAGTGAGGTCATCGCCTCGGCGCAAAACTCGCGCATTGAACAGCGGCGCCGGCTCAAGTGTTTCGTCGAGATCCGCCTTGTCCCAGTAGCGTCGTTTGGGTTCGAAGAAGATAACCGGGTCGTCGCAGTCGATGGACTGCTGGATCATCCAGTAGGCGTCAACAGGATTGCTCGGGGTAACAACCCGCAAACCAGCGGTGTGCGCGAAGTATGCCTCGGGCGACTCGCTGTGATGTTCAACCGCTCCGATTCCGCCGCCGAACGGGATCCGAACTGTCACCGGCATGCGGACCGTGCCGCCAGAACGCGCATGCATTTTCGCAAGTTGACTCACGATCTGGTCGAACGCGACGTACACAAAACCATCGAACTGGATCTCCACGACGGGACGGTAGCCACGCATGGCCAGCCCGATGGCCGTACCAAGAATTGAAGACTCGGCAAGTGGAGTATCGATGACCCGGTGTTCGCCAAAGTCCTTTTGAAGTCCATCAGTTACACGAAAGACTCCGCCCAGACGTCCGATGTCCTCCCCCATGAGCAGCGTCTTCGCGTCGCGCTCCATCGACCGGCGAAGCCCCAAGTTCAACGCTTTCCCGAGGTTCACGGTTTCAGTCATAAAGCATCCTCGGCAAAGCCAGCAAGATATCTCGTGAACTGTTCGCGCTCTTCAGACACAAGTGAGTGTGGTTCGGAGTATGCGTAGTCGAACATGACGTCGATGGTCGGGTCGGGCAGCGCACGCACTCCGTCGCGCAGGCGAACCGCTAATGCTTCGGCGTCTGCCTCGAGCTCGTCAAAGAATCCGGACTCGACCAGTTGTTGTTTGTGAAGGAAGGAGCGCATGCGTTCCAACGGGTCGCGAAGTCTCCAAGCTTCAACGTCGGAGTCGAGACGGTAGCGAGAAGGGTCATCGGATGTGGTGTGGGCGCCCATGCGATAGGTGTAAGCCTCCACGAGAGATGGGCCGCCCCCGTCACGAGCGCGTTGCAACGTGGCGCGACTTACGGCCAGCGAGGCGAGAACATCGTTACCGTCGACTCGAACACCTGGGAATCCAAATCCCAGTGCACGTTGGTAGAGGGGAATCTTGGTCTGTCGTTCGAGTGGTTCAGAGATGGCCCATTGGTTGTTCTGACAAAAGAACACAACTGGCGCGTTGAAGACGCTTGCCCAGATGAATGCTTCGTTGACATCACCTTGGCTACTCGCACCATCGCCGAAGAAAACCATTACCGCGTTCTCGGCTGCATCCAGTTGCAAGCCCATCGCGTATCCGACTGCTTGAGGGCATTGGTCCCCGATCACGATGGTGTACAACGCGAAGCCGTGATCCAGGGGACTCCAGCCACCGTTGGTCGTGCCACGAAACAGCCCCAACAGGGTAAGCGGATCGACTTCACGACACCACGCAACACCATGCTCACGATAAGTCGGAAAAGCCATGTCACCGGCGATCAAGGCTCGTCCAGCCCCAACCTGGGCGGCTTCCTGGCCAAGTAGCTGCGCCCAGAGCCCCAACTCGCCTTGCCGTTGGAGGGCCGTCGCCTCGGCGTCGATGCGCCGCACCATCACCAAATCGCGATAGAGAGATCGGTATTCGTCATCGGTGAGCTGCAGGGGGTAGTCGGGGTGCTCAGACAGCTCTCCCTCGGGGCTCAACAACTGCACGAAAGGCGTGTCGCCCTCGACGGGTTGCGCTGGGTTCACCATCGCGTCCTTTCTCGCTGCTGGCGGTCCAGGATCGCCGGACGAACCAGAGACGTCCATCTTCTTGGTTTCGGCTCTCGCTGGGAACCACCTAAGGCTGGGCGATCAATGCGCCCAGCCCTGATCAGGCGGCTCTAACCAACCGCCCGGAAGTCGCTAGTGGCCGTGAGCGCTGCCACTACTGCGGTGGCCGTTGCCCCGTGACTGAGCCGGTTTGCCGGGGTGGTCCGGGTGCGCGGGGTGGTCCGGGTGCGCCGGGTGGTCCGGGTGCGCCGGGTGCGCGGGGTGCGCCGGGTGACCGGGCTCACTTGGTCGTGTTGGGCCGGGACTGGACGGTCCAGGATTGGGATGATCGGGGTGCTCCGGATGCGTGGACGGCGACCCCGTTGGGTTAGGCGTGCCTTCGTCGGTAGGCGCGGGGTTACCGGACTCGTTGGAAGTCGGCGGAGGCACCGCGGACTCCGTTGGACCGGGTACGACCACTGCTGGACCAATCGGAGTCTGAACCTCGGTGGCAGTGTTAGGACTGGGCTGTGTTTGTTGGTTCGCCCCCGGCGTGTTGGTCTCCGGCGGCACGGGTACCTGCAGCGGTCCCGTGGGAAGTGGCGTAGGGGCGATTGCGCCAGCCACCTGCGGACGTGGTGCCGCGTCGAGCGTCTTGTTAGCCACGGCAACCAGCGTGACCAACCCGCCACTTACTAACCCGCCAGCGAGCAGCACGGCTACGGCGGCGCGACCAGCTGACTCACCGCCTGCAGCGGCCAACCAGCGCAGCCCGGGACGAGGGACCATCGCAGTCCCACCTCCCCTCGGCGCACTATGCGCTTGTGTTGGCTCTTCCTCAGCGACTTGGGATCGCTGATCATCAGCAACCACGTGGGTCGCTTCTTCGGTACTTCTTCCCTACTTCCCCATTACCTCGTCAACTTCATCGACTTGGTCAATCAATTGCTCAGGGACCACACGGGTGGCCTAGTCCGAATGACCGGTCAAGTACTCGTCCGTCCGTCCCATCTTCCTCTTGCCTTACCCCAACGGTGGTCCGGCATCTGGGTGAACCTTCAGATATACTCTACGTTACCAGTTGATTACTTATAGTCACACTCATATAGCCCTCGTGTCGGCATCTACCGAGGTTTTACTGAGCCAAATGGGTGTTGATCAACAGAAATCGCGGATTTAGCCGATGGTCGGGGCAGCAGCCTTCGTAACGGCGGCCGCGTTGCTGCCGACAGCGATCCCGATGTAGTCCAGCGTTCCCGTGAACTGATCGGTGGTTGCAGACAGACTTTTCGCGCCGACGCGGAGCGAGCGGCTACTAGCGATGCTGCCGATGTCGGCGGTCGTCTGGTTGGTCACGCCGTCGACCGTCACGCCGACCTGTGTGCCATCTCGCCAACAAGTAGACGTGTGCCACGACCCGTCATCGACGCGTGTCACCTGCGAACTCAGCAACAGCGCGCCTGAGGTTCCTTTGAAGCGGCACTGGACGATTGCCGTCTTGGGCTTCAGCTGCATCTTCCACTGACCAGGGTCGTTGTAGAACCCCTTCTGCACGATGTTGGGCGTGTCCGGCAGCGATGAAATGTCACCAGGGAGCCGGAAGACTGCTGTAGCAGCAAACCCCTTGGTCAGCGGGTTGAGATCAGAGCTGTTGGGACTATCGCCCAGGCTCATCGGCGCAAACGCCACGGCCGGGGTGCTGACGCCGTTGACGGTTGACCACGATCCGCTCAGTGTCAGCGTATGCCCGTGGTTCGTGACATCGGAGACGGCATTGCCGCTGACCGCATCGAACGTGTATTCGTCGAGCATGGTCGCAGGCTTGCCAGCTGCTGAAGCAGAAAGCGAAGGACAGACCACCACCACGGTTAGCACGCAGAGCCCGACCGCCCGAGTTATTCGCACCATGGCAGCAAATCGTTTGGGACACCTTTGGTCAAGCCGAGCGGCAACGCATACGCCGATTGGACGCTCAAGGGGTCGATCTGTGATCAGGCAGTCGCTGTGCGCACATATCGAGGGGGGATAGCCACGACTGCTTCGGCAGCTCATTACCCGGTTAAGCCACCGGTCTGAGGCATGACACCGTGACCTCGTGGCGCAGACCGACGTGGCCGGGACTCCCAAGCAGTACGCAACCGGCGTCCCGCTCTGGACTGCGTTGGGCATCGTCTACGTGGTCTGGGGCTCGACCTACCTCGGAATCCGTGTTGTTGTCAGTGAGTCAGGACAACCTCCGCTTTTCCCAACAGGTGCGCGGTTTCTTATCGCTGGCTCCGTACTTGCGACGGTCTTGATGATCGGCCAAGGACGACGCGCGCTTGTTGTCCCGCTACGGCAAGCCGCCTCCAGCGTCCTGTTGGGTTTTCTATTCCTGTGTTGCGGAGTCGGAGTCGTTTCGATCGCCGAGCAAACCGTTCCGTCTGGCCTGGCTGCGCTCTTAGTTGCGGCGATGCCCCTATGGGTGGTGCTGCTTCGAGTCAGCTTTGGGGGTGAGCGGCCGCATCGGCTGACGTGGGCAGGGACCATCATCGGTTTCGTCGGGATCGCAGTACTCGCTCGCCCGGGTGCGCAGGGGGATGTGCAACTTTGGGGAGTGCTGTTGGTTTTGCTAGCCACTATGTGTTGGGCGTTCGGCGCATTCATGTCTTCGCGCCTCACCTTGCCGAGCAACGCCTTTGTTACGGCTGTTTACGAAATGTGGGGAGGTGGCCTCATCTTGCTCATCGGAGGGGCCGTCTCCGGAGAGTTTGCCGACTTCTCCTTGGCCGCAGTACCGACCAAGGGTTGGTGGGCGTTCATCTATCTCACGCTCATAGGTTCCATCGTTGCGTACTCGGCGTTTGTCTGGTTGCTCGAGCACGCACCGGTGTCGCTGACCACTACGTACGCGTACGTGAATCCAGTGGTCGCAGTATTTCTTGGCTGGCTAATACTGTCCGAACCGATCACCGGCGCCGTCGTCATCGGCGGTTCACTTGCGGTTCTTGGTGTCGCCTTGGTGGTTCGTGCCGAGCGCCCGACCCCGCGCGACCGCCTGACTACTCAGTAGCAGCGAAGCGCTCGGCCACGCCCAGGAATCGATCGTTGGCTTCCGGCTCACCGATTGTCACGCGCACACCTTCGCCACCAAAAATGCGCACGGTTACACCCGCCTCAGAGCAAGCCTCACCAAAAGCCTCGCTGTCTTTTCCTAGCGCCAACCAGACAAAGTTGCCGTGCGAACGAGGGCTATCAACGGGTGACTGCTCCAAGGCAGTTTGAACGCGATCACGTTCGACGCTGAGCTGGTTCGTCCGAGTCACCAGATCGGACTGACTCGACAACGACGCCAGGGCCGCCTGTTGGGCCAGATTCGTTACGCCAAAAGGTGTCGCAGCCTTGCGCAGCGTCGAGGCAAGTTTGGGTTGCGCTATCGCATAGCCAACCCGGAGACCGGCCAGTCCATACGCCTTAGAGAACGTTCGCAACAGGATTAGGTTTGGGTGAGTGCGGAGGAGTACGAGCGAGTCGATTCTGTCGGCGGGGTTGACGAAGTCGACGTACGCCTCGTCAAGAACGACAACCGTGCTCACTCCCACTCGGCTCAGAAAAGCTTCCAGTTCAGTTCGAGGCAGTACGGCACCCGTCGGATTGTTCGGCGAGCAGAGCAGGACGAGCCGTGTCCGACTGGTCAGGGCGTTGGCCATCGCCTCGAGATCGTGACTGTGATCAGTCTTGAGTGGAACCCTCACCGCCGTGGCGCCCGACAGCTGGATCAAAATCGGATAAGCCTCAAAAGAGCGCCAAGGCAGAACAACCTCGTCGCCACCAGAAACCGTTACTTGGATGATCTGAGCAAGCAGCGCGACCGAGCCGGCGCCGAGCGCGACCGTGTCGGTGCCGACGTCGTGGTGCTGTGCAATTCCTTCGATGAGTGGCGCTGCGCCGAAATCCGGATACCGATTGACCGACGAGGCCGCGTCGTGGATGGCTGCAACAACAGCGGGGAGCGGCGGGTATGGATTCTCGTTGCTTGACAACTTGAAAGCGCCTGCCGGAGCCGACTTACCTGCTCGATACTCCTCGATCGCGTCAACCGCCGATCGAACCCTGACCTGCTCTGCCACTGGTGACCTCCTAGGAGCAACTTAGTCGCGTCTAATCTTTCGAGAATGACCGAGGCCGCGGCTGAACTCCCTCCGCTCGGACAGCTGAGATCCCATACATACCGAACAAAACTCGGCTACGGCATGGCTGTGGCTGGCGCGCTGACGTTTGCAATCAACGGCTCCGTATCGAAAGTCACCCTGACGTCTGGCATTGACTCGCTTAGCTTGGTTCTGCTGCGTTGCTCAGGCGCCATGGTCGGACTGTTCCTTCTTGTACTCATCGTCGAGCCACGACGGCTTCGAGTTGATCGCGGGGAATGGCCGCTGCTGTTGGTCTATGGCGTCATTGGTATCGCCATGGTCCAGTGGCTGTACTTCGTAGCGATCGCGCGGCTCCCGGTGGGCGTCGCACTGCTGCTTGAATTCACAGCGCCGGTCATGGTTGCTTTGTGGGCCAGATTCGTCCAGCACCAAGACCTTGGTCGATCACTGTGGCTTGCACTGGCAATGTCGCTGGGTGGCCTGACGCTGGTTGCCGAGATCTGGGAGGGGGTTGCTCTTGATCTCGTTGGTGTCATAGCCGGCCTGGGTGCGGCGCTTTCACTCGCCACCTACTACCTGGCGGGAAAAGCTGCCGTTATCGGACGCGACACGTTGTCACTGGCCTTCTGGGCATTCGTCGTAGCAAGTGTCTTTTGGACGCTCGTGCATCCGTGGTGGTCGATTCCTTGGTCTGCAATGACCGATTCGGTAAGCCTCCAGGGCTCGCTCGAACGGTTCAGCGTGCCTGTCTGGTCGCTCATTGCTTGGATCGTGGTCATGGGCACGGTGGTGCCTTTCCTACTTGTGATCGGGGCGCTGCGTCACCTGCCCGCCACGTCGGCCGGAATCGTCGGGATGGTTGAGCCCGTGTTGGCAGGGGTCATCGCGTGGATCTGGCTCGGCGAAGCACTTTCGTCGCTACAGGTCATCGGGGCCATCGTTGTGCTGATCGGTGTCGTGCTCGCGCAACGTGTCACGAGCGACGCGCAGCTCCGTGCCTGATGACGTCCCTTTGACCAGCTGACGTCTAGCCGTCCCGAGAACCTTCGGCCGGACCGAAGACAACCACCAGTTGAAGCGTCTCAGTAACGTCGACAAAACGGTGTTCTTCATTTGCGGGCACAAACAACACGGTTCCTGGCTCGACATCAACGGTGCCGCTGGCCGTTTCAAATCGTGCTTTACCACTAACCGCCACGTAAATCTCGTCCTCGGTGTGAGGGACCTGTTCGTCAACTTCACCCGCCTGCAAGACGTAAAGTCCGGTCGAGAGATCAGCGGACCGCTGGAACTCCAACCAGGGGTCTTTGGTTTCACCTCGAACGGTGTCTATCTCGGCCACGGTGTAGCGATTCATGGTGTTCTCCCGGTCGACTCGGTGGGACTCAAAATACGGGTCACCTCTGCGCTCGCGGTCCCCAATCCACCTAGCGTGATTTCATCTCGCGCCTGAAGCTGACCGCTTGTGCGGTTGAAGTACAGCACAGTGAACGTCAGTGGAGTGGGCTCCTCAGACTCCAACGCGCGCAACCCGGCACCACCAGTCGAGCCTTGAACGAGCAAGAGGGTGTCGTCGTCGAGCTGCTCCGACCGTCTCTCGTGTACGTGACCTGCAAGCACCAGCGGAGCCGCGTCCACGAGCGGCGGTGCCGCGGTCGGGTCGTGGACCATCACCACATCGACTGGATGGCGGAGCCCGGCCGCGGTGTCGGCCAGTCGCTGGCCCTCCGCCACCACCTCCTCGGAGGTAGCCGTCGTGTCCTTGTCGGGGGTGAAACGAGGATCCGCATCACCGAGAAATCGAAGACCTGCCACCTTGACCGGGTCCCCCGTCAGCACCACTCCGTTGGGTTGCTGCGCAATCGCATTCTCGATCACGGTCGAGTCGTGGTTTCCCTTCACGTAGACATACGGAACACCGAGGCTGCCGATGGGGTCTACGAACGGGACTTCGGCGGTCGTCCCGTGATCGGCGATGTCCCCGGTGTCAACCACGACGTCAACGTCGTACTGCTGAATGATGGTGCGCATGATCGGCCAGACACTGGGGTTGAGATGAATGTCCGAGACGTGAAGCACGCGGACCGTCTGTGGATCTGGTTCGAAGTTTGGTAGCGATGTCACAGCCGAGGACAGCTTGGAGACGTTGTCCACCAACCTGGCCAGTTGGTCGCCGTAGAGTTCAAAGTTGTTGATGACCTCGTCGGCGCTACCAACGATCCGAGGGGCATAAACCAACAGGCCGCTGTACCTCGGCTGAGCCAGCGCGCGATTGTTCCACGTCGCTACGCCGACACCTCCAGAGACAAGAACCAGCCCGGCAGTAATACCTCCGGTAAGTAGGGCTCGTCGCGGCCGACGCCACACAAGCAGAACGGCCAGGGTTGCGCCCAACACCATGACAGCGAACGCCTGCAGGTAAGTGCGGATGAGCATTGAGCGGACATCAGCAAGGACTTCGTCACGAGTGCCGATATCTGCTGCGCCAGCTATCAAGCCCGCCGTGGCGTCTGAGTCGATCCCTTCGACCTCGGCATGCACACCCAACGGGCCGTCGTGACTGTCCAGGCTGATGCTGCCGAGGGGGGGCACGTCGATGCGCGTGTCGCCGGTGGCTGTCAGAGAAACCGTCGAGCGCACAATCAGAGGTCCGACTTGGTCGGTGCGACTACCCGCAATCAGCAGACCTACGGTGGCGCCGATCATGGCGACCGCGACCACAACAAGGAACTTGCCCAAGGTTCGCCAGTGGATATCGCGGCGCAGATGCTCGCGCCACTTCTCGGCCTTCACTTTCACCCCGATCGCGCCAGCTGCAAATAGACCCCCGACCCATCATGCATCGGTCTCAAGTCGGCAAGTCCCAAGTGAATCGGTGGGTGTGAATGTCGAAGTAAACGAAGGATTCCGCAGCCTGGACGCCCGGTACGACCTTCAGCCGGTCGTTTACCACGCTGAACAGCTCAGCCATGTCGGCGCACACCACCTCCACCAACAGATCGAAGCTCCCCGAGGTGACCACGACATAGACCACGGCATCGATCATTCCCAGCTGGTCCGCCACGGACTTGATGTCACCATCAACGTTAATTCCCACCATTGCCATGACCGGTAGCCCAAGCTTGAGCGGGTCAGTGACAGCAACGATCTGTAGCAACCCAGAGTCCGTCAGCCGCTGCATTCTTTGGCGAACGGCCGGGGCGGACAGCCCCACCTCAGCCGCGAGATCGGCGTAAGACGTACGGCCGTCGACCTGCAGCGCTCGAATGATCGCCTTATCAACTGCGTCGACCGCGATGATCTGGTTGGACAATTCAGCCATACAGCTCGTCGACCGCTTTGCTGAAAATCTCAGTGTGGAGGTCGACGTCGGCCTCGGTAGTCGTGGGACACATCAGCGCCATGTTGTGGAAAGGCGTCATGAGAACTCCACGGTTGAGTGTGTACAAGTGCATGTACTCGTCAAGGTCGTCATCGCCGGCAGCCGCCGACTCAGTTCCGCTCCGAGGTGCTGGGTTGGTGAATCTGTACTCGGCGCGCGCACCGAGCTGGCAAATACTCCACGGAACATCCAACCCGTCCAGGACTTGTTGTACTCCAGCAGTAAACCGGGTCGCGAGTGCCGTCATCCTCACGAACGCGTCTTCAGTAAGGACCTCGGCGAGCGTGGCGCGAGCGGCAGCCATAGACAGTGCATTCCCCGCGAGCGTGCCTCCGACGCCGCCCACGTCTACCAGGTCAGCATCGGGATGTGCATTGATCCGATCTGCGAGTTCACGCGTGATTCCGTAGGTACCAATGGGAATTCCGCCGGCAATTGACTTACCGATCACGAAAATGTCTGGCTGCAGGTGGTTGGCTTTTGTCATTCCGCCTGGGCCAGCACTGAAAGTGTGCGTTTCGTCTATCAGCAACAGGGCTCCGTACTGCGTACACAGCGCACGAAGGCCTTCGAGAAAGCCCGGCTCGGGCAGCACAATCCCAATGTTCGTTAGGGCCGGTTCGGTGATAACGACGGCAACATCCCCGTGCGCCAGTGCACGCTCGACAGACGCAAGATCGTTGAACTCAGCAACTCTGGTCGTCTGAGCCGGATCGATTTGCGGCCCAACGCTTCCCGGGCGAGCGAGGGTCTCCCCCTGCGCTCCCAAGACAACGACCGTCTCGTCGACGCTGCCGTGGTAGCAGTACGAGAACGCCAACACCTTTGACTTACCGGTGGCCAATCTCGCTAGTCGAAGCGCCCAACGATTGGCGTCAGTAGCGGTGAGCGCAAACGACCACAACGGCAGTCCGAACCGTCGCTCAAGCTCAGCCCCCACCCAAGCCGCGTCGGTGCTGGGCAGCATGGTTGTTAGTCCCCCGCCAACCGCGACCCTGTCGTTGATGGCCTGTGCCGTCTCCTTAGGGGAATGCCCGGCCATCGCTCCCGTGTCACCCAAGGCGAAGTCGACGTAGGTGTGTCCGTCGATGTCGCTGATCCGGTTACCGTGCGCCTGGTCGAGGTACAACGGAAACCCGCCCGACCATTTGGCCATCCAAGTCATGGGGACTCCGCCGAACAGGTTCGCTGCCGCAGCCTGAAACGCCGCTGCGCTCTGCTGGTGGTTCTCGACGTAGGTGCTGCGCTCTCTAGCGATGAGATTGGTGAGCTTGGCGCGGTCCAGCATTGGTCTCCCTCGCCCCCATGTTGAGCTGGGGGCTATCGAATCAATTGTTGGATCCGAAATTTACAACGATTTCGAAAGTTGAGCAATCTTTGGGATTTCATTCCGACATCTCCCCGGGCAACAAGGCGGCGGCGGGCGTCTTCCCAATGGCAGCATGCAACCTCATGGCCAGCTACCGCGTGACGTTCGTCTGCCTGGGAAATATCTGCCGGTCCCCGATGGCCGCCGCCGTCTTGCGCCAACAACTGGAACAAGTTGGCCTGGCAGCCACTGTCACCGTCGACAGTGCAGGTACCGGCGACTGGCACGTTGGTGGTCCAGCTGACGAGCGGGCGCAGGCGGCGTTGGAGCGCCGGGGCTACGAAAGCGCACACACGGCGAGGCAGTTCGATCCCGCTTGGTTTGGCGAGAGCGATCTGGTTGTCGCCTTGGACCGCTCGAACCTTCGCGACTTGCGGCGACTCGCCCGCAATGACGCGTCAGGAGCTGCGATTCGACTGCTTATGGAGTTCGACCCGGTGGCCGGCGTCAGCGATGTTCCTGATCCCTATCACGGTGACGACGCGGACTTCGACGCAGTCCTGGAGCAGATCGAGACCGCGTGTGGCGGACTTGTCCATTTCATCGAAGCGGCACTTCTCCGACGCTCCTCGAGATAAATCAGTGGCTGATAGCGCAAGAGCGATCTACCGTGATAATGGCAGTCAGCCGAACTGCAGCCCAGCGGACACCGGGAGGTGAGCGAAATGGCCGGACATGTCGAGGTTGTCTTCCGACCACCATTCGTTTCTAGCTTGATTCCCAATCGTCCCAAACGAGGTATGTGAGGCGCTCAGCCGTCATCGCTGCACCGGAGGGACATACCCGAAGGTGATAGGTGTGAACGCTCCCTTTCTCTACGTAGTACCCAATGAACCCGCCCCAAATCCCAACACGAGGATAGGACGGATCTCGCGAGTGCATCGCGGTGAGTGTGACGTGCTCACACCAACCGGTGAGATACGCGCGGAGCTAAGTCAGTTGCTGCTGGCTGCAAGCGCTACAGAGCCCGAGCGCGCGGCAAGCGTGGGGGATTTGTGCGTCCTGGAAGCCGACGGCGACGTCGTTCGGATCGTCGACCTCCTTCCGCGTCGCACTGCAGTCACGCGCGCCAGTGTCACGCCAGGGAGTTCCCAGCGACAGGTACTTGCAGCAAACGTCGACGTACTTGCCGCTGTCGAGCCACTGAACAGCCCGCCTTCCCTCGGACGCATCGAGCGACTACTGACATTGGCTTGGGAATCGGGCGCCGCACCCGTCGTCCTGCTCAGCAAGTGCGACCTCGATTCCGCGCCCGAGGAATGGGTTCGCGAAGTTTCCTCTGCTGCTCCGGGAGCACCTGTCATCGCGGTGAGCCAACGATCCGGGGAAGGTATCGAAGAACTGAGGAGTTTATTGGGACCTGGACGAATCCTCGCGTTAGTTGGACCCTCCGGCGCGGGCAAATCCAGCTTGGTCAACGCGCTTGCTGGCGAGACCGTCATGGACACCGCGGCAATCCGCGAGGACGGACGTGGCAGACACACGACGGTGCACCGAGAACTCGTGGTGCTGGCCGACGGCTCACTCGTGATAGACACACCTGGCCTGCGAAGTGTCGGCTTGGCCTCTCCTGAGGCCCTTGACCAGGTCTTCGCCGATCTCGCTGCAGCTGCTGAGCTTTGTCGCTTCAACGACTGCGCCCATGACACCGAACCCGGGTGCGGCGTGCAAGCCGCGATCGAGTCAGGCGAGCTAGCCGAACGTCGGTTGCAGAGCTGGCGCAAGCTACAGCGAGAAGCTGCCTACCAGGAACGCCGCACAAACGTCAGGCTGCGAGCGGCCGAGAAGGAAATATGGAAGCAACGAACGAAAGAGATGCGTCAGGGCGGGTACCGCCCGAGTCGCTAGCCACCGAACTCCCCTCCGCGTGAGCGTGTGTTGAGCCAGGCCAACACTTCAGCTGCATGAGCATCGGGCGGGAAGACTGGATAGAAGACGTGCTCCACAACCGAGTTACGAATGACCAGCGTCAACCGCGAGTAGAGCAACCTGTCGTCGACGGAGAACGTCGGTAGGCCAAATTCCTGAGCAAGCACCATGTCTGGGTCGGACAGCAAGGGGAAAGGCAAGTGCAGGCGGGAAACTACCTCCCGTTGGTACTCGGTGCTTTGGCTGGACAACCCCATCACGGTTGCACCGGCAGCGGTAAGTTCGGCTTGATGATCGCGGAATGCGCACGCCTCAGGTGTGCACCCACGTGCACCGGGAATCAGGTCCCAACCATCGGGAAGCGATACGCCGGGTCGTCCCGTCATCGGGTACACGTAGAGAACCAGTCTGTCGGGCACCGCGACTATCGACGCTGGCTCACCACTGGTTGAGCTGAAAGTCAGCGGTGGCACCGGCATGCCGGGCAAATGCGCGCAGGCACCATCATCGGTCGGTCTCGGGAGGTCGGCAGGAAGTGCAAAGTCGTGACTGCTCATGTGGACCATCCTGGCAAATCTCAAGCGAAGGGCGGTACGGAGAGTTCCGTACCGCCCTTCTGCAGAGGGTGCTCGTCGCTAGTTGGAGCCGCCCGATCCAGAATCACAAGCCTGAACCCAGAAAACCTTGTGCTT
>DATKIY010000045.1:0-3027 GCA_035543875.1 Actinomycetes bacterium | reverse complement strand
TCCGTCGGAGACGGCTCGTTCCGCCCACTGACGCAGAAGCTGTTGGAACGCCCACGGCTTCTGGCTCGGCTTCGCGACCTGATTGTCGATCCCGACTGCGCGATCATCCTGCCGTTCGTCATCTCGGAACTTGAGGCCGCGCTTGCCGTTGAGCTGGGAATCCCCGTATACGGCTCCGACCCTCGTCTTTCCTCGCTCGGCACCAAGTCCGGAAGCCGGCAAGTTTTCCGCGCGGCTGGCGTCGATCTTCCTCTGGGTCGCGAGGACTTGCATTCAGTCCCGGAGATTGTCGACGCTGTTGACGAGATTTGGCGTAAGACGCAGACGTCCGCGGCGATGGTCAAGCTGGACGGTAGCGTCAGCGGCCTGGGTAACGCGGTGGTGAATTTGAAGGACGTCAGTCGCAGCTCGGACATCAAGCGTGCAGTAGAACTGCTGGAACCCGAGGATGAACATCTGAGTGCTGATGAGTTCCTCGACTCCTTTCAAGCCCAGGGTGGGATCGCCGAGGCAAAGCTGGTTGGGCGGGAGCTGGCAAGTCCCAGCGTGCAGCTGCGCGCCAGCCCGCTTGGCGGCATCGAGGTGCTCTCCACCCACGACCAAATCCTTGGCGGTGGACGCAACCAGCAGACCTACCTCGGGTGTCGCTTTCCGGCCGACGAGAGCTATCGGGCGGCGTTGACGGAGTCTGGTCGCGCCATCGCTAATGAGCTATCCCACAGAGGAGTCATCGGGAGGTTCGGCATCGACTTCGTCGTCCACCGCGATGACGACGACAGCTGGCGAGTCGCGGCACTAGAGGTCAACCTGCGCAACGGTGGAACCACGCACCCCATGCTCACCCTTATGGGTCTGACATCGGGGGACTACGACGAAGAAACTGGCGAGTTCCGGTCCGGTGACAAGGTGAAGCACTACCTAGCCACCGACCACCTGGAGAACCCGCACTACAAGACGCTTATCCCTGACGATGTACTCGACGTCGTCGCGCGGGACCAGCTGGGTTGGGATCCCGAGTCGCAAACCGGTGCTGCCTTTCACATGGCAAGCGCCATTGCCGTGGCCGGGTGCGTCGGTGTGACGTCAATCGGCGACAGCCCAGAGCAGGCACAGGTGCTCTACGACAGAACCAAAGCGGCCCTCGACTACGCGGCGACGGTGGAGCATCACCCGCGACCCACGGTCTAGCCGCGGGAGATCCAGTCGGTGAGCTCCGCACCGTCGGGGGCGAGGTCGACGTCGCTGCCGTCTCCGAGCGGCTCAGTCAGCACCCAGGACCGGATCGCGCCATAGTTCCCGTCGTTCAAGCACCGCGACGGCATTCTCAGCCTGATTTCTGCCGCGCCGCGATCCCAGCTGCTGGTCAAGCCGTCACACGGGAGCTCGCGACTGCGTCCAAGCAAGTAGGTCTTATCCGCGCCGCTCCGCGGGTGCTCACTGATGATGCGCACCGGCAGGCGACCTCGTGTGTCAACCGCGACGATGACGGTTCCCTTGTGGTCTTCGACGAAACTTGCTGTCACCACCACCGCGTAGTCGCGGTTATCGATCGTGGCGCTGGTGATGTCGAGTCCCGGGCCTGCGCTGTCACCTGCGGGGTCAGAGATCGTCACCTGGGCGGCGAGCGCAGGCGAGGCGATCGCCAGCACTCCCGCTGCCATGGCTGAAACTGCTGCAAGTCTGCGTGAGGTCATGCGCGCAGACGATACGCGATCATCGTCAGACGAGTTGCACAACCCGCCAACAATGGCGGTTAGCGAACGAACTCAACTGGTCCTTGCGATCCCTGACCCAGTCCAACGGTTGCATGAGGAGCGGAACGGAGTTGCAGCGAAAGACTTCTCCCGATGCAATCACGGAAATCAACGTGATGGCGCCATCGGATGACGTTGCGACCGCCACCTCCTGATTCTCGAAGCCGGATTTCTTCGGCGACGCCGCTACACCGCCGCGGATTGCGACCCGCTCTGCGTTTACCACCAAATCCCTTGGGATCTTGGGTGACACATAACCTCCTGCGACGACCTCTCCTGGCTGGAGTCGACGTGGCAGCAGGTCAAGGTTTAACCAGTGCAGCCAGTCCTCACTCTCGCCGCCATCGCGGAACACTTCCCCAACGCGCACCACGAAAAGTGTTCGCACCTCGGGTGCTTCCCAACGTCGCATCGAAATCCCGCCGATAGTCCACAGTTCAGCGATCGCCATCACGCAGAAGACGAAAGCCGCCAGGAGGGAGAATCCTGGAATGATGCCGATCACGCCAACCACCCAATCCGGCGGTTCCCAGCTGCTCGTGTCCGGAAGTAGCAGTACGAGAACAAACAACCCAGCGACGATGAGAAACGCATAAAGCACGTGGTTGATGGCTATGCGACGGGTCCGATACACCGCCGCGTAAACGGCACCCTGAGGGTCCGCACGGTATGCGTACGGCTCCATTAATGAGCTCTGGATGAGCCTCACGCGGCCAGGATGAACCGCAGCATCTGCACTGTCAACAGAGTTGAATGCCTAAGCGGGACCGTCAACTTCCCAGCAATGCAAATGGAAAAATTAGTAGCGTTCCAGCCATCGCAGCAAGCGGAGCCCACACGCCTGCCAGCATCCAAGCTGCCCGGCCCGACGGAGTCATGGCCCCACAAAGCGCTATCGCTGTAACCACCCAAATCCCGAGAAAACCCACGACCAGTACGGCAATCACGAGGTCCTCCAAACATGTAGGGACGAGTCGAGATTAGCAACGGACCGGAACTGGACAGCGCGGCCGAACACCATTTTCGAGCGCGCGGATCGCGAGTGAGCACCCAACCCAATGACCGAGCGCCCAAACGAGGAGCCCGAGCGTTGGAGCGGCGGGAGTGAGGACCTACTCCACGGCACCGTCGTTTTCTTGATGCTCGACGTTGCCGTTTTTGCATCAGTGCGAGCAGTTCGTTGCTCGATGCCTCACAGTTGGATTTCCCGATTCTTTGATCTCCAAAAGTGACTCACACTCTCGGATTACGGGGATCGGCTCAGGGAGTGGTG
>DATKIY010000044.1:0-4123 GCA_035543875.1 Actinomycetes bacterium | reverse complement strand
ATCGACAGGTTCCGCAGTTCGGCACCCACGACAACACCACGTGGTCTCCGACGGCCAAACCCGTCACCCCGTCGCCGACGCGACTGACGATGCCTGAGCCTTCGTGTCCTAGAACGACAGGGGCGCGATGCTGCCACTCCCCACGCACCATGTGCAGATCGCTGTGGCAAACGCCAGCCGCGACGATTTGCACTTCCACCTCGCTGGGACCGGGTGGCGCCAGCTCCACTTCTTCAATGACGCAGGGGCGTTCGGAGTCGAAGTACACAGCTGCCAGCACGCACGCAGTCCTACCGCAGGTCCCCCGCAACTACAAGCCTCCGACCATGGCGGGCCCTCGTGGGGCAGGCTGTACCCGTGGCTGAAGACGACCTGGTGATCCGAGACTCTCTGGTGATTCCCGCCAGCGAGTTGGACTGGCGTTTCTCAAGGTCGAGTGGACCAGGCGGTCAATCGGTCAACACAAGCGACTCACGCGCATCGCTGCGCTTCAACGTTGAAGAGTCTCGCGTGCTCACTGATCTGCAACGTAAACGAATCAACGAACGACTTGGGGACCGCCTGGCAGACGGGGTGCTGACGGTTACTGCGTCTGAGGAACGCTCGCAGTACCTCAACCGGCAACAAGCGCGTCGCCGGCTCGCCGCCCTATTGGCAGCTGCCGTCGCGCCACCACCGCGTCGCCGACGTGCGACCAAGCCGTCGCGCGCATCCATCGAGCGCCGCCTCACGAACAAACGCCGACGCTCAGAGCTCAAACGCAATCGTGGTCAGCGGGACGACTAAGTGAAGTCTGCCTATCCAGCCGGCCCGATCGTGCGGGCCAGTCGCAGGAACGTTGTCTCGAAACCAAGACTTGGCCAAGCGCGCGAAGACAGCAGGTTAGTTACCCGCCAGTCCGTGACCACGCTGTTGAATCCTTCGTCACGACTCCATCCGATCACCGTCTCGCCGAGCGCCCGTCCTGTCCCGACGCCGCGAGACTCGGGGAGGACAGCGGCGAACCCAAGAAACCCTGCGTTGTCTGGCCTTGTTACATGTTGATGCGAACTCGACACCTCGAGCGAACACCCAATGGCCGATCCGACGACTCGTCCGTTGTACTCAGCAACGAAGTTGGCGAACCTCTTGTCGTCGATACTCTCTAGCCATTCCTCCCTTGCCTCCTCGATGGGCGGAATACCCGAGTTAGAAAAAACCGGCGATCGACTTTGATGCTTCGGAAGGGCGAGATCCAGTTCGGCAAGCATGTCGATGTCGCGATGTTCTGCGCGGCGTACGACAACACTCGAGTCGGTAAGAACGGCCTCGCGAGGCGGTTGAATCGCGTGGGCATGTTGCTGCCCAAATCCCAACCGATACCACGCGTCGAGCATCGCGTCGTCACACGACGGGACGATGACAAAATGCGATGTTCGCCCTTCGTCGTGCCATCGCTGGGCCGCCACGGCGTACGCGTCGCGGATGAGTTCCGCTTCCGAGCTCGCCATCCCCGCCCCTTCAACCCACATGTTCGGCCCCCAGCTGTCCGCCTTGGGGGAACCGAGCACGTAGGCAGCAACGCGTCCACGATGGACGGCGACCGCCCCTGACGCGGAGTCACCTTCGAGCAGGCTGGCAAGGAGTGGCTGAGTGACTTTTGGGTCTTCGTACGAGGGAGAAAGCAGGGGTACCGCGCGTCGCTGGGTTCGATGACGCTGCGATAGCAGGTCGGCGGCCGCCTCCAGATGCTCGGCGGTAAACGGGACTACCTCGGTTGACCTCATTCATGGCACGGTAGCCACAGCGACGCGATCTACCCACCGATTTTTTTTAAGAAGGGGCCGTCCATGTCGGAGAAGCTATGGGAAACCGTCGACGACTACCTGGTCGCCGCGATCGTCGGTTCAGACCCTCACCTGAGCTCGACCTTGGCCGCCAGCAGTGACTCCGGGCTACCTCCAATCCAGGTCTCAACTGCACAGGGAGAGTTGCTCTCGCTGCTCGTCCAAGTGCAAGGTGCGCGTCGAGTCCTTGAAATTGGCACTCTCGGTGGCTACAGCACCATTTGTATGGCCCGCGAACTCCCGGTCGGCGGACGATTGGTGTCGCTTGAGTTTGATGCGAAACACGCCGACGTGGCTCGCGCGAACATTTCGAACGCTGGTTTATCAGACGTCGTCGAAGTTCGCGTCGGCGCCGCCCTCGACTCGCTCCCCCTACTCGCGAACGAAGAGACCGAACCGTTCGACTTCTTCTTCATCGATGCGGACAAGGCCAACAACCCGAACTACTTCTCGTGGGCGGTGAAGCTGTCTCGACCCGGCAGTGTCATCGTCGTCGACAATGTGGTCCGCGATGGCGCAGTGATCGACGCAGACACAACAGATCCGAATATTGTCGGAACCCGGCGCCTGTTTGATGTCATAGCCGCTGAGCCAAAGGTCCGAGCAACCGCGATTCAAACTGTTGGCAGCAAGGGATACGACGGTTTCGTGTTCGCCCGAGTTATGAATTGATGCAGCCAACCACAAGCTACGCTGCGGGCTTGACTTACGCCTGCAGACCGTCCCATGACCAGTGCGGCATCGGCAGTCCGCTCGGAACTTCCGCATCGACTGGTGAGTAGACAAGTACGTCATCGACTGCCCACTCCATGTACGCGCGCAGCGTGGCACGAAAATCTGGTTCGTCCGGCCACCCAGCGTCATCGAGCGCCAGGACGAAGCAGTCAACGAACCGTTGGCCGAGGTCGCCCATGTCGCCGTTCCCAGCGTGCATCTTCTGAAGCGTCGACTGGTCGCTGCACGACTGCGAGAAATGCGGCGGTCCACCCATGACTTCGGCCCAGTAGGCGGCCAACCGCTCAAGGTGCTGCGGATGTTGCTCTGGATGTGAAAAGGGGTGATTCAACTCGGGGTCGGCAAGACACCGGGCATGGTGAGCGGTAGCTAGTGCGAGGAAGGCCGGATCGCCTCCCGCATGTTCGTACAAGCTCTCACGCATCGGTCACGCCCTTATTCGGTAGTGAAGATAGACCATCCCGGTGGAGAACCTTCGTTCATCAAGCAGTTCCAACCGGAGCAGGACATTGCTGGGCAGCCATGGTTTCCCACGACCCACCACGATGGGAGCGACGATTAAGGAGCACTCGTCGACCAATCCCGCTCGCATCGCATGTGCAGCGAGCTCAGGACCGCCGACACTCAGGTCGCTGACTGCTGAGTCCTTCAGTTTTCGAACAGTTCGAGAGTCAAAGACCGGTTCGATCCGTGTTCTTTCGCTTGGGGTCGTCGTCAAGGTCGTCGAGTAGACGATTTTGTCGGCCGCTTGCCAGATCTGGGCAAAATCTCGCAGGAAAGATGGCTGGTCGTCTGTTGTCGGGGCCGTGGCCCAGTAGCGCATCACTTCGTACATCCGCCGCCCATACAGGTACGTCCCGATCGGTCGCTCCAGATCGTTGACGAAGCTGTGAACCTCCTCATCGGGCGCTGCCCAGTCGAAGTCCCCGTTGTCGTCAGATATATAGCCGTCAAGCGACGCGATCGATGAATAGATCAGCTTGGCCACAGTGGTCCTCCCGTCCGCGAACCCTGATGCTATTGCGGCAAGATCACTCGTGGTTTGCCTCGGTCACCATGCCGCCCGATCGTGCCTTGTTGATTCGGCGGACTAGGTCTAACGTCCGCCAAGGGGGTCCGAGGAACAGATCGGGAGATAGTCATGGCGTACGGAATTGTGCACTTTTTTCCAGGCGGGACCAAGGAGCAGTACGAGGCATCAATAGCGGCCGTACATCCGGCTGCTGACCAGATGCCCGAGGGTCAAATCTTTCACGCGGCCGGACCGTCAGCCGGTGGTTGGTCGATCATGGCGATTCACGAAACCCAAGCAAGCTGGGAGAAGTTCCGCGACGGCATCCTGCTCCCCAAAATGCAGCAGGGAATCGCGGGTGGCTTCACGTCACCTCCGAACGAGACGGTTGTTGACGTCTACAAGTTGATGCCGTAGTTGGTCAGCACTCCCTGAATCGGGACGTGATATCCGCGCTCAGCTTGGCTTGAGCGCTTGCAAGGTGTAGCTGTGGGCGAGCCGTTCTGGCCGGTCCGTGAGCTGCCACTCCCCGCCAGTTAGTCGTGTCATC
>DATKIY010000043.1:0-9055 GCA_035543875.1 Actinomycetes bacterium | reverse complement strand
GTGAGCATCAGCTGGTCGGGGACGAGGTCGCCCGTGCGTGGTGTCGTCATGAACATATTGCAGCACCATCGGTCGCCGTACGCATGAGGACTCGTGGAACTATGTCAGGATGGTTTAGTCGGATTTCATGATCTACGTGTGGCGACTGAGTCCGGATAGGGCCCGCTCTGCCGCAGTGGTTTGTGGCGCGGCAGGTCCTTCCTTGTCACTATCCACGAATGCCGCTGAGCGACGAGTCAGTCTTGGCGACGGCGGGAGCCGCGTCCAGATCGATGAATATCTGCTTCGCTTGTTGCAGCGACTGTTCGGCCGCCGCCGATTGACCCTCTGCAATCAAGCACCGCCCTTGACCAAGCAAGGCGAATCCCTTCTCGGGGACTACACCGAACGCCTCCCACCTGCTCGCAGCTTCAGTGTATGAATCGAGGGCTATTCCATTCGTACCGTCAGCTTCCGCCAGTGCAGCGCTGGCTGCCAGGAGTGCGTACCTGGTGTACGGGTACAGCGGCTCGACACCATCGACGAACCGGCGTGCGAGCTCGATGCGATCGAATCCGATGGCCGTCCGGACCATCGCCGGAAGTAGTGCAGGGTAGTACTGCGTATCACGCACTCCAGCCGTCGACGCGACTTGTTCAAGTAGTTCGGCCGCGACATCGGCTTGACCGAGCGACGCGTGGGCAAGCGCCGCTGAGCCAAGCCCGATAACGACATCTTCAGCCGATCCCTGCTCCCGTGCGCTGGTCTCCAGCCACGTCAAGTCGGCCGCGATTCGGTTCGCCTGCCCGCGTAGGGACAGCACTCGTACCAGAACTGTTCGAACGCCAAGCAAGTCGAAGACGTCGCCGCTGCCCTGTAGGTGGTCCACCAAGCGAGTCGCAACATCGCATGCCTCGTCAAGCTGACCCAGGTCGGTTAGCGAGTCAAGGCTGCTGATGGAGATGGTCACTACCCAACCAGTGAGGCCACGAGGTTCCGCGAACTCGATCCCTGCGCGTAGCACCGGCAAGGCGGCTTCAGGACCTTCCAACGTCCAGAGCGCCATGCCCAAGTTGTTGTGGAGCATTGCAACGCCTTCGCTCTGCCCAGACTCGGTGGCCATCGAGATGGCCTCTCGCATGTCGTCTGTTCCACCTATGTCACCCAGCAGGCTCCGCGCGACCCCGCGATATCCCAGTGCTCGCGCTGGCCGCGGCAGTCCGAGCTCCTCGGCGAGCGCGAGCGCATGGTCGGCGTGGCGAACACCTGCCTGGGCTCTCCCTTGAAGCGCTTCATCTACCGCGAGGCTGGCGAGTGCATCGACCAACTGCGGTCCGGGTGGCAGCGGGCTGAGGATCTCGACCTCTTGAGCTGACAGAGTCGACCACCGGGGGTCGCCGAGCCTGGAAAGGGCCGTGGACAACTGAGTCATCGCCTCCGCTGCGGCAGGTAGGTCACCAGCCGCCTTCATTGCCGCAATGGCCTCGTCCAACGCCGCGACTGCATCGGCGTAGCGGCCGACGTCGCTCAGAGCCTCGGCCCAGTGAGTGAGGGTTTTGGGGCGGTCCGCGTGGCCGGGTGGCGTGAGTTCAAGTGCTCGCTCAAAGTCGTTCAACGCCGCGCTCGTGTTCAACCCGAGCGCACGTTCACCCGCGTAGGTGAGAAACCTTCGCGTTGGGGCGTCTAGTTCTTTCGCAAGGTCGGCTTCGTCACAGGCCAAAGCCAGTTGCAAGGCGGTGGCGTAGTGATGGGCGAGGACGTCTGCCACCTCCTCGACACGCGCGGGTGCCTTCGACTCGATCCACTTCGCTGCTGCTACGTGGCGGGCGGCGCGTGCTGCGCGAGGAAGGTGGGAGTACGCCACATCGCGGACCAACATGTGCGCAAAGGCGTACTCCTGCTCTCCCTCGAAGGAAGACTCCTTGACTGCACGCACGAGTTCTCTGGCCACCAGCTCCTGCAGCATGGTGACTTCTTCGGCCACGGGTCGATCTGCCATCGCGGCGATCGCGCCGGCCCAGAACGTCGTTCCCACAACGGATGCGTCCATGAGCGCTGACTTCACCTGATGGCCCAGTCCGTCCAGACGGGCCGTGACCAGCGCTTGTACGGACTCGGAAACCGGTACCTCCGCAGCGTCGACCAGCTGCCAGGCGGGGCCACGTTCGACCAGCAGATCGCGATCCTTGAGCAGGCGCACGAATTCCTCGGCGTACAGCGGATTTCCGCCGGCTCGGGCTATGACTGATCGCTGGACCTCCAGGGGAAGTTGGGCCGAGCCGAGCAGTCCAGAGATCAAGCGTGCGGTCTCTTGCTCCGACAGCGGGGCCAGGTGAATGGTGGTTTCCTTTCGCAGCCGCGCAGCAAACTCAGGATGATGTTCGAACAGCTCCGGTCGAGCGGTACCAACAACCAACAGTGGGATTCCTTCGGCATGCTCGGCCAGGTACTCGATGAACGCGAGCATCGCCTCATCCGCCCAGTGCAGGTCCTCAAACACCAACACCGTTGGGTGTGCGCCGGCCATGTGCTGAAGGAAGCGACGCCACGCTGTAAACAGCTCCGCGCGCTGTGCTACCGACGATGCTTCGATTCCCAGAAGTGGGAGCAACCGTTGTTGGAACCACTCCCGCTCCGGTCCTTCGGGAAGCACTCTCGTCAGCTTGGCTGCTGCCACCTCTGCTGGATCAGACTCCAGGATTCCAGCGTGAGCTTTGACAATGTCGCTCAATGCCCAGAACGTGATCCCCTCGCCGTAAGGCAGACATCTGCCCTGTCGCCAGTTGACGAGGTCGTGTCGCAGGTCGAGGTACTCCGCGAGCTCGGCAACGATTCTGCTCTTGCCGAGCCCCGGCTCGCCAACGACGGTTATGAGCTGGACTGATTTCTCTTCGAGGGCCTTCGCGAAGAATCCCTTCATGAGTGCGAGGTCGACGTGTCGACCAATAAATGGTGTGTCGTGGCTGCGGCTGAGATCAGCTGACACTCGTGCCCGTGGGGACGTCGCGAGGAAAACCGGGACTTGGGCCGACTTGCCTTTCACGACGACTGGGCTGAGTTCGGTGTAGTTGATGACCGATGCAGTGGCCTGATACGTCGTCAGGCCAACCACTACACCCATCACAGGTGCAATGGACTGCAGGCGTGATGCAGTGTTGATGGCATCCCCCGTGACGTACCCCTCGTTGGTATCTGCGCTGACGCCTAGGCGTACAAGCACCTGCCCGGTATTGATTCCGACTCGAAGTTTGAGCGGGGCTCCACCGACCGAGCGAAGTTGCTGCGCACGGTCGATGATTCGATGCGCGGCGCGAACTGCACGTTCCGGGTCGTCCTCATGTCCGGCTGGCACGCCGAAGAGGCCGACCACAGCATCGCCGATGAACTTCTCAACGATTCCGCCGTAGCCCTGAATCTGCTCGCGCGCCATCGCGAAGTAGGCGGACAGCATGTGACGGACGTCTTCGGGGTCGGCAGTTTCGGACGCTTCAGTAAATCCCACCAAGTCACAGAACAAGATCGTGACTACTTTGCGTTCCTCGACGACCTGCTCTCCGGCGTAGGACAGCGATGCGCCGCAGTGACCGCAAAAATTGCTGGCCTCAGGATTGTCATGGCCGCAGGAGGCGCACTTCATCACCAAGCAAGACTAGAGCCAGAATCCACTCAAGGACCATCGAGCATTGTGGATTCTCGCTCGCTACACGAGGATGCGCGCGATGCTTGCGACAGACACGACAGTTATCCCGAGCCAGACCCCGACGTAGTACGCGCCATCCAACCAGCGAGGCGACTGCCAACCATTGACCACTCTGGCTACCCCTGCCACAAAGCACGAACCCATAGCAATAGCGCCGATGAGGTAACTGTGACGGCTCGTCTGTAGGCCGGAATAGGTTGGTTGTTCTGGGGTCATCGCGTACAGCAGCACCACGAGAAGGACCACTGTGGCCGCGACGAAGCCAGTCTTGAATGGTCGCTTCATTCCGTCGCGTGCGATCCGTCGAAATATGTTTGATTCGTCGAGGTCCACTTGGACTGCCGGCACCGACACCGGCGCGCAGTCGCTCGTGGTGGGACTCCCGACATTGGCGGCGCGCGCTGCGTTTGTTTGCCATGGCGACAAGCAGTAGTCGACGGTCCACTGGCTGCCGTCGAAATACCGAAGGAAGCCTTCCCGGTCACTGGGATACCAGCCTGGGGTTAGAGCGTTCTGTTCCATGACCCACCGTTGGTTTTTGGGACCCGCGGTGAAGTGCTCGGCAGGGGAGCTAGCCGTCTTGAGCCAATCTCACTCCGGATGGTTGGTCAGTCTCCGGGTGATTTCCCCGATTCGGAAGGGTTCGCGCACGTTCATGTACGACAGGTGCGTCATCAAGCCAGCAGCCGCGTGAGCCAGGATGTGGCAGTGGAACATCCACTCGCCTGGGTTGTTTGTTCGGATCTGCACGATGAACGTCTCGCCGGGATGGACCTCCAGCGTGTCGACCCGCCAAGGCGAACCGGTTGACGGGTGGCCGTTGCGGCTGAGCACCAACATGTGCTGGCCGTGAAGATGCATGGGGTGGTCAATCGCGGTGTTGTTCTTGAATCGAACGCGCTCTGTCTCGCCCGGCTTCACCATAAACATGGGGACGTGCGGGATGAGTTCATGGTTGATGGTGAACCACGTTCCGAGCTTGCCGTCGAGGTATCCCCGTTTCTGGCCGACGATGTAGTCGAATCGTCGGTCGGGCGTGGGGGTGGTGACGGATGGGTCTGGCGTCCCGTAGTGAAGTGGGTCTAGGGCCTGTCCAGCGTGCAACCTTGGCGGCAACCCACCACCGAGCACCAGACTCGGCCCCCCAATAACGCCAACACGTGCTGCCGTCGCCGACGGGTCAAGCACAATGTCCACCCGTCCTGCCGCCGGTACTTCGACGTACGTGCCTTCGTCGACGGTTGTAGGGCCGTGGAGGTCGACTCCGTCGATAGCAACCACCTTGTATGGAACGCTTGAGGCCACATGCATCGCGCTTTGGTTGGTGTTCACGAACCGAATTCGGCGACCGCCGACATCGCCGCTCAATGAACGGACTCCGGTGTGTCCGTTAATTGTCGCGTGGCCGCCGTAGCTGTGGACCAGGGCTGTGATGTCACGGGACGCTGGAGGCGGAAGGGGCACTCCCTGCGGTTGTATGACGACCGCACCGACTAACCCCCGCGTGACCTGCCGCTCTGAGTACTGATGTGAGTGGTACCAGTACGTGCCCGCGTCGCGGGCACGAAACCGGTAGACGAACTTGTTGCCGGGAAGCACTGCATTCTGAGTGACTCCTGCGACGCCGTCCTCGCCGTTTGGCACATCAATTCCGTGCCAGTGGATCGACGTGCCCGCGTCGATATTGCGGTTGCGGAGCACCACTCGAATCAAGTCACCCTGCTCAGCGAAGATGGTTGGCCCGGGAGTCGATCCGTTGACCGTGTACACCTTTTGTCGCCGCCCAGCGACCTTCGTCTGCTCAAATGCAGCGGTGAGCGTGTACGAGACGTCTGGTGGGCCGTCCGGGCCGCGGAGGTTGGCCACGCTGCGCATCGGCCCGTTGTACTTTCGGCTGCCGCCGCCGTAGTCGTCCATGCCCATGTCGTGGATCGAGTAGGTGTCCGGCATCAGACTGTCCAGGCAATGATGTCGTTTCGCATCGTTTTGGATGCCGCTACAGGGCCCGGACGATAGAGCCCGAGGAACCGCCACCACGCCGATGGCGGCGAGCGCGACTGCACTCACCACCATCGACGTCCCTGTTGGTCGGCGCATAGAGGCTATGAGCCCCAAACCAGGTGCCACATGCCCATCAGAGCATGAGGCGTTCCGTCCTGCTCCTCGCTAGGCATCCAGCACATCAGTAAGTACTTCTCAGATGCGACGTCCTGACGGTGAACCGTCTTGACGCCAGGTGACTGGACGTCGAAGAAGAACCCACCGGAGCGATCGAACTTCGGTTCCTTGTGGGATTTCAGTGCCCGCCGCACGTCCTTGGGGGTGGTGTAGCCGGCCACATGGTCGGCCTCAAGGAAGTGGATCTCGTGCGCTTTGTTCGTAAAGCTGACCCAGTTGCCCGACAGTTTCCCGTCTGTCTGAAACTGGTTTTGCTTGGTGGCCCAAACCTCGCTGTCTGCATGGGCCATCTTCACACCTCGTCGGTCGCCCTTGACCGTAAACGTGGTTAGCTTGTTGGTCTTGGTGTCGACGAAGTAGTACGAGCCCGCGCTGAGTTTCACTTGCCAGCGTGCGCCTTTGGCGCCACCGCCGTAGAACGTGGCGATGCGATCCACCGTCTTCATTGCATCGGCACTGCCCGGCCCACCGGAAGTGGCTTTTCCAAACTTCTTGAACGTGCGAGCGAGGTTGTCGGTCTCAAGGATGACGAGTGACGAACCGCGGTGAACGGTCTTGGTGACCCGGAACTCGGTGACCCCCGGCCGGAAGTGGCGGTCGCTCATGTTGACCTTGTGGTCGTTGCTCTTTAACCGGACAACTTTGGGTTGCCCGGGATGGCCCGGCCGGGCAAACAGGTCGGCGGTACCGGCAGTAGCTGTGCTCGGCGCCATAGCCAGCCCGGTCGCCGTTACCAAAACTGCGACCCCGAGAGAGGAAAGTTTGGTTTGGATCTTCACAGCTGGTCCCTTCGTTATTCGGTAATCAACCTGGTGACGGACGCATCATGTGGCTGCCACCGTTCCGGGAACGTTACGAAACCAGATCTGAATCGATGAAGACAGGCGTTTGGTCAAATCAGACTGCTCGGCTCGCGCGACGGGATGCGTACTGTTTCGGTCTATAACCTGACGTATTCGTTGTCACCTTGGGTGGCATGCTGCGCGTCAAGGCGGTGTGCTGGTGAACCGAACTAGGGTGGCTTGCGTGCCCTCCGACATCGACGAAATCGAAGCGCTTCGTACCGCAGTCCCGAGGCAGTCATAGTGTCCTCAGCTCAGCCGGCTCTGCGTCGCTATCAGGGATTTATGGCGGATAGCGCGCGCTGGGAGCGGTTCACCTTTCGACCAGATGATGTCGTGATTACGACTCCGTCCAAGTGTGGCACCACCTGGATGCAGACGATCGTCGGAATGCTCCTCCTCGATCGGATCGACCTTGGTGCACCGATTAGCACGATCTCGCCCTGGCTCGACATGCTCATCCGCAGCGACGATGAGGTCTTCGACATCCTCAACCATCAGTCGCACCGGCGCTTCATTAAGACCCATACGCCACTTGATGGCATTCCGCGGCATCCGTCGGTCACCTACATTGCCGTGGCCCGTCACCCACTTGATGGCGCACTTTCGAACCGCGACCACGGCCTCAACATGCAAGAGGACCGTGCCATGGATCTGCGAGTCGCTGCGTCGGGTCCGGCTGGCCCGGAGCTTTCTGACCGTGAGGAGCCACCTGACGATCCGGCGGACTTCCTCCGATGGTTCATCGACAACCATGAGCCACCTTGCGGGAGTGGACCACACGGGCTGGCGGACTACTGCCAGCAAATCCTCACGTACTGGCACGCCCGTAAGGAGCCGAACGTGCATCTGTTCCACTACGCAGGTATGTGGGCAGACCTTGATGCACAGATGCGTCGCGTAGCGGCCGCATTGGGTGTGCGGGTTGACGAGACCCGATGGCCGCAGTTTGTGGAAGCTGCGGGGTTGCCATCGATGCGAGCTCGGGCAGACAACACAGCACCCGAGGCTCACATGGGTCTTTGGCAGTCCCCTCAGAAGTTCTTCCGGGCTGGCGGCACCCGCGACTGGGCGTCGCTGCTTTCTCGCGACGACATTGCCCACTTTGACGAAAGGTTAAGTGAACTCGCAGGCGAAGCAGCGGGATGGGCGACCACTGGTCGGATCGCTTGAACGTGGTCGCGCGGGGCAGGTTGACAACCTGCTGTGAGGCGCGGCATAAAGTCTTGGCATGACCGAGATGAGCATGAACAAAGCAATCCATGGTGCATTCCGACGAGACCTCGCCCGTTTCGTGGATGCCCTCAAGTCGTTCCCAGCGGGAGACCACCTAAGGGCGGAGCAACTCAACACGGCTTGGGTCAACTTTGACGACCAACTCACCCACCACCACGAGGGTGAGCACGCGATCGCCTGGCCAGCGTTGGAAGCGCTCGGGGTAAGCAAGATGCTACTGGCCACCATGGATGCAGAGCACGAGAAGATGGCACAAGCGCTTGCTGAAACGCGTACAGCCATGGGAGCCCTCCTGCGGACCGCCGACGCGGAAGCGGCAGCCGCCGCGTTAGTGGCTTTCGAGAACTTGCAGACGGTTGCGGTCCATCACCTCGATCACGAGGAAGCGGAAATCGAAGACATCTACCTGTCCAATCGAGAGACTCCCGAGATGAAGGCGATGGGTAAGGCGTTTGGCAAGGTCAGTCCCAGTAGGGGTGGCCGGTTCTTTGCTTGGTTACTTGACGGAGCAACTCCGGACGAGAAGGCCGCTATTACGAGAGACATACCCGGTCCTGTCATAACCATTATCGGCGGAGTCTTCGGACGCAGTTATCGCAAGAACATCGCGCCCGTCTGGAGGGCCTAACTCACAATTCCGGCCCGCTTTCGCAGCCAACCTAAGGCGCTCAGACGACAACGAACGGATGGCTGAAGTGACCAACTTGCCGGTATCCCGACCATCGCGCGGACTGGTGATCTGGGGTGTATCGCTCTTGGTCGTCGCAGTGGTTACCGGAATCACCGGAGTTGTCATGCTCGTGGCGAGGTCGGGCGGAGACTTGGCAACTAGTCTTTCCTCTCCCGTTTCAACGACGCCGGTGAGCCTTCGACAGGAGCTGCACGCCGGCACCTATCTGGTCTACGAGCTCACGGCCACCAATAACCGCGTGGGTCCGCTGACGACGACCAACGGTCATCAGCTGACGGTCGGTCCTGCCGATGTCAGGGTCACCGGTCCAGATGGGACGAGCGTCCCCGTCGAGGTTCCTACCGTAAGCGAGACCGTGACTCGAGGTAACAGCGAGTTCACCGGGGCGGTCCGGTTTGTCGTGACTGAACCCGGTACCTATCAAATAGA
>DATKIY010000042.1:0-10165 GCA_035543875.1 Actinomycetes bacterium | reverse complement strand
TCGATCGCGACAGCTGCAGCCATCACAAGTGGGTTCCCGTTGTAGGTACCGAAGTGCGGCGAGCGCTGATCGGTCACCGTAGCCATGACGTCGGCCCGGCCCCCGAAGGCAGCCAACGGAAGACCGCCACCGATGCTCTTGGCGAGGGCCACCAGGTCAGGGGTGACGCCAAGGCGCTGCGAGGCACCTTGAGGACCCGCAGTGAGGCCCGTCTTGACCTCGTCGAAAATGAGGAGTGCGCCGTGTGCGTCGCACATTGCTCGAACTCCTGCTAAGTAACCGGCGTCGGGGACGACGATCCCGACGTTCTCCAGCACCGGCTCCATGAACACGCAGGCGATCTCGGGTCCGTGTTCGTTGAACAACTGCTCAAGACGCGTGAGGTCGTTGTAGGGAACGACGTGGACGGTGCCCGCCTCCACCTCGAACGGTGTGACTGGGGTGGGAGCAGCTTCCGGACCAGCTTCAGCAACGTCTGGCTTTACCGACACCTGCAGTGCGTCATAGCCACCGTGATAGCCGCCCTCAATCTTGATGATGGCTTTGCGTTCGGTGAATGCGCGTGCGGTACGCAGCGCATACATCGTGGCCTCGGTGCCGGAATTTGTGAAGCGCAGCTGGTCGAGACTGAAGCGGCGCTGGAAACGTTCAGCGGCATCGGTCGCCGAGGGCGACGGAGTGACGAAAAGTGTGCCGGTCTTCAGAGCCTTTTCGACTTCGGCAACCACCGTTGGATTGAGGTGACCGGCGAGCATCGCGCCAAATCCCATAGACAAGTCGAGCACCTTGCGGCCATCGACATCTTCGAGCCAGGCGCCCTTGGCGCTCACGATCGCGACGGGATAGGGGTCCCAGTGCTGGAACGACGACGGCACACCGAGCGGCAGGACGCCGAGGGCACGGGCATGGTGCGCTCGGGAATTGGGCGTGGTCTTCTCGAACCGTTCCCACTCTGCGGCGAGCAGCGATTCAACACGCGCCTTGTCTAGCGGGGCGGAGGACGCGGGCACCTTGCGGTATGTCGCTGGGTCGTGCTCTGGCCAGGTCACCGGCGTAGGGCTGGCTGCTGCTGTCGAGTTTTCAGTCACGTTGTTCCTCCGTACGCCGGTGGATTGATCCTCGTCGTTGCCGACATCGTAGGACCACCTGAATAGGGACCAGCAAAGGGCAGAAGGACTAGCTGTCCGACGGCGTGCTTTGGTCGGCTAAGACGGCCGAACCTCAGAACCCGCCACGAACTTGTCCCTGAGGTCTGAGCTGTAACCAATCTCTCTCGTCCAGCGGTACTCGCGCACCGTGGACGAGACCTGAGCCCAGTACTCCTGCGACCAGGAAGAACGATCCTTCGCTTGTGTGTCCAGGTGTTCTGGATGGGTGCGCCACGCCTCGAGGGCGTCGAGGGAGTCGAACCGAGCGACGACCAGTTCCTCACCGTCCTCGGACGTATACGAGTTGAACGAGATGAAGCCCGGGATCGACGCGACAAGCTCTCGCATGCGTGCGGACGCGCGGCCGTACTCCTCGACGTTCATGTCCGGTCGATCGACGCCGGAGAACAGGACGACTATCACTGGCGACTCCCCGCAGGTCGGATTGTCGGGACACGTCAGACCGATGCTGGCACGCCGATCTGAGCGTCCCAGACGAACTTTAGCCCGGAAACTATGGAGGTCCGTCCTTCCCGCTCCGAAGCGCACTGCGGTGGCAAGCGGAAAGCTGGACACGATTCCGCACAGCAAACCCGCTGACTCAACAAAACCGGTTAGATCCACGCAGGTCATTTCTCGATCGTGAAGGGACGGCGGAGGATGTCTGCTGGAGGTATAGGAAAACTTTGGAAGCCCGTGGTGAACGTCACCGATCTAGACGCGGGTGAACGGTTCTGGGCGGCACTATCGGGGCTGTCACCAACCGGTAGACACGGGGACAAGTCTGGTGACTGCTACTCCAGCCTCGAAGATCCCGAAGGGGGAGATGACGATCCCTGGCTGTTGCTCCAGTTAGTACCCGATGACGAAGGCAGTTGGGTCGGTGGCACGCATCTGGATTTCAGGGTGGATGACGTTCCGCTTGCTGTGCGCCGTACAGAAGAAATCGGTGGGGTAACTCTGAAACCGCCAGCGTTCTACCCCGAATCTGGTTCGCCGTATCTCGAGTGGGCCATCATGCAGGACCCCTTCGGAAATAAGTTCTGTTTCGTCAAGTGGCCATTGGACTCCGCGAAGGTGTGACCTCACACTCCGTCTGGCCGCTGAGGCAATGGGTCCAGCGTTGTCACGATAAGCATTCCTGGGTGACGAGAGGGGACTGACGGAATCTGCTCCACGCGCTAACCGAATGTCAATGCGTAGGCCTCCGCCCCGGCCTGGAGGAAAGTGACCTGAAGTGTCCTTTCACGGACGGTGTCTTGCTCCCGCACGAGGTGGTACAGGCGGCCGCCTCGGAGTAGTCCCATGCCGTCCTCGTCAGTGTCGACGCCATGGGATGGCCCCGGCGACTCGCTGTCGAGGAGTACCCGGAAGGGGACCGGCTCGCTCGCTTCTGACGAAAGCACGAGATGAGCATCCCGGGCGTGAAAACGGCAAGCGATGGTTCCGCCGCCGCGCTCTACAACAACTTTCTCACCTCCGATCGTCCATGCGCCGTCTAATGCCCAATGATTCAAGCGCAATTGCTCCGGGATCCGGTAGACGCCTGCTTGCTCTGTACTCCCGTCGACGCGCGATGCAAATCGCTTGGCGCGGCTATGACCGAGGTAAGTCTCAGGCGTGCGCAAGTTGTCCCAGTCAGCCGCCGCTTCTACTCCGAGCCCTTCGACGGCAATGGGCTCGCGTCGTAGGCCCAGCAGCCTTTGGAGTACGCGCTCGGATTCTTCGTATCGGCCTTCCCCGAAGTGGTGGTCATGGATTACGCCCTCGGCGTCGACGAAATAGAGCGCCGGCCAGTAGTGATTGTCGAATGCCTGCCAAATGTCAAAGTCGTTGTCGAGCGCAATGGCGTAGTCAATCTCTCGGTCCGTGGCGGCCAGCCGAACGAGTTTGTGGTCATGCTCGAAGGAGAATTCCGGGGTGTGCACACCGATCACGGTCAACCCGTCGTTCCGGTACGCACGCGACCAAGCGCGCACGTATGGCTCCTGTCGCAACCAATTGATACAGGTAAGCGTCCAGAAGTTCACGAGCACGACTTGTCCGCTTAGCTCGGCCCGACCGAGGGGCTCGGAGTTGAGCCACTCGGTCGCGCCGCCGAGCGAGGGTAAGTGCGAGCGACCTAGCACTTTGTCCGCCATCCGATCGAATAGTTGCGGGATGAGTCACTGACGGGTCGGCTTAGTCCTTCCCCTCGCGGTATGGGGCTAGGAATACGCTCAGGGCGGTCAACATCGCTTCAGGGACTTCCTCAGCAACCCAGTGACCGGCGCCGGGAATGACAACGCCCTCAACGTCGTCAGCGACCAGTTTCATCGCGTCCCCGACGTGTTCACCGTAGCTCGCCTCGCCACCGATCGCGAGGATCGGCATGGTCAGCCGCTGGCTCTTGCGCTGTTCATTCTGGGCGACTGTGGTATCGAACGCGCGGTAGAACCCAAAGGTGCTGCGCAGGGCTTCGGGGTTGGAGAGAATGCGGACGTAGTAGTCGATGACCTCGGCGGGGAGTTTCCCTCCCTGGATCGCGAACTCATAGCCGAAGAAGATGTCCTCCCGTCCCTCGACCAATTGCTCAGGTACATTGTCGACCCGACTAAAGGGGATGTGCCAGAGCCGGTTGTTGAGCGCGGCGGGTACGAACAGTGGCGGCGAGGGAGTAGCGCCTGGAGGCCCAGGGATTTCAACGAGGGCAGCGCGGGCTACCCGGTGAGGGTGGTCGGCGGCCAATGCGTAGCCGATGGCGAAACCCGTGTCGTGGCCGACCAATGCAAACCTTTCGTGGCCCAGCGCATCCATCAGGCCAACCAGGTCACTGGCTTGGGTACCAGTGTCGTAGCCGCCCTGGGGTTTTTCGGAAAGCCCGATCCCGCGCTGGTCGACCGCAATGACCTGAAAGTCCTGGGCCAGTGCCGGCATCAACAAACGCCAGGCGTACCAGGACTCGGGCCAGCCGTGGACCAAGAGCAGTGGCGGTCCTTCGCCTCCCACTACTGCATGCAGCCGAACATCACCGGTGTCGATGTAGCGGCTATTGAATGTGTTAGAGAAGCCAGCAGGCAGGTTCGGCGCTCCAGAAACCGAGCCCAAGCCTTCCGGCGCAGGCGAGGTGATCGAGGAACTCATGAGCGTGTCCTTTCGGGTGCTAGACGGTTGGCCTTTGATCACCACCAAGCCTGGTCGCAGGGCCATCGGGTCGCGCCCGTGAAAGACCCTGGTTATGCGCCCCCGGGACGACTTTGCCCTCGTCAGGGGTGGGGAAGATCAGCCAGCGGGAAGTTGCCGTAGGGCTGGCCACCCCCAGTCGATCATGGGATGGTTGCCTGCGTGCACGTATACGTGTTGCGCTCGACGAAGCGCCGGGTTCGGCGGACGAGCTCCCTGTGAAACTCCTCGGGCGGGCCGAGGAATGCGGCCAACTGGATGAATTGATCGATAGCGTCCGCCGAGGCGAGAGCCGGTCGTTGGTTGTTCGTGGCGAGGCAGGAATCGGAAAGACAGCGCTCCTTCAATACCTAGTCGGATCCGCGTCGGGCCTGACCGTTACGCAAGCGGTTGGGGTTGAGTCCGAGATGCAGTTGGCTTTCGCGAGTCTGCACCAGTTGTGTGCGCCACTACTCGATGGCCTCGGGCAACTGCCCAGCCCTCAGCGTGACGCTCTGCAGATCGTGTTCGGTCTGACCCCCGGACCAGCGCCGGAACGTTTCATGGTCGGTCTCGCGGTTCTGAGTCTGTTGTCCAACGCGGCCGAGGATCGTCCCTTGCTGTGGATCATCGATGACGCGCAATGGCTGGACAAGACTTCCGCGTTGACGCTGGCGTTCGTCGCACGCCGCCTGTTAGCAGAACCGGTTGGTCTTATATTCGCAACTCGCGAGCCTGGCGAGGAACTTCGACATCTTCCCGACCTGGTGGTGCGCGGTCTGGTCAACGCTGATGCCCGCGCGCTTCTAGGCTCTTCAGTCGGATTCGCCCTGGATCGGCCGGTACGCGACAGGATCCTCGCAGAGTCCCGCGGAAACCCACTCGCCTTGCTTGAGTTGCCTCGAGGGTTGACGCCCATGCAGTTGGCCGGCGGGTTCGGAATGCCGAAAAGCGGTGATCTATCGAAATCGATCGAGCAGAGCTACGTCCGGCGACTTGAGACACTCCCCGAAGCCACACAACGTCTGTTGCTGGTCGCAGCGGCCGAGCCTCTCGGAGACCTTTTACTCTTGCAGCAAGCTTGCGAACGGCTCGGGATCGAACTCTCGTCCGCCGACGCGACGGACGGAATGCTGAACATCACGGAACGCGTGACGTTTCAGCATCCTTTGGCGCGCTCAGCTGTCTATCGGTCCGCAAGCAGGCCGGAGCGCCGACAGGCGCATCTGGCGTTGGCGGTGGTCACGAATCGAGACATGGACCCAGACCGCCGGGCTTGGCATCTTGCCAGTGCGACGGCAGGGCCGGACGAAGAGATCGCGCGCGAGCTGGAACTTTCGGCGAGCCGTGCGCAAGCACGCGGTGGACTAGCCGCCAGCGCAGCATTGCTGCAACGTGCGGTCACGTTGACAAGTGATCCAGCGCGGCGAGCTAGCAGAGCGCTCACAGCGGCTCAAGCAAGTCTTGAAGCGGGAGCATTCGATGCGACCCGTGAGCTCTTAGCCGCCGCAGAAGCGGTACCCCTTGGAGATCTTGAACGGGCACGCGCAGATCTGCTCCAGGCCGAGGTCGCATTCGCACAGAACCGCGGTAAAGATGCTCCGATGTTGCTCCTTAATGCCGCCAAAAAGCTTGAGAGCCTCGACGTACGCCTTTCGCGCAACACGTATCTCGATGCGTGGGCCGCTAGCCTTTTCGCGGGCCGGCTCGCTGCGACCGGCGGTAGCCTTCTCGACGTCTCGCGGGCCATCGCGACCGCGCCGCCTCCCGAGGGAGCTCCGCTTCCGTGTGACTTGCTGCTGGACGGCTTGGCGTTGGTCTTTACGCAAGGCCGGTCTGCCGCGGCTCCCTTACTTCAACGCGCGATCTCTGCGTTCGCGAGCCCCGAAGTCTCCGTGGACGAGACTATGCGATGGGGTTGGCTGGCGACTCGAGCTGCGAATTTAGTGTGGGACTACGACCGCTGTCTCAAGATCGGCACGAGTGCGGCTCAACTCGGCCGGGATGCGGGGGCGCTTGGGGTGCTCGCAGCAGCAGACAACGCATGTGGGCAGGCTTTCGCGTGCGGCGGCGACTTCGCGAGTGCCATCCTGCTGATAGCTGAAGTCGATGCAGTCAAGGAAACCACCTTTACCCGCATCGGCCCATACGCGGGGATTGCGCTTGCGGCGTATCGCGGCAGGGAGGCCGAGGCTGCTGCACTTTTCGATCGCGTCATTGTGGAAGCTACCGCTGGGGGTCAGGGCACCGCGGTCCAGTACGCACGATGGGCCAAGGCCGTTCTCATGAACGGCCTTGGCCGCTATGACGAAGCACTCGCAGCTGCGGTGGAAGCTAGCAAACACACACCGGAGTTGTTCGTCGCTTCGTGGGCGTTGAGCGAACTGGTCGAGGCAGCAACGAGGAGCAGCCACGCCGAACTTGCCAGTGATGCCGTCAAGCGACTGCGAGAGCACATCCATGGGTGCGAGTCCGACTGGGCGCTTGGCGTCTACGCCAGGTCGTGTGCATTGCTTAGCAAAGGCGTGACTGCGGAGCAGCTATATCTCGAGGCAATCAAGCGGCTTGGCCAAACGCGGCTTCGGCCGGAGTTGGCGCGCGCCCACCTGCTGTACGGCGAGTGGCTCCGCCGCGAGAATCGTCGTGGCGACGCTCGCACGCAGCTCCGCGCGGCACACGACCAATGCGTGACGATTGGAATGGAGGCGTTCGCAGACCGCGCCAGAGGCGAGTTGTTGGCCACAGGGGAGAGGGCGCGCAAACGCACCGTTGAGGCGCGCGATGAACTGACGCCGCAAGAACTGCAGATCGCCCTGCTCGCGCGCGATCGACTCTCAAACCCGGAGATCGGGGCGCGTTTGTTCATAAGCCCGCGCACCGTGGAATGGCACCTGCACAAGGTTTTCACCAAGCTCGGCATTCACTCCCGCAAAGAGCTTTCCAGTTCCCTGCCTGCATCAGGCTTTGAGCCCGTTCCGGCGTAAACACATACGCTCATCAAAGAGTCGAATTGGGTGAGAATCTTCCACGGTTTGAACCATCTGGTGATCGCCGACGTTATATGCGACATGAAGACAACCACGGCCAGTGCCCTTGGAATCGCAACCTTGCTACTCGTTGCTGCATGCGGCAGCAGTAGCGGATCGAGCCCGGGGGCTCAGTCGTCAGCGGCGAGCTCCGGCGTAAAGCTGACATCACAGCCACTGCCACAGGTAGGCAACGTCCTTGTAGACGCGTCCGGTAGGACCGTCTACGCGGCGGACCAGGAGTCGTCCGGGCAGATCGTGTGCACGGATTCATGCACATCAATATGGGTACCGGTGACGGTGCCAGCGGGCAGCAAGCCGGTCGCCGGACCCGGCGTGACCGCTCACTTGTCGACCATTCAACGTTCTGATGGCGAGTCACAAGTCACCGCGGCCGGCGATCCGCTGTACATCTTCAACCTCGACCCCTCGCCCGGTGCGGCCAACGGCAACGGAGTTGCTGACTCGTTCAATGGCGCAAGCTTCACCTGGCACGCGGTTGCTCCCGGCGGTAGTTCCGCACAGTCGACGTCAACACCAAGTCCATCGCCATCGGACAGCAGCAGCGGCGGATACCGCTACTAACACCTAGTGCCTGGGGCTCCATCGAGCCCGCTCATCGGCGATCGCCGCCGGAACAACCCACGCCCTCGGGACCGCTCAACGCCGTCAGCTCGGTGCAGAGTGCTCAACTTCTTTAGCAACTGAGTAGCAGTACTCAGGTCATCGAGCAGCGATGCCGCCATGATTGCAGGCATGACCGCTGAAACCCCGACAGGTTGGTACGTCGATCCGGACCTGTCCGGCCGACAGCGGTACTTCGATGACAGCGGCTGGTCGCCGTGGGTCTCGACGAGCCAGGGGATGGTGCTCGCGCCGCTCACCGCAGCCAACACGCCAGGACCCTCGGGTGTCGCGGTGACGCGCGAGGTCCTCCGCCAAGCACGGGCTGACGGCGTGATCGATGCCAGAACCTTCGACGCGTTGCTCTGGTACACGCAAAGGTGGTCGACAGCTCCGGCTCAACCCGCCGCCGTCGCACGACCCGCGACAACCAGTAGCCCGGCATGGGAACCAAATGCCGGGCTCTGGGACCAGCAGACGCAACCGGTCGTCCCGGCATCTCGCACATCACCGGCGGTGGCGCAGGCCGCGCCGCGGGCCACGTTCCCAGCCGAAAGCACACCTCCCGGCCCCGTGTCGATGTGGTGGCGGCAGACGCGCGAAACGGTGAAGTCAGATCTCGCCATCCACGGACTGGCCTACCTGGGCGTATTGCTGCTCTTTGCCGGCGTCTTCGGGCTCGTCGTGTGGTCGTTCTCCGACATCAACCCTGCCATGCGTCCGGTCGCCGAGCTCACGATCCCCGGTGCCCTATTCGTCGCCGCCGCGATGCTGAAGCGACGCGGAACGCGTGTCGTCGCATCTGCCCTCGAGGTGGCAGGTGGACTGCTACTTCCGATCGTCACGGTTGCATCCTTCGTCGACAATGCGCCCGTCCCTCCAGACCCGTCAGGCGTCGCGTTGACGGTTCTGCTAGGGACGACAACCTTCGCCATTTCCATCGGATACGCCGTATGGGTTCGTCTCCATCCCAGTAGCGCGTTGGCCTACCTTGTCGCGCCCATCGCCTGGCTTGCCGTTGGGTTGCTCAGCCTGTCGTGGCTCGATCCGGTCCCCCAGGGCGAGTCTGTGGCGCAACCTCGGTCCATAGAGATCGCGGTGATGTCGGTATTGGCTGGTGCAAACCTTCTCGTGGCCCGACTACGCCCGCGACTACCGTTCGCCAAAGCAACGTTGACCTCAGGACCCGTCGCCCTGGTCGTGCTTGCTCTGCTGGCTTTGCTCGCCGGATCCACTGACGGTTGGCCAACCACCGCTTCGGTGGTGACCGCGGTCGGAATCGTCGTCGGCATCGAGGCACTTGAGCAGCGACTTCCTGGCTCAACTCTCACGATCGCCACGTCGGTGACTGTGGGGCTCGGACTCTTGGCTGCGCGCGGCGGCCTCGACACGTCTCCCTGGGTGACGGCGTCAGCATTTGCGGCCGCGACCGGGTGGGCTGAGTATCACCGTCGGAAAGCCACCGCTGGCGAACGATGGTCCTACGCCGCCGCGGCAGCGTTGTTCCCCGGTGGTCTAGTCATGGGCGTTGTAGCAGCCATCGGCTGGCCTGCGGGCTTGCTTGCTTCGGCCATGCTGCTCGGCGGTTTCGCAGTCGAGCGTCGCGTGCGCGCAACGACAGCCACGTTCTGGTCACAGTGGGCTGCGTGCGCGTCCGGCGCGCTTTCCGTTGTGCTCGCTTTCGCAACGACGGTGTCGGTGATGGGACCAGGGTCGGCGGACACCTCGGACCTCCACAGTTCGTGGCAGGCACCAGTGACGGCGCTGCTGCTCGCCTTTGCGATCGGTGCCGCGCGCACCAGATACCTCGCGCTGGTCACGTGGGCTGCCGTCGCGGTGCTCGCTGAGACATGGGTGTTCACCGTCTCGGCACTCGAGCTCCCCGGTGACGTTGTCGCCGTTGGGTGGGGAATCGGAGCGGCTGTCACTGCTTGTGTTGTCGCGACGGCGCCCGCGGCCTGGCGCGCTCGCGCGTCTGCGCCGGTGCTGGGACACGTGACCTTGGCATGCCTGGCTCTAGGAGCACTGGCCGTGATCATTTCGGCCCAACCTCCGTTCGACAGCGCTCGGCTTGCTGTGGTGACGGGTGCAGCAGCAGTGGCTTGGGCTTGTGTGAGCCTGGTCGACGAACTCAGGGGCACCGACGCGGCGTGGGTGGCGCGCGAACTCACCGGATTGCCCGAGGACGCCCTGCGTTCTGCTTCGACAGCGGTGGCCCTGATCGCG
>DATKIY010000041.1:0-35653 GCA_035543875.1 Actinomycetes bacterium | reverse complement strand
TGCGCGTGGCCCTGGCTGCCGTAGCCAATCACCGCCACCTTCTTTGAGGCGAGCAGGCTCAAGTCAGCGTCATCGTCGTAGAACATTTCAGCCACGGGATTTTCCTTCTGGGTTCAATGCGGACGGGCGGGTTCAATTCGGGCGGATTTTCGATTCGTTCGGTCGGTCTTGGGCTTATCGGCAGGTTCAGCTGGAATGCGGGACGAGGGTATCGGTCGTGCTCAGCCCGACCGCTCGGCGGGACGGTCGACCGGACGAAGCGCTCGGTCCGTGATCGATCGCGAGCCGCGACCCATCGCAACCATCCCCGACTGCACGAGTTCCTTGACACCAAACGGCTCCAGCACGCGCAGTAACGCCTCCAGCTTGTCGGCGTTGCCGGTCGCTTCGATGATGACCGACTCGGGGGACACGTCGACCACTTTGGCCCGGAACAGCTGGACCGTTTCGAGAACCTGCGAACGAATCTCCGGATCGGCGCGGACCTTCACCAAGACCAACTCGCGGCGGATGGAGCTAACCGGATCAAGCTCAACGATCTTCAGCACGTTGATGAGCTTGTTCAGCTGTTTGGTCACCTGCTCAAGCGGGAGATCATCAACGTTGACCACGATGGTCATGCGTGACACCCCCTCGTGCTCGGTGGGGCCAACAGCTAGTGACTCAATGTTGAAGCCTCTTCGCGAGAACAACGAAGCGATGCGTGCCAGCACACCAGGTTGGTCCTCGACCAGAACTGAGAGTGTGTGTCGAGTCATTACAGTTCGTCCTTGTCCCAGTCAGGCGCCATATCTCGCGCGATCTTTATCTCGTCATTGCTTGTCCCAGCGGCGACCATTGGCCAAACCATGGCGTCCTTGTTGACAACAAAATCGACCACCACCGGACGGTCGTTGATGGACATGGCCTTGTCGATCGTCGCATCTACGTCGTCCGTTGTTTCGCATCGCAGCCCTTCGCAGCCGTAGGCCTCGGCTAGCTTGGCGAAGTCAGGGATGCGTACTGAGTGCAGGTCGGTGTTGGAGTACCGCGACTCGTAGAACAGCGTCTGCCACTGCCTGACCATGCCAAGGCTGCTGTTGTTGATAACCGCAACTTTGATGGGGATGTCGTTGTTGGCGCACGTTGCCAGCTCCTGGTTGGTCATCTGGAAACAGCCATCGCCATCAATGGCCCACACGGTGGCGTCTGGTCGCCCAACCTTCGCGCCCATCGCCGCTGGGACGGCAAACCCCATGGTGCCGAGCCCACCGGAGTTGAGCCAGGTGCGTGGCTTTTCATAGCCGATGAACTGCGCTCCCCACATCTGGTGCTGGCCGACTCCTGCAGTAAAGATCGTGTCACTGCCAGCGATCTCACCCAGGCGTGAGATGACGAACTGTGGTGACAACGACCCGTCATCGTGAGTGACAAACCCAGCCGGATAGGTAGCCCGCATCCGCTCCAGGGTGTCGCGCCAGGCCGCGTAATCACCCGACTTCCCGGAGTTGCTTTCGACAACCAAAGCGGCCATCAGGTCTGAAATGACCTCCTTCGCGTCGCCAACAATTGGGATGTCTGCGGTTCGGTTCTTCGAGATCTCCGCAGGGTCGATGTCGGCGTGCACAATGAGTGCATCAGGTGCAAACGTGTCGAGACGACCGGTTACTCGATCGTCGAACCTGGCTCCCAGCGCGATGAGGAGGTCGCTCTTTTGAAGTGCGCCGACTGCGGCGACGGCTCCGTGCATGCCTGGCATACCCATATGCAGCGGATGGCTGTCCGGGAACGCGCCGCGAGCCATCAACGTGGTCACCACGGGGATCCCTGTGAGCTCAGCTAGCTGCATCAGCTCTGGGGACGCCTCCGCTGCCAACACACCACCTCCGACGTAGAGGACCGGGCGTTTGGCCTCGACGATCAACCGCGCAGCCTCACGAACCTGCTTGGCGTGTGGTCGGGTCGTCGGTCGATAGCCCGGAAGGTCGATAGAGGACGGCCACTCATATGTGGTCATGGCCTGCAGCGCGTCCTTGGAGATATCGACAAGGACTGGACCCTTCCGCCCGGTGGAGGCTATGTGAAACGCCTCTGCGATCGTCCGCGAGATCAATGATGGGTCGGTGATGAGGAAGTTGTGCTTAGTGATCGGCATCGTGATGCCGCGGATGTCGGCCTCTTGAAAGGCATCTGTTCCAATGGCAGCACTGGCAACCTGCCCCGTCACAGCGACGATGGGTGTTGAGTCCATGTACGCATTGGCAATGGGGGTCACGAGATTCGTGGCACCTGGCCCGCTCGTGGCCATACAGACCCCAACGCGACCGGTGGCCATCGCGTAGCCCTCTGCCGCATGCCCTGCACCTTGCTCGTGCCGGACGAGGATGTGCCGAAGCCGCGAGTCGAAGAGTGGGTCGTAGGCAGGCAGGATTGCTCCGCCAGGAATTCCGAAGACGGTCTCAGCGCCTACGTCTTCCAACGCCCTCACCAAACTCTGAGCGCCCGTCACCATCTCGGCGGTCGACTCCGTCATCGCCATCGTCATCCTTTCCGCTTATCGCAACTCGTCTAACCTCTGACACGAAAAAGCCCCTCAGACCCGGGTGGGTGAGGGGCGCGCGTGACTCGAGCGGGTTGGCTCAGGCCACGCGCCGTCCGACTACGAGAATGTTGTGCACGAGACAAGGGTCGCGCCGCCGGTCGATTGCGTCAAGCCGCGGAGCGTCCCGTCTCACCATGCGAACCACGCCACCCACTTTCGACCGCGGTGACCCCCACATTGACCCCCTAAGAAAGGGGGGAACGTCACGTTCCCCCCTTTCTATCGGGGTGAAAGACGGGGTCATGGCTAGACGAGTTGCTAGTCGCAGACGGCGCCTTGGGCGGCTGAACCGACGAGCTTGGCGTACTTGCCCAGCACGCCCCTGGTGTACCGAGGCTCGCGCGGCTTCCAGCCATCACGTCGACGAGCCAGCTCGGACTCGTCGACGAGCAGGTCGAGCGATCGGCGTTCCATATCGAGTCGAATGCGGTCACCGTCGGCCACGAAGGCGATGGGCCCACCGTGCGGCGCCTCTGGAGCGATGTGACCAATACAGAAACCGGCGGTCGCGCCGGAGAACCGGCCATCGGTGACGAGCATGACGTCTTTACCGAGCCCGGCGCCCTTGATAGCTGCTGTCACAGCGAGCATCTCGCGCATGCCTGGCCCACCTTGGGGGCCCTCGTAGCGAATGACCACCACGTCCCCTGCCGTAATCCGGCCGTGAGTCACGGCATCCATGGCATCGACCTCGTCGTCGAACACCTTGGCGACGCCTTCGAAAACCGGCTTTTCAATGCTCGCCGCCTTGATCACCGCTCCGTCTGGGGCGAGTGAGCCCTTCAAAATCGCCAACCCACCCGTAGCATGAAGTGGTGCGCTCGTCGGGGCGATGATCGTCCCGTCGGGAGCATCGGGTGCGAGTTCGTCGAGATTCTCCGCCAACGTCTTGCCGGTCACGGTGAGAACGTCACCGTCGAGTAGACCGACGTCCAACAACGCCTTCATGACCACGGGGACTCCCCCAACGCGGTCGATGTCGTTCATGACAAAACGGCCGAACGGCTTTACGTCGGCGAGGTGCGGCGTGCGGTCTCCCACCCGGTTGAAGTCATCGATCGTCAGCTCGACGCGGGCCTCATGAGCGATGGCCAAAAGATGAAGAACCGCATTCGTCGATCCACCAAGGGCCATGACCACAGCTATCGCGTTCTCGAAGGCTGGCTTGGTCAGGATGTCCCGTGCAGTGATCCCGAGGCGCAGCAACTCAACGACAGCTTCCCCTGAGCGAAACGCCACCTCGTCACGACGACGGTCGACCGCGGCGGGAGAAGCGCTACCCGGCAGCGACATGCCGAGGGCCTCGCCGACACTTGCCATGGTGTTGGCCGTGAACATTCCTCCGCACGCACCCTCTCCCGGGCACGCACTGCGCTCAATTTTGTCGAGGTCGGCTCGAGTGATTTTGCCGAGTGCACAGGCACCTACGCCTTCGAAGGCGTCTTGGATCGTTACGTCGCGGCCGTCCAAGCGCCCGGGAAGGATGGAGCCGGCGTAGACGAAGACGTTGGCGAGGTCGAGGCGTGCCGCCGCCATCAACATTCCTGGCAGCGACTTGTCACAGCCAGCAAAGGTGACGGAACCATCGAGCCGCTCAGCGTGCATCACGGTCTCAACGGAGTCTGCGATGACTTCTCTGCTGACGAGGGATGCACGCATGCCCTCGTGACCCATGCTGATGCCATCAGAGACCGAGATCGTGCCGAACTCCAGCGGAAAACCGCCTGCAGCGAAGACGCCCTCCTTCGCCTTAACGGCGAGTCGCTTAAGCGAGACATTGCAGGGGGTGATGTCGTTCCAGCTCGACGCAATCCCGATCTGAGGCTTCTCCCAGTCGTCGTCTGTCATGCCGACGGCGCGCAGCATCGCGCGATTGGGGGCGCGCTCCATGCCGTCCGTGACGTCGCGGCTGCGGGGTTTCAGATCCGGTTTCGGATTCGGGTTGTCAGTCGACTTCTCGCTCATGCCGAAAGAGTACGGGTCACGTAAACATCGACCACCTGCCGCCCAGCGCCGGTCGCGCGCTGCTCGAACTTTGTCGGAGGTCGGTCGGAGGGGCGCGGCGCGAACCCAACAAATGCATTGTCGAGGTCCGGGTGCTTGGAGAAGACCCCAACCATCTGCCGGCCGTAGCCCAGGTCATCTGTCGCGCAGTGGATGAACCCGCCCGGTTGCACCCGAGAGGCCAACAGGTCGACGAACTCTGGCTGGATCAACCGCCGCTTGTGATGCCGCACCTTGGGCCACGGATCGGGGAAGTAGATCCGGACCCCAGCCAACTCATCGGGACGCAGCATGAGGTCGACCACCTCAACTGCGTCGCCCACGATCGCGCGGACATTGCGCAGCTCGGCGCGAGCAGCCCCAGCCAGCAGCGTCCCAATCCCGGGGGTGTGTACGTCGACGGCTAAAACGTCAGTGTCCGGGTCGGCGGCAGCCTGGGCCAACGTGCTGTGCCCCATTCCGGACCCAATCTCCAGAACCAACGGAGCGTTTCTGCCGAACCAGTGCGCCCATTCGACGGGGGAATCGCCGAGCGGGACAAGCCACGCCGGCCCCAGCTCGTGAAGCGCTTCAGCTGCGGTGGTCGACATCCTGCCGCGGCGCACATGGAAGCTGCGGATTCGCCGCTGCTGGGCATTGGTCATGGTGCTGGTGCGGTTGTTAGTGCGGCCCGTGGGATCACGTTGAGCAGGGGCTCACCCGCAACAAACCTGTCGAGCTGGGCCTGCACCAGCCGCCGTGCTCGCGGCGCGAAGGCGGTGGTGTCACCACCCACGTGTGGAGAGATCAGCACGTTGGGCGCCTGCCACAGCGGATGATCTGCGGGCAGCGGTTCCGGATCGGTGACATCAAGCGCCGCATGCAGACGGCCACTGCGTAGCTCGGCGACCAACGCGTTTGTGTCGACGACTTGACCGCGAGCGACATTGACCAACAGCCCGCCATCACGCATCGCGGCCAGGAACTGTCCATCGACTAGCTGCTTGGTTGACGCCGTCAGCGGGACCGTCACCACGACCACGTCGACCTCGGCTAGCAGTTGGGAAAGCTCTGTGACGGCATGCACCCCGTCGCGCGCATTTCTTGCGACGGGGACCACTTCGACCTCGAACCCCCGAAGCCGGTCGGCCACTGCGTGACCCACACTCCCGTAGCCCAAAATCATTACTCGTTTGTCGGCTAACGCCTGATGCCGTTGGTGGACCCAGTGAGACTGGTCCTGCGCCCGAACGAACTCCGGGAAACCGCGCAGGGCCGCGATCGTCAAACCAACCGCAAGTTCCGCTGTGCTCGCCTCGTGGACGCCGCGCGCGTTGCACACCACAGCAGCTTCTGGAGTTTTGCCAACCAAGTGTTCGTATCCCGCCGACAGGGACTGCAGCACACGCAGCGAGGACATCCGCTGAGCGACCTCGATGACCGCCGCCGAGCCGAGGTACTCGGGGACGTAGAACTCCACGTCACTCACCGAGTGGGGCACCGGTTGACCTCCTCGCCAGACCTCGACTTCCACCTGTTCAGGAACGGTCAGCCAATCGGGCCAGTCATCCTCCGGGAGCCACAGCAACATCGGGTCAGCTCGATGTGGTTCGTCAGCTGAATCGGTCGAGGATGAGTTCGCGTACCCGCGCAGCATCGGCTTGCCCGCGCGTGGCTTTCATCACTGCACCAACGATGGCTCCAGCGGCCTGAACCTTGCCGTCTCTAATCTTGTCGGCAACGTCTGGCTGCTCGGCTAGAGCCTGGTCGATGGCGGCAAGCAGTGCGGAGTCGTCGGAAACAACGGCTAGACCGCGCGCCTTGACGACATCGTCGGGACTTCCCTCACCGTCGAGCACACCTTCAATGACCTGCCGAGCCAGCTTGTCGTTCAATGAGCCGTCATCGGTCAGCGCCACAACCCGCGCTACGGCGTCGGGCGTTATTGGCAGCTCGGCCAGGTCAACCCCCCGTTCGTTCGCATGCCGCGTAATCTCACCGGTCCACCACTTCCGGGCGTGGGCTTGGTCAACACCAAGCGCGATGGTCGCTTCAACAAGCTCGACTCCACCAGCGTTGACCAAGGACTGCATGTCGTGCTCGCTGATCCCCCACTCCGTCCGCAGCCGCTCTCGGCGCTGAAGCGGCGGTTCTGGCAGGGTCGACCGGAGTTGTTCGATCCACGTCGGTTCGGGAGCAACCGGCACCAAGTCTGGCTCGGGAAAGTACCGATAGTCCTCGGCCTCCTCTTTGCTCCGTCCAGACGTGGTGCTGCCGTCGTTTTCATGGAAATGACGGGTCTCTTGCGTGATGGCGCCGCCGGCGGTCAGCACTGCTGCCTGGCGCCCAATTTCAAACCGGATCGCACGCTCAACCGATCGCATGGAGTTCACATTCTTAGTTTCGGTCCTCGTGCCAAGCGTCGTTGAGCCAGTCGGCTTCAACGACAGGTTGGCATCGACCCGCATCGAGCCCTGATGCATGTGCGCATCAGAAACCCCCAGCGCAACGATGAGCTCGCGCAGCTCGTTGGCATAGGCCCTGGCGACGAGCGGAGCAATCTCTGGCGCAACCTCGATGGGTTTGGTCACGATCTCGATCAGCGGAACCCCAGCCCTGTTGTAGTCCACTAGCGAGTAGTCAGCGCCATGAATTCGGCCGGTAGCACCGCCGACGTGCAAGCTCTTGCCGGTGTCTTCCTCCATGTGGGCACGCTCGATCTCGACCCGCACCTCCTGCGGGCCGTCGTCGGTCTGGACCCGGATGTCTAGGTACCCACCGAACGCGATTGGCTCGTCATACTGCGACGTTTGAAAGTCCTTGGGCATGTCGGGGTAGAAGTAGTTCTTCCGCGCGAACCGAGACCAGGGAGCAATCTGGCAGTTCAAGGCAAGCCCGATCCGAATCGCGGACTCAACTGCCGAGGCATTGACCACGGGCAAGGCTCCTGGCAGACCGAGACAGACTGGACACACCTGGGTGTTGGGCTCGGCGCCGAACTCAGTAGCGCAGCCACAAAACATCTTCGATGCAGTATTGAGTTCCACGTGAACCTCAAGCCCCATCACGGGGTCAAAGGCGGCGATGGCATCCTCGAAAGACAGCACATCACTCATCGCGCACCCGCCAATGCCGGTGCCTGGTCTAGCAGCTGGCCACCCCACTGCGAGAGAAGTTGCGCCTCAAGCGCTGCGCCAACGCGGTAAACCAGGTCATCACGCTGCACGGCAGCCATGAGCTGAATGCCGACCGGCATCCCCGCTTCACCCAGGCCAATAGGCAGGCTCATGGCAGGACCGCCGTACAGCGACGACGGCAACGTGGCGAGGTCGGCTTTGTACATCGCAACCGGGTCGTCGACACGCTCACCCAACGAGAATGCGACGGTCGGCGTTGTCGGCGATATCAGCGCATCCACTGACTCAAAAGCAGCTTCGAAGTCTCGACGGATCAGCGTGCGCACCTTCTGTGCCTGACCGTAGTAAGCGTCGTAGTAACCAGCAGACAGCGCATAAGTACCCAACATGATGCGGCGCTTGACCTCAGGCCCAAACCCCGCGGCGCGGGTCATAGCCATGACTTGTTCGACACCGTTTTGGCCGTCGTCGCCTTCACGCAAGCCGTAGCGCATGCCGTCAAAACGAGCCAAGTTGCTTGAGCACTCACTGGGCGCAATGAGGTAGTAAGCAGGGAGTGCATAGTCGAACGCAGGGCACGATATCTCGTGGATTTCAGCGCCGCCTTGCTCAAGCAGCGCGACCGCCTCGGTGAACCTCGCGTGCACTTCAGGCTGGTAGCCATCTCCTTGTAGTTGCTTGACCACTCCGATGCGCAACCCCGCGATGTCACCCATTGCTCCGCGTGCGGCGGCAACAACCGGTGGCGTCTTCGCCTCGATCGAGGTGGCATCCAACGGGTCGTGACCAGCCATCACTTCATGGAGCAGCGCGGCGTCTAGAACATTGCGAGCGAACGGACCACCCTGGTCGAGCGAGGAAGAAAACGCTACGAGGCCATAACGTGACACGCCGCCGTACGTCGGCTTGACGCCGACAATGCCGGTGACCGCTGCAGGCTGACGGATGGACCCGCCGGTGTCGGTGCCGATGGCAAGCGGCGCCTGAAAACTGGCAACGGCCGCGCTCGAACCGCCCGACGAACCGCCAGGGATTCGCGAGATATCCCACGGGTTTCTAGTGGCGCCAAACGCCGAGTTCTCGGTGGACGAACCCATCGCAAACTCGTCCATGTTTGTCTTACCGAGTACAACGACACCAGCCGCCTTAAGTCGCCTAGTGACGGTGGCGTCATAAGGCGGTCGCCAGCCTTCGAGAATTCTCGAACCGCAGGTCGTGGGAACGCCCTTGGTCGTAAACACATCCTTCAACGCCAACGGCACACCCGCGAGCGGCCCGACAACTTCCCCTGCTTTTCTTTTGGCGTCGACCGACTCAGCTGCCGCAAGGGCGCCGTCACGATCAACGTGCAGGAAAGCGTGCAGGGTGCCGTCGACTTCGGCGATGCGGTCAAGGTGGGCAGTAGCTACATCGACAGCTGAGGTCTCGCCGGACGACATAGCCTCGACCAGTTGGGTGGCCGACAGCTGGATCAGTGAACCGCCCACGGCCGCCTACTCCTCGTCCAGAATGCGCGGCACTCGAAATCGCCCATCAACCACGGCCGGCGCGCCTGACAATGCCTCTTCCTGCGTGAGTCCTGGCCGCAGAACATCCGGCCGAGTGACGTTGACCACGGGGACTGCGTGTGTGGTGGGCGGTACGTCATCAGCGGCAACCTCGGCAACGCGAGCCACGGCACTCAAGATGACATCGAGCTGCGCGCCATAAGATTGCAGCTCATCAGAGGTCAGATCGAGACGGGCGAGTCGAGCGAGGTGCGCAACCTCATCGGGCTTCAGCGAAGGCATGGTGGGGTCATCCTAGGAGGGGCGCCCTCCGCAGACAGAAGGGCGGCCCGAAGGGGCACCACCTGGACTACCCGGCTTCGCTTCCACCCTTAAGTACCCGAAGTGCACGTTGCTGTGACGGGTGCCGCAAAAGCCAACTCGTCGCATTCTCCGCGTCCAGCGGTCGACTGATGTACCAGCCTTGCGCCGAATCGCAGCCCAGGTCGTCGAGCAGATCCCAGACTTGTTGAGTTTCCACACCTTCCGCGACAGCGGTCATTCCCAACCCGTGAGCAAGGTCGATGATGGACCGAACGATCGTCACGTCCTCCGGATCGAGGCTTAACCTCGACACGAATGAGCGGTCGATCTTGATTTCGGTGATGGGCAGTCGCTTCAGCAACACCATCGACGAGTAACCGGTGCCAAAGTCGTCGAGCGAGACAGTGACGCCCAGTCGGCGCAGCGAGGTGAGCGTCTCAGTTACTTCGTCGGAGTCTCGGGTCAGCACTCGCTCGGTGAGCTCAAGCACAAGAGCGGACGCCGGTAGATCGTGACGTTCCAAGGCACTAGCAACAACGTCGACCAACTCGGTGCCATGCAGGTCGCGCATCGACACATTCACGGCAACGGGGACATCGAGCCCAGCTCCGCGCCATCTGGCCACTTGCTCAAGTGACTGGTCGATGACAAAGGACGTGAGCGGTGCCATCAGGCCGGAATGTTCAGCCATGGGGATGAACTCGTCGGGCATCACCAAGCCGCGAAGTGGATGATGCCAGCGGATCAACGCCTCTACCCCTACAACTGAGCCGGGACCGAGCGAGACCTTGGGCTGGTAGTGAACCTTGAGCTCGCCGCCCTCCAAGCCGTTGCGCAGTCCACCCAACAGCGACAGCCGACTCGCGGAGTTCTTGTCACGATCCGCGACATAGACCTCGACTCCGGTGCGCTCTTCCTTGGCCAGGTACATCGCGACGTCGGCTCTGCGCACGATGGGCTCGACATCTTGACCATGCTCTGGGTAGACCGCCACTCCCACGCTGGCCTCGAGCTCAAACAGCATTCCTTCCAGGTGGAACGGCTTGGTGAGAGCAGCCCGAACTCGTTGAGCGACTTCGACGGCAGCATCTGAATCACGCACGGGATCGAGCAAAATTGCGTACTCGTCACCGCCCAGCCTTGCCACAATGTCGCGCGGTCGAAGCGCTCCTTGAATCCGCTGGGCGGCCACGGACAGCAAACGGTCGCCGACGTGGTGCCCCAAGGTGTCGTTGACCTCTTTGAACCGGTCGAGATCCAGCAAACAAAAGCCCACGCTGGTTTTTGCCCGACTGGCTTCCTCGATGCTGTCTCCAAGTCTGGCCAGGATCATTTTGCGATTGGGGAGTCCTGTAAGGGCATCGTGCAGCGACTGGTGCTCTTTCTCCCGCGAGATGGAAGCAGTTTTGTAGACGGCGTAGAGCGGCAACAGCAACAGGGGAAGATAGATCGGTTGGCTTGCAACAAACACCACAAGTGGCGACAGCGCAAGAACTGCGAAAGTGGTGACAAAGAAGTAGCTGAAGTCGTCGAAGAAGTCTTGCGAGAAGGTGCGGCCTTCGTCTCCTGCCAACATCGACACCAGCGCATTGTTGACGAAGAAGAATGCGAACCAACCCGGGACGACCCACAACAAATCTGCAGGAACCAGGCCAGTGGATGGATCAGCCAGGCTTGGTATCGACTCACCAGTATTGGTCAACCACACCGTCATAATGAGCGCAGCAGGTGCCACGCTCAAGGTGTACTGACCAATGTTGAAAGGAATTCGCCAGAGGTCCTTCTTCTTGACCACTTCTGAGATCAACGTGGCCAGAGCCAAGAACGTGATGGCGGGCCATGGGCCGTACAGGTACATCGCGGCGAAGACAAAAGCATGGCTGGTGACCACACCCTGTGGGTCGTAGCCACCGGCCGTAATGACCGGACGGAGCTCGCCGAGCAGAACGAGCCCGACAATGACCCAAAAGGCAGGGTCCGCCTCCGAGAGGGAAGGGACGGTCTCTATGACCGCCCAGGCGACCAGTGGGAGCCCGACGGCGACGGCGATCCACCAACCGACAGCGAACAGCGACAGGCGATTGAGCGGCGGCCGACCGGGCGTCGGCTCGAGCCCAACCCCCAGCGAACCGCCCGTCGCACCAGACATCGCCCCATCCTCACGCCGGCTTAGGCACGGCGTCGACTCCACCACTCATAGTAGCCACTCAATGACCGTGGGTGATGGGCCGTTCGGACCAACCTTGGAGCGCAACTGGCCAATTTTGGCGGTAGATCTACGCTTTATTGATCTTCCTTCGGCGACGGGCCTTTGGCCAGGAGCCCGCGGAACCCATCGACGTCCAGAACCGGGATGCCCAAAGCCATGGCCTTGTCGAGCTTGGATCCGGCGCTGTCACCAGCAACCACGTAGTCGGTCTTCTTGGACACGGAGCCGGCAGCCTTGCCGCCAGCATCAGTGATCGCGGCCTGCGCACCCTCCCTGGTGAACCCGCTCAGGGAACCGGTCACGACAACAGTGATCCCGTCAAGGGTGAGAGGTCCGCCATGGTCGGGGCCGGCCTGTGCTGCAGGGTCGGACATTCGCACCCCGCTGGCCGTCCAGCGGTCAACGATCGACTGGTGCCAGTCGACCGCGAACCAAGCAATGACTGCTTCGGCGATGATTCGCCCGACTCCGTCGACGGCAGCCAGCTCGTCGACGTCTGCACGTGCAATTGCGCTCATGTCACCAAAAGCCCTGGCAATGGCGCGGGCTGCGGTGGGGCCGACGTGTCGAATCGACAAGGCAACGAGAACGCGCCAGAGCGGGCGATCTTTGGCAGCGTCAAGCTGAGCCAACAAGATCTCCGCGTTGGCAGAGAGCTCGGTGTTAGAGGACTCGGTACTGGCCTGCTGGTCGGCGAGCGCGTTGCCAGCGGAACGCGTGAAAAAAGCGCAGGTGCTCAGGTCGGCGGCGGTAAGCGAGAACAAGTCTCCTTCGTCATCGACCAATGAGCACGCCAGCAGAGCGGCGGCCGCTTTGTAACCCAGCCCTTCGATGTCGAACGCGCCTCGCCCCGCCACGTGGAACAACCGCTCGCGAAGCTGCGCAGGGCAGCTCCGCGCGTTCGGGCAGCGGATGTCAGCGTCCCCCTCCTTTTCCGCAGCTAATGGGGTAGAACACTCTGGGCATCGAGTCGGCATCACGAACCCGCGTTCGGCGCCGGTTCTTGCCTCCACCACTGGCCCGATGATTTCGGGAATCACATCTCCCGCCTTGCGCAGGAAGACTGTGTCGCCGATAAGCACGCCCTTTCGCTCCACCTCTTGGGCATTGTGCAGGGTTGCCATCTGCACAGTGGAACCTGCGACGCGGACAGGGGTCATGACCCCAAACGGCGTCACTCGTCCAGTGCGCCCAACGTTGACACGGATGTCTTCGAGCGTCGTGGTCACGACCTCAGCCGGGTACTTGTATGCAATCGCCCATCGTGGCGCCCGAGAGGTGACGCCAAGTCTGTCCTGGAGCGCCATATCGTCGACCTTGACGACGACGCCATCGATTTCGTGCTCGACATCGTGTCGATGTTCGCCGAAGTGCGTGATGTAGCTCGTGACTTCGTCGAGTGTTGCGTGAACCCGCGCCAATGCTGAAGTGGGTAGACCCCAGGCCGCCATCGCTTCGTAGCACTGCGACTGCCGAACCGCCTTGAAGCCCTCATGCGCACCCACTCCGTGGACCACCAGCCTCAGTCCAGCCAGTTGGTTGGTAGCCCGTCGAAGGTCTTGCTCAAGCCGCTGAATCCGCTCGGCAGAGCGTTCAGCGGAGCGTCCCGCTGGTTTCCCATCGGTTAGCTTGCCCTGCGCCGTCACTCTTCGAAGCTCGTCTTCTCGTCGATCGATGCGTTGACGCAAGGTGCCCGCCGCGGCGTTGCGAGGATTCGCAAACGGAGACTTCCCCAGGCGAAGCGCCTCAACGTTGATGGCGTCGAAGACGGCAACGGGGAAGAACACCTCTCCGCGAACCTCGAGTAGTGATGGCACCGGGCGTTTTGCTTTGGCGGTCAGCTTCTGCGGGATGGCATCGATGAACGCCGCGTTGTACGTCACGTCCTCGCCCGTGCGTCCGTCGCCTCGGGTAGCCATCGTTTTCAGCACGCCGTCTCGATACACCAGGTCGACCGCCAGCCCGTCGACCTTCAATTCACAAAGCAAGTCAGGGATGGTGCCGAGGCCTTGCTCAACACGCCGCGACCACGTTTGAAGCTCTTCCGGTGAGAACGCGTTGTCTAACGAGTACATCGGCTGCAGATGCTCGACCGGCTCGAACATGTCGGAGCGGGAACCACCAATTGTTTGCGTCGGCGAGCTCGCGCTGACCAGCTTCGGATACTCCTGCTCCAACTCGCGCAACCGTCGCTCAAGGGCGTCGTACTCATTGTCGGAGACGGTCGGCGCATCGTCCTCGTAGTAGCGGCGCCGATGACCGACGACTTCGGCCATCAACGTGGAATGCTCGACGCGTGCGGACTTGGGCACCCTCAGCTCGTCTTGCGCCACTGGCTTCGCTTTCGGCTTGTCGCTCACGTCAGCTCGCGATCGCGTGGGAGTTCGCGCAGGTCGTCGTGGCCCAGATCGCGAGCGAGCCCGCGCAGGGCCGTGTAGGTCTTGACAGCCTCTGGAACCGTGACGCTGGCCAGACCGCAGTCAGGCGTAAGGACGGTGTGTGCGGCAGCCCGCTGCGCGTCGACCCCACAACTGTGCATGAAGGTCAACATGCTTGCCAAACTACCGGCCGGGTCTGACATATCCAGGCCAGCCAGCCATACCCCGCCTGCGTCGAAAAATCCACCGAAGGCATCAACCAAGAGGGGTCGTTCAGCCACCTGTTCGACGGGACAACTCACTCCTACGCTGTTCCCGTCCAAGTCCACGAGCCCGGCAAGCACATCGACATCGCAGCACAGGTGGATGGCCGGTACGCCAGCGGCGGACTGGACGCTCCGCGTCACCAGCCCCACGAGATCGTTGGCCTGCACCGTGGACATGGCGGGGATGGTTCGGTAGCCACTAGCCGTGGGAACTGATCCTGCGATGACGGCAGCCGCTGCCGGCTCGTCAATTTGGACCACGACAGCCGATGCATGGGGAATCCGAGCGCGTACCTCGCCAAGATGTGTCGCAATGCCTTCAGCCAACGATGCCGTCACATCGCGAAGAGCGCCAGGGTCGGCCAGCACCCTTTCACCGTTTCGAGTCTCCACTGTCGCCGCCAGCGTCAGTGGCCCGCAGACCTGCACTTTAAAGACTCCAGCAAAGTCCTGCAGCGCTTCCTCGTGAGTATCGAGGTCCTGCCCCAGCAGCGAACGCGCGCGTACGAGGTCGCGTCCAGGTCCCCCCGTCAACTGCCAGCGGTTGACGGATAGCTGCACTGGCAGTTCCACGAGGAGTGAGCAGGCGCGGCCGGTGATGTCTGCCCACGGTCCACGTGCCGGGAGTTCGGCAAGGTGTGCAAACTCAGGCAGTTCACCCGCGATGACAGCGGCCGCTTCTTTCGAGTCGACCCCAGGCAGCGAACCGACACCAGTGGCAACCGCCGTAACCGGAAAACGCGAGTCAGACATCGCTTGGAATGGCGAGTCCCGCTCGAACGATCGTGGCCGACCCGACAACGCGCGTGCCCTCGTAGAGAACCACCGCCTGTCCTGGAGCAACTCCATGCTGTGGTTGTTGCAGGCGCACCACCACCTGCTCGTCCATCAGTTCCGCGCGCCCGGTGACGGCCTCACCGTGAGCACGAACTTGAACCTCACAGTCGAATGCACCATCAGGAGTCGACCCGCACCATTTCAACTGCTCACCATCGATCCGGTCGACTTCCAACGCCGATCCGGGTCCGACGGTAACCGTGTTCGTTACAGGTTCTATCGATAGGACATAACGTGGCGATCGATCCGGCGCTGACACGTTGAGGTCAAGACCTCGCCGCTGTCCCACCGTAAATGCGTAGGCGCCTTCGTGCTGGCCAACCACCTCGCCCGAAACATCGACGATCGGCCCCTTCTCCTTGCCGAGTTGAGCGGCGAGGAAACCGCGCGTGTCACCGTCGGGGATGAAGCAGATGTCGTGACTGTCAGGTTTGTCGGCAACGAGCAAGCCACGCTGCTTGGCCTCTGCCCGAACCTGCGACTTGTGAGAAGCCCCCAACGGAAACATCGCCCTGGCCAGCTGGTCGGGTTCGAGGACAGCCAAAACGTAAGACTGGTCCTTGTCATCGTCGACTGATCGATGGAGCTCGTGACCTTGCGGGCCGTCGACGAGCCTCGCGTAGTGACCGGTGCACACGGCGTCGAACCCAAGTGCAACTGCTCGATCGAGCACAGCCGAGAACTTGATGCTCTCGTTACAGCGCAGACAAGGGTTCGGCGTGCGACCTGCCGAGTATTCGGCAACGAAGTTGTCTACAACGTCTTCCTTGAACTGCTCCGCAAGATCCCATACGTAGTAGGGAATTTCCAGGAGGTCGGCGACCCGGCGTGCGTCGCGAGAGTCTTCAAGACTGCAACAACCGCGTGCACCGCTGCGGAACCTTTGAGGGTTACTGCTGAGCGCCAAGTGAACCGCCGTGACATCGTGTCCAGCATCAAGCGCTCGAGCCGCTGCCACGGCCGAGTCAACACCGCCAGACAGGGCGGCAAGTACGCGCATCCTCAGCCGCCTATCGACCGACGTGGGTAGCGGCACCGGCAGCGCGGGCGCGAGCGACCACAGGCTCGATAACCGAGATCAAAGCGCTGACATCTTGCTCAGTCGAGGTATGTCCAAGACTGAATCGAAGCGAGGATCGCGCAATCGCTGGACTAGCGCCCATGGCCAGCAAGACATGGCTTGCCTGTGCGACGCCAGCCGAACATGCCGAACCGGTCGAGCACGCGATCCCACGGGCGTCCAGCAGCATCAACAGCGAGTCGCCCTCACAGCCCGGGAACGAAACATGCGCGTTGCCTGGCAGCCGGAACTTGCCTGACAACCGCGTGTCCCCATTGACGATCGCATCGGGGATCTCTTCCAGCAGGCGCTTCAGCAGGTCATCGCGCAATGAAGCGACGTGCGCGCTTCGGGTGGAGATCTCCCTGACGGCAATCTCGGCAGCAACGGCAAAGCCGACGATGGCGGGAGTATCCAAGGTTCCGGAGCGAACGTCACGTTCCTGGCCGCCACCATGCTGCAACGGGACCGGAGTCGTCGAACGAGACAGCAGCAAGGCGCCGACACCGAGCGGACCGCCCAACTTGTGACTGGTCAGTGTCAGGGCGTCGGACCCGCTCGTTTCGAAATCGATGGGCAGATGTCCCGCGGCCTGGACGGCGTCAGTATGAAAGGGAACGTCAAACTCTGTCGCTATAGCCGCACATTCGCTGATCGGCTGAACGGTGCCAACCTCGTTGTTCGCCCACATGATGCTGACCAACGCGATCGAGTCCGGGTCCTGTTCGATCTCCGCCCGCAGCTGCGAAGGGTCGACACGCCCCGCCTCATCGACCGACAACCACGTGACAAGCGCACCCTCGTGATCGACCAACCACTGAACCGGGTCGATAACAGCATGATGCTCGACCGCACTGGCCAGGATTCGCCGACGACGCGGGTCGGAATCTCGCCTCGACCAAAACAAGCCCTTAATCGCGAGGTTGTCAGACTCTGTCCCACCACCGGTAAACACGATCTCGCTGGGTCGTGCGCCAAACGAACTAGCCAGGGACTCGCGTGCTTCCTCGACGACCCGCCGCGCGCGTCTTCCGGGGGCGTGTAGCGACGAAGGATTGCCGACCAAGCCCAGCTCGGCCGTCATAGCTCGAGCGGCCTCAGGCAGGATCGGAGTTGTCGCCGCGTGGTCCAAATACGTCATCGCTGACGATTCTAGGTCAGCCCTTGCGTTTGATCACTTCGTCGGTGAGTTGTGGCAGAACCTGGTGAAGATCGCCCACCACACCAAAGTCCACCAGATCAAAGATCGGGGCTTCTGCGTCCTTGTTGACAGCCACAATGGTTTTCGAGGTTTGCATGCCAGCCCGGTGCTGGATCGCACCGGAGATGCCGTTAGCCATATAGAGCTGCGGTGACACGGTCTTTCCCGTTTGACCCACCTGGAACTGGTGTGGGTACCAACCCGCATCGGTTGCCGCCCGAGACGCACCAACTGCCGCGCCGAGGCTGTCGGCCAACGCCTCGATCACCGAGAAACCTTCCGGCGAGCCAACTCCGCGACCGCCCGAGACCACGATGGCTGCCTCGGTCAGCTCAGGACGTCCGGCGCGTTCGGCCACCACTCGTTCGGTGACGTGTGCTCCGCGGTCGGAGTCCGAAAGCGAGACAGTGAGGTCGACCCGGTTCCCTGCACCTGCTACTTCCTCAGGAGCCGTGCTGTTGGGACGCACCGCGATGATTGGGACCCCGTGGGTGACCTTGGACTGGACCACGGTCGAGCCGCCAAACACTGACTGCTCGCTTAACGATGAATCTGCGACCCCAACTGCATCGGTGATGATTCCCGACCCCAGGCGAAGTGCAAGACGTCCGCCAACCTCTTTGCCTTCGGTGGTCGCAGGAAGGAGCACCGCGGACGCATCACCCTGAGCAGCTGCGGCTTGTAGCGCTGCCACTTTGGGAGTTGCAATAAAGTCACCGAGCCCGTCACCCGTGGCCACGTACACCTTTTCGGCCCCGTGCGCCGCGAGGTCGGCGATGCACTGATCCGCGCCGTCGCCCACGATCACTGCGGCTGGTTCCCCCAAACGTCGAGCAAGCGTCAGCAACTCGTGCGTGACCTTCTTGACTTCGCCGCCCTCGTGCTCAACCAGGACCAAGACTTCAGACATGACGCGGGACTCCTTATACACAGATGAAACGCAGACTAGTGACGCAGACGGTTAACGCCAGCTCTAGCTTCGACCCAACGGAACTCAGATGAACTTCTGGCCAGCCAGGAAATCGGCGACCTTAACTCCGCCGTCACCCTCGTCGGTGACGATGGTGCCAGCTTGGCGGGGCGGACGAGCGGCAAACGTCTCAACGCCGCTCCACGAGCCAGCGAGCCCAACCTCGTCGGGCTTGACGCCGAGGTCAGAAAGCGTCAGGGTCTCAACCGGCTTCTTCTTAGCGGCCATGATTCCCTTAAACGACGGGTACCGTGGCTCGTTGATTTTCTCGACGACGCTGACAAGGGCAGGAAGCTTTCCCTCAACCCGGTCATAGCCGTAGTCGGTCTGTCGATGAATCGCGATCGAATCGCCGTCAATCTCCACTTTGTTGGCGAACGTCAGCTGTGGCCGACCCAGTCGTTCCGCCACCATGGCTGGCACGACGGACATACGCGCGTCGGTCGACTCTGAACCGAGGATCACCAAATCAGGATTAAGTCGCTCGATCGCCTTGGCTAAGACCAGCGAGGTCCCGATCGCGTCAGTTCCGTGCAGCGCCTCGTCGACGACGTGAACTCCATCGTCGGCGCCCATCTGCAGCCCCTTGCGCACACTCTCGATCGCTTTCTCCGGACCCATCGTGAGCACAGTGACCTTGCACGAGTCGGCGCCGAGCTTCTCCTGAAGTTGGAGCGCCTCCTCGATCGCAAACTCGTCGAGCTCGTTGACGACAGCGTCGGTAGCCTCACGGTCGAGGGTGTTGTCAGCGGGATTGAGCTTCTTTTCGGCCCACGAGTCGGGCACCTGTTTCACACAGACGACGATGTTCATGGCGGCTCTCGCCGACCTCCTCTTATCGACCTCTGCGTGCCCGCCAATCGGTCGGGCCGCACAGGCATGCCGTAACTGTGCGGAAGTCTGCCAGAACGATTGGATCCAATCGAGAGGCCGGGTATGTGACGCCAATCACGCCAGCTCACTCGCGAGAAGGTGGCGAGCGTGCGCTCAGCTGCTCACGATCAGCCTATTCAGCCTGAGCCAGTAGGCTCCGGCGTCATGCAATCACGCCTACGCGCCGTGCTGGACCTCATGATTCCAACCGCGCGCGAGGAAGCCGGCCGCCACGAATATGACGGGCAGATTCAAGACCTCTCCGACGAAGGCGTCCAACGAGCACTTCATGCGATCGAGCTTTCGTCCACCGCGTCCAGTGCTGCGACTCCAACAGCACCCGACGACCTACTCCGCGACCCACATGATGACGCACACCTGGCTGCGTTCGAACAAGGAGCACTGCTCGAGTACGGAGCGCTCGCGGCTCATCGAACCAACCCGTTAGTTCACTTGTTCAACCTTGAACTCACCTGTTACGAACGCGACTACGCCCCGAAAATCGAGCGCGACCAAGCACTGACCAGACACCTCGGACGATGGCCCGACGCGGTCGACATGGCGGTCAAGGCTCTCGACCAGGTGGCGGCCCCCGTTGCGGCGTCGTTGGTTGAAGCTGCCCGCGGGCTTGCACTCGGGATTCCCCACGAGCTGCCCGGCGCTCCAGAAGCTGCCATCGCGCAACAGCGTTTCGTACAACACCTCGAACAATGTGCGGCTACCGGAAGCCCAGAGACCGCCATCGGCGAGTCGGCCTTGGCGCAGCTCATGGGTGTGAGTAACGCCACCGAGGTCGACATCAACGCGCTTGCGAGCCAGGCCGACCAAGAGAAACTGCGCCTGCTCGCCCTCCTCGGTGACGCGTGCCACCAACTCAGGCCGGGCACCCCAGTCACCGACGTGGTGGCAGAGCTCATCGCAGACCATCCCGACGCCGACGGCGTGATCGACGAAGCGAAGACGTTGACCGACGACGTCATCGCATTCACGACCGCGCGCGGTCTGGTCTCGCACCTAGATGGGGAATGCGTTGTTGGACTGTCGCCGCCATCACGCCGTTGGGCAACCGCCATGTTGAGCTGGGCCGCACCCGGCGAACGAGACACTCCCACCCGCTACGACATCACTCCCCCAGAACCATCCTGGCCCGTCGATGAACAAACCGAGTGGCTGTCCATGTTCAACCGGGCCTCGATGATGGCTATCACCGTGCACGAGGTCGCGCCGGGTCACTTCGCACACAGTCGAGCACTTCGGCGTGCCCCGGGCGACATCCGTCGAACCTTGTACAGCAACGCATTCGCGGAGGGCTGGGCGCACTACACCGAGGAGATGCTGCTCGAGGAGGGATACCGAGCCGACGACCCGCGGTACGCAGCTGGTGTTGCACTCGAAGCCTTGTGTCGAGTGACTCGGCTGAGCTGCGCAATCGGACTGCACACAGGCCAGCTCACCGTTGCGGAAGCCACGAAACGATTCCAGTCGGACGCGTTCCTGTCAGAGGCAGCTGCTCGTTCCGAGGCACAGCGCGGCACATTCGATCCGACGTACGGCATATATACCTGGGGCAAGTGGGAGATTCTGCGGACCCGTGAAGAAGCAAAGCAAGCGTGGGGCTCGAACTTCTCCCTGCGTCGCTTTCATGACGCGTTGCTTGAGCTGGGCTCACCACCGATTGGACTGCTCAGTACCGCAGTCAGTCGCGGCTAAGGGATCAGATCTGCGGCCACACCAAGTCGGCGCCAGCGATGCATCCCAGTCGGCGACCTACCTTGACTAGTCCTTGTGAGTCGCCGGTCTTGTAGTTGCTGTGCTGACGGTTGAGCATCGTCGGGTACATCAGCTCACTGGTTGTGCCCACATGTCCGAGACCGAGCGCGTGACCTAACTCGTGGAGCAGGAGGGCGCCACGCGTGACACCGGCACCGAAACCTGGCTGGTATCGATTGTTCTGGTCTGCGTTGATGACCACGAAGCCGCGGCCGACCGCGGCCCGCCAGTGACCCTTGCTGTCCTGCCAACCACGAAGCATCCAGCCACCAACGCCTGATGGGTATCCGGTGCCCGTGTCCGTCAGCAGATTGCTTCGGAACTTTGGCTTTTCTGGGTCCACCCACGCGACGACGATCTCGGCGGCTTTCTGTCGAGTCGACCAGGACTTGTCACCACTGTTGCGCGGCAGTTCCGATGTGCGACCAGAAAACGAGAACTTCAGGCCAGTACGTTGGGCAGCCCGATGAAACGCGCTCCTGACGTCGGCCACAGCTCGGTGACGTGCGCGTTCGGAATGACCGGCCAGCCGGACGTTGACGGCGTAGGTAATGGACTGACACGGGTTCCACCGTACGAGGTGTTGGTCGCCCTTGGGATCGGTCCACGTGTGCACATTGAAGCCTGCACCTGCAGCACCGGCACTGGCACCGGTCAACGTGACTGGCGCTACCACCGCAACTAAGACCGCCAGAACAGCGGCAGCCATCCCAGTGGATCGCGAACGACCAAAACGCATGGTTTCCTCCTCAGAACCTCACTACGGTCTTCGGCGGAAAAATGGGGAGGACTGACTACTCCAGGCGGGGGAAGGGCTGGCCCGAATGGGTGAGCGGCGCTGCGAACGCTAGAGCTGCGACGGCTAGAAGAGTGCGCTGGCGAGCGAACGACGAGCAGCCAGCACCCGCTCGTCGTCGTTACCCACTAGGTCCAAAAGCATCAACAGGTGGGCTTTGGCGGCGTCGACTCCGGACGCTTCGGCTTCAGGGTTGTTGCGTTGTTCTGCGATGACGCCCAGCAGCCGGTCGAAGGCTTGCTCGACCTCCCCTGCCAACAACTGCAGGTCAGCTGCAAGCAACTGCAGCGACACGTTGTTGGGGTCCGCGTCCAGTTCGCTGAGGACCCTGGCAAGATCTCGACCCTCCGTGCGACGCAGCAACTCCACTTGCGCGAGCCCCTGTACCGCGTCGACATCACCGGGACGCTCGGCCAGCACAGCTTGGTAGGCGGTCGCTGCGGCCTCGAGATCATTGCGCGCCATAGCGTCATCTGCGGCCTCGAGGGCCGGATCGACTGGCGTACCTTCAGGTTCTGCGTCGTCGCCTTGTGCCTGCTCACCCGTCAGAGCGATGACCTGGTTCAAAAAGTCTCGCACCTGAGCCTCGGGCAAGGCGCCAGCAAAACCTGGGATGACCTGGCCCTGCCACACCACCATGACGGTGGGGATGCTCTGGACCTGTGCTGCCGCGGACAGCTGCGGATTCGCATCGACGTCGACCTTGGCCAGCACCCATTGTCCGTTGTCTGCCTCGGCAAAACGCTCAAGGATCGGAGACAGTTGCTTGCACGGTTCACACCATGTCGCCCAAAAATCGATGACGACCGGGATAATCATCGAGCGCTGTACGACATCTTGCTCAAACGAGACGTCAGTTACCTCGATCACCGGCGAAACTGGTGCAGCGCCGCCATCGGCGGCTCCATCGGCCTGTGCCTGCATGGCACGTTCCCGCGCCTGCTTCTGCTGAGCCAGTACGCCGAGATCGACCGCTCCGTAGGGGTTGTAACCACCAGGCAACTGAGTCATGCCCTCATTGTCTTACAACGTGCCTGACCAGCTTTGACCGGTCGGTCAAAAAGTCGATCGCTCGAAGTAGTCACCAAAGATCTTCCGGAGCACATCGCAAATTTCGCCGACGGTCGCGTCAGCCCGCACCGCGTTGAGCATGGCTGGCATGACGTTATTGCCGCTCCGCGCCTGCGCGTCCAGCAGTGCAAGACTTTCGGTTACCGCCGCCGCGTCTCTCGCGCTCCTTCGCTCGTGGAGCAGCTGTACCTGTTCTGTCTCAACTGATGCCGGGATGCGTAGTACCTCAATCGACTGTTCGGACTTGTCGGTGTGAACGTTGATGCCCACGATTCGCTTGGTGTGTTCCTCGAGCTCACTTTGGTAGGCGTATGCAGCATCAGCGATTTGCTGAGTGAACCACCCGTTGTCTACGCCGGCCAAGATGCCCGACGTCATGGAGCCATCGGAACCCATGTCACGTATGGCTGCAAACAGCCCCTCAGCCTCCGCTTCCAGCCGGTCCGTCAATGCCTCGACGTACCAGGAACCGCCCAGTGGGTCGACAACCGACGTGACCCCGGTCTCCTCCATCAACACATTCTGAGTGCGCAGCGCCAACTCAGCCGCATGGTCGGTAGGTAGGGCCAGCACCTCGTCCAACGCGTTGGTGTGTAGCGAGTTGGTGCCACCAAGGACGGCGGCAAGTGCCTCAATCGCCGTCCGCACGATGTTGTTCTCGGGTTGTTGCGCAGTAAGGGAGACACCGGCGGTTTGCGTATGGAACTTCAGCCACTGCGCTCGTTCGGTTGTCGCTCCGTACACGTCGCGCATCCAACGTGCCCAAATCCGGCGAGCAGCGCGAAACTTGGCAATCTCCTCAAAGAAGTCAATGTGTGCGTCAAAAAAGAACGTGAGTCGAGGCACGAACGCATCGACGTCTAAGCCCCTTGACAGCCCTAGCTCCACATAGCCAAATCCGTCCGCAAGCGTGAAAGCAAGCTCCTGCGCGGCCGTCGCACCTGCCTCCCGGATGTGGTAGCCGCTCACGCTGATCGGGTTGAAGGCTGGCATTTCCTGTTGGGTCCACTCGACGAGGTCGCCTATCAGGCGAAGGTGTGGCTGCGGAGGGAACAACCACTCTTTCTGCGCGATGTACTCCTTGAATATGTCGGTCTGCAAGGTTCCAGACAGGGACGCGATGCTGACACCTTGCCGTTCCGCCGCGACGACGTAGCAACAAAACACCGGGAGCGCAGGTCCGCTGATCGTCATCGACGTCGTGACTCCATCCAACGGAATCTGGTCGAACAAGACCGTCATGTCGTGCGCAGAGTCAACGGCTACACCGCAATGTCCTACTTCGCCGAGTGCGCGCGGGTCGTCGGAATCACGTCCCATGAGCGTGGGCATGTCGAACGCGACGCTGAGCCCGTCACTACCACCGGCAAGAAGCGTCCGAAACCGTTCGTTGGTTTGGACGGCACTACCGAAACCGGCGAACTGCCTGATCGTCCAGGGTTTCCCGCGATATCCCGTCGTGTGAATGCCACGCGTGAACGGGTACTCACCTGGCCAACCGATGCGCTCAAACCCTGGCGACGACGTGCCCTCAGGCGGTCCGTAGACCGGCTCAAGCGCAGCCCCAGACAGCGTGGTCGGAGGCGTCGGAGGTGTCGGCGGTCGCGTCGCCCCCTGGCTCTGATTGGCGTCCCGACGCTGTTGATACCGGCGCCGCCCAGCCGCTATGTCGCCTGCATCCATGGTCATTCCGGCCTTCCCTGCTGCCCTGCCCTGATGACTCAGTCTGAGCGTACGTGCCCCAGCCTGCGCCTGACCTGGGCCAATGGGCCGATTAGGGGACGCGACACGCCTGTTTCGGGGACCGACTGGACAGACATTCCCGACCATGTCTATATTTCCTACTGACTTAATCGGCTATTGGGAGGAACCCAAATGCGTACCCTCTTCACTCGACGACGCCGCACCGTTGGTGTCGTCGGCGTCCTCGCCGCAGCGACTTTGGTCCTTGCGGCATGCAGCTCGTCCGATCCCGAGCCGTCCGGTGACGGCACGAGCCCAGTCGCAGCTGACGTCACCACACTTCGCTTGGGCTACTTCCCCAACTTCACCCACGCCCCGGCATTGGTTGGCGTCCAAGAGGGATTCTTCAAGGACGCGCTCGCCGACCAGGAGGTGACCGTCACCCCGACCATCTTCAACGCCGGGCCAGATGCCGTCACCCAGCTCTTCTCTGGCGCCTTGGACATCTGCTACATCGGACCGAACCCGACGGTCAACGCATACGTTGAGTCAGGCGGAGACGCAGTTCGAGTCATCGCGGGCGCGGCATCAGGTGGCGCGGCGCTCGTCGTCTCCAAGGACATCAACTCGCCTGAGGACCTCAGCGGCAAGACGCTCGCCACGCCTCAGCTCGGGAACACTCAAGACGTCGCGCTCCGGTACTGGCTGACGCAGAATGGTCTTGCCTCGACCGAGCAAGGCGGCGATGTCTCCATCGCACCGCAGTCAAACTCTGAAGGTCTGACCGCGTTTGCTTCGGGTCAAATCGACGGTGCGTGGGTGCCAGAGCCCTACGTCTCTCAGTACCTGGCTCAGGGCGCCAAGGTCTTGCAGGATGAGGCTGACCTTTGGCCAGGCGGCAAGTTTGTCACCACCAACATCATCGTGCGCACCGACTTCCTGAACGAACACCCCGACATCGTCGAGGCGTTCCTGAAGGGCGACGCCGAGGCGATGAAGCTGATTCAAAAGGACCCAGCCCAAGCTAAGGCAGACGTCAACACGGCACTACAGGCGCTGACCGGTTCACCGATCGACACCGACATTCTCAACCAGGCCTGGGAGAAGGTTGACTTCACCTTCGATCCACTTCCGGCGACACTCGCCGCGTCTGCCGCACACGCAGTGGACGTTGGCCTGCTCGACCAGGCGAAGATCGATGCATCCGGTGGCAGCGACTTCAACGGGCTCTACGACCTCACGTTGCTCAACAAGGTCCTCAAGCAAGAGGGCTTGGACCAGGTGAAGTCGTGAGTCAGCCGGTCATGGACGCCCCTCCGACCCTGCTTGCAGGGTCGGAGGGACCGGCCCTGCGGCTATCGGGGGTCACCAAAGTTTTCGGTGACCACCACAACCGCACGGTCGCACTGAGCAACGTCGACCTCGACGTGGCTCCCGGCGAGTTCGTCACCGTCGTCGGTGCATCCGGGTGTGGGAAGAGCACCATGCTCAACCTTGTCGCCGGACTCGAGCAGCCGACCGAAGGCACGATCAACGTCAGCGGCCAGGTCGCTTTCATGTTCCAGGAAGCGACGCTGCTTCCCTGGATGACCGCTCGCCGCAATGTCGAGCTTGCCCTTCAACTGCACGGAGTTCCTCGCTCTGAGCGACCAGACCGCGGCCAGGAGCTGCTCGACTTGGTGCGGCTCGGAAACGCCGCCGACAAGCGCCCGCACGAGCTTTCTGGTGGGATGCGGCAGCGCGTCGCACTAGCACGCGTACTTGCGCAAGAGGCATCCGTCGTCCTCATGGACGAGCCATTGGGCGCGCTCGACGCGATGACTCGCGACCACATGCACGACGAGATCGAGCGCATCTGGGAAAAACACCGCTTCTGCGTCCTGTTCGTCACGCACAACATGCGCGAAGCAATCCGGCTAGCCGATCGCGTCGTCTTGATGTCCAGCTCGCCGGGACAGGTCAAGCTCGACCGCCGCGTCACGATCCCGCGCCCACGGCGCATCGACTCCGCTGAGGTCGCCGGGCTCGCCAGCGAACTGACCGAAGCGCTACGAGCAGAGGTGGCGGCTCATGTCCGTTGACGCAGCTGCCGCACCAGTGCGGCAGGAAGAAAGTGGTTCTCAGCCCGCTGACCAGGGTCCACCACGCTCTGTCCTCGCTCGGGCGACGACAGTCTGGGCGTGGACCTGGCCAAAGCTCCTTGCCATCGGCATCGTCATTGGCATATGGCAGTTCCTGTACGTGATCGAGTGGCGTCCACCATTCGTATTTCCGTCACCATCCACGGTGTTCAGCACGCTCTGGGACATGATGCAGACCCAGCAGTTCTGGGAGAGTGTCGCCACCACATTGCGTCGGGCCGCGACCGGATACATGACGGCGCTGATCATCGGAACTGTTGTCGGCATCGCGGTGTCACGCGTACGAACCCTGCGGCTAGGTGTTGGATCACTGATTACTGGCCTGCAGACCATGCCGTCGATCGTTTGGTTCCCGTTCGCCATCCTCGTCTTCGCTGGCAGCGAAAAGGCCATTTACTTCGTTGTCGTCTTGGGCGCAGCTCCAAGCATCGCAAATGGAATCATCTCCGGAATCGACCACGTGCCGCCCTCGTTCGTACGGCTCGGTCGGGTGATGGGGGCGAATGGCTTTTCCTTGTACCGGCACGTGATCATCCCTGCAGCCATGCCGACATACGTTGCCGGCCTGAGCCAAGGCTGGGCTTTCGCCTGGCGAAGCTTGATGGCTGGTGAGCTGTTGGTGCTCGTGCTCGGGGTTCACTCAATTGGCGCGACGTTGGAATTCGGGCGTCAGTTGTCGCAGATGAACGTCGTGATGGCGATGATGATCGTGATCTTGGTCATCGGCATGCTGGCTGACACGGTGTTCTCCTCTCTCTCACGCAACCTCAGGAGACGCCGTGGCCTCGCCATCGACGACTAAGGCAGCTTCCAGCGCTGTCCTTGCGGACCCAGTCTTGGAAACGGACTCGGAACCGGTGACTGCAGAAGTCACCGGTTCCGGGCAACCGGACAAGTTGGACCATTCGGCCGACCCGCACGGGCAGCAGGGACAGCCGGGACAGGCTTTTGCCGCTGAGCCCGCAGCTACTCGGAGGCCCTCGAAGGCCGCGAAGTCGACGTCAGAGGCCAAAAACCGGAAGAAACCCGTCAAGTCCAGCGGGTCATCAACCAAAGCCAAATCGACCCGTCGGGGTGCCCTGTCGACGCGGCGCAAGCGCACACGGAACAATGGCACCATGCATGTGTCCGCGAAGGTCGACTACGCCATGCGGGCACTCCTCGAAATTGCACGATCCACCGGCGACGATTCCGGTCGGTTGATCAAGGGCGACCAGCTCGCCGAGGCGCAAGACATCCCGGCTCGGTTCCTCGAAGGCATCCTGCGCCAGCTCCGGCAGGCCGGGATCGTGGCCAGCCAGCGCGGAGCCGAAGGTGGCTACCGGCTCGCCCGCTCCCCGCAAGACATCACAGTGGCCGACGTCGTCCGTGCACTCGACGGACCGCTAGCTGATGTTCGCGGTGACCGGCCAGAAAACGCGGAGTACAACGGCGCCGCCGAGCACCTCAAAGAGGTCTGGGTAGCCACCCGCGCGGCCGTCCGCGGCGTCCTCGACCACGTCACTCTTGCCGAGATCAGCAGCGGCAAACTCCCCGACAGCGTCACGACCTGGACCGACGACCCGTCCGCCTGGTCCCCCCGCTAACCCGACCCCACCCCCCACCACTTTTAGGGGGGAACGTCACGTTCACCCCCTTCTAGTGGGGTCAATCGGCAACCCATCACGGGAGCTGACGAGGTTATCCACCGGTTTTTTCGCCTTGTCGCAGTGCACAACGACGATGTCGGCACGAGCGTCGAATCGCGGCGTCGGGGACCGTATGAATCATGCCTCGACGTTCCAGGATTGACCGTTCGGTCATTGACGACCTTGCGCGCGCCCAGGAAGGAATTGTCACTTACGCCCAACTATGCGAAATCGGCCTGCCGACGTCGACCATTGATCGCTGGACCCGTACTGGTGGTCCGTGGCAGCGGGTTCTTCCCGGTACCTATCTCGTTCACCGGGGTCAGCCGACCCTTGACGAGCGGATCAACGCAGGGCTCCTATACGCCGGGGCAGATGCCATGGTCACAGGGGCGCTTGGCACACACCTGCACGGCTTGCGGAACCTGCCGCAACCACCCGCTGAGCTGCCAGTTCACCTCCTCATCCCAGAACGCAGACAACGCAAGTCCTCCGGGTTCGTGTTGATCGAACGTACGAACCGGCTCCCCATTCCACGTCTTTTGAATGGTGTCCCAACCGCGCCACTGCCGCGCGCCGTGTTCGACGCCACTCGAAGACACGTTAGCCGCTCGGTCACACGAGGGTTGGTCCTCGAAGGCTCACAACGTGGGCTCATGACCGTCGATGAGTTTCGGCGGGAGCTTGCCCAGGGCCAGCGGCAGTGGACAGCCGTGTCGCGTCAAGTTCTTGGCGATGCCGCGGCTGGCACACAAGCGGTTCCCGAAGCACAGTTACGCGATCTCATCCTCAACAGTTCGTTGCCCGAGCCGCTATGGAATCCCCAACTCTTCACTGAAGACGGGATCTTCATTGCTCAGCCCGACGCCTACTTCGAAGACCTGGGTATCGCGTTGGAAGTGGACTCTCGTCAAAATCACTACTTGCAAGAGGAGCACTTTGAACACACCTGGGATCGTCACGTCGACATGAGCACCTATGGCGCGATCGTCCTGCACCTCATCCCGATCCGCATCGCGCGGAATCCGCTTTGGGTGGTACGCGCAATCGAATCGGTCCGACGGGCGCATGCCGGCAGGACGCCGCCCCGGTTGATCGTCAAGCCAAATCACCCATGATGGGTCCCACTTTGACCCCGATAGAAAGGGGTGAACGTGACGTTCCCCCCTTAAGGGGGAGGGAAGAGGGAGTGGGCGGCTTGGTGGGGGTCGGTGTTTCCAGCGACGACCTCGCTGGCAAGTTGCGCGACGACCGCTGCTCGCTCTGGTGAATGCAGGCTGCTGCGCAGCGCCGCAACCGCAAGGGCTTCTATCTCCGCCGTTGCGCGTCGCAGCCGACGCTCGTACAGCCCGCCACTCTGCTCTAGGTGGGCGGCATGTGCCGTCAGCGCCGCCATCAGCTCGTCGATGCCCTCCGACCTCGAAGCTACTGTCTTGACGATCGGCGGTCGCCAATTTGCAGCACCGTCACCAACACTGGCTGCGGCGGCGCCATCGTCGGCCGAGCCCTTGGTCGGCCGGACCACGTCACGACCCAACGCCAACATCGCGCGCAGCTCCCTAGCCGTCACATCGGCACCGTCGCGGTCAGCTTTGTTGACGCAATACACATCGCCTATTTCCAGAATGCCAGCCTTCGCCGCCTGAATGGCGTCTCCCATCCCGGGCGCGAGAAGCACCACCGTTGTGTCGGCGAGATCCACGACTTCGACCTCCGACTGACCAACACCAACGGTTTCGACCAAAACCACGTCGTATCCGGCGGCATCCAAGACTCGGATCGCCTGCGGGGCCGCTGCCGCCAACCCACCCAGGTGGCCGCGGGTTGCCATCGATCGAATGAACACTCCGGAGTCGGTCGCATGGTCCTGCATCCTGATGCGATCCCCGAGCAGCGCGCCGCCAGTGAACGGCGACGAAGGATCGATGGCCAGTACCGCGACCCGCAGATTGGCTGCTCGATAAGCAGCCACGAGAGCAGCGGTTGTCGTGGACTTGCCAACCCCCGGCGCTCCGGTCAGCCCCACGACCTGGGCGTTTCCGGCAAGCGGCGCCACAAGGGCCGCAACCTGCTGAAGCGATGGCGCCTCGTCTTCGACGAGCGAAATCAGTCTCGCGACAGCTCGAGACTCTCCCGCGTGCGCACGGCTGACGAGGTCAGCGACGTCGACGTCGCGAGCCACGTCAGGATGGAACGCGAATGATGAGTGCGTCGCCCTGGCCGCCGCCGCCACACAAAGCCGCGGCACCAATGCCGCCACCACGACGTTTGAGCTCGTGAGCGAGGGTCAACACCAGCCGCGCACCGCTCATCCCGATCGGGTGCCCCATGGCAATCGCACCACCGTTCGGGTTCACGTTGTCGTCCGAAAGTCCCAACGCCTTACCCGAGACCAAGCCGACCGCCGCGAACGCTTCGTTGATTTCAACGACGTCCAAATCGCTGACGGTAAGGCCCTCGCGTGCTAGCGCCTTGTTGATTGCATTGGCTGGTTGTTCGTGGAGTGAGTTGTCGGGACCAGCGACCACTCCGTGCGCCCCGATCTCGGCCAACCACGTAAGTCCGAGCTCCTCCGCCTTCGCCTTGCTCATTACGACGACCGCCGCAGCACCATCGGAAATCTGCGACGCCGAACCCGCCGTAATCGTGCCGTCCTTGGTAAACGCAGGGCGGAGCCGACCAAGCGACTCCACGGTCGTGTCCGGTCGGATCCCCTCGTCGTCGCTGAAGGTGATGGCGTCACCTTTGCGCTGGGGAATCTCCACTGGAACAATTTCGTCGGCGAACAAACCGTTTTTTTGGGCTGACGCCGCCCGCTGATGAGAGCGCGCCGCGAACGTGTCCTGCTCCACACGGGTTAGCTGGTATCGGGCGTTGTAGTTCTCGGTCGACTCCCCCATTGGCTTGCCGTCGAAAGCATCGGTAAGACCGTCGAATGCCATCGCGTCGACAAGGGTGCCGTTGCCGTACTTAATTCCTTCACGTGACTTCAAGATGACGTGTGGTGCGTTCGTCATCGACTCCATCCCACCGGCCACCACAATCTCGAACTCGCCAGCTCGAATGAGCTGGTCGGCCAGAGCAATTGCATCCAGCCCAGACAGGCAGACTTTGTTGATGAGCAAGGACGGCACGGTCATTGGGATGCCAGCCAGCGCTCCAGCCTTGCGCACGGGTAGCTGGCCAGCGCCGGCCTGCAGGACCTGCCCCATCACGAGGTAGTCGACTTGCTCGCCTGAAACCCCTGACCGTTCCAACGCCGCTTTGATCGCGAAACCGCCCAGCTCGGCAGCCGAGAAGTCCTTTAATGAACCAAGCAAGCGACCCATGGGGGTGCGCGCGCCAGCGACGATGACAGATGTGGTCATGGGCTGACCCTCCCATCCGAGGTACAGGTGATCGCGTTAAGCGTACTGGGCTATCGCACCACATGAATGGCCCGGGATGAATGGCCGGGCACGACCCTGATGACAGCAGACGCCGACCCGGCTGCCACGATTGAACCCGGACCTCGACTCCGCTTGAGAGGGGATCTGCGTGTCACTCCAATCCGGGCTTCCCGATGAAGCCCCGCTATTCCTGGGAATCGACCACGTCGGTGTGGCCGTCGAGAACCTAGACGAAGCCATCGTGTTCTACGAGCGCAGTTTTGGCATGCGCAAGGTGCACGAAGAGACGAACGAGGAGCAGGGTGTCCGCGAGGCCATGATGGCCATTGACGGCTCGCAGTCATTCATCCAGCTGCTGGCTCCCCTTCGTCCTGACTCTCCCATCGGAAAGTTTCTGGAGAACTCGGGACCTGGACTTCAGCAGATGGCTTACCGGGTCGCTGACATCCGCGCAGTAGCTGCGGTCCTACGGCAGCGCGGGCTCCGGCTGCTGTATGACGAACCCCGCAGCGGGACGGCTGGTGCACTCATCAACTTCATCCACCCAAAAGATGCTGGCGGGGTTCTCGTCGAACTCGTCCAGCCACCCCGCTAGAGTCGACTCACCGCGACCATCCGCCCTACGGAGGCCGACGTGCAACACATCCTTGATGCGGTCATGGCTGGCGACACTTCGTCCGAAGACTTCGCCAACCTTGACCTGCCCGACCACTACACCGGCGCCCTGCTGCGCAAGGAAGATGAGTCGATGTTCGACGGCCTGGCGACCCGCGATCGTGACCCGCGCAAGTCACTGCGGATCGAAGACGTTCCCGTGCCCGAGGTCGGCCCCGGCGAGGCGCTAATCGCCGTCATGGCCTCGTCCATCAACTACAACACTGTCTGGTCGGCAATTTTCGAACCGGTCTCCACGTTCAGCTTCCTTCGTCGATACGGCAAAGTCTCGCCACTCGCGAAGCGCCATGACCTGCCGTATCACGTCCTTGGCTCCGACTTGTCCGGTGTTGTTCTGCGCACCGGTCCAGGCGTTCACGCGTGGAAGCCCGGCCAGGAAGTCGTCGCACACTGCGCGTCTGTCGAGCTTGAGAGTCCACTTGGACACAACGACACGATGCTCGACCCGGAGCAGCGCATTTGGGGATTCGAGACAAACTTCGGCGGCCTCGCGCAGCTCGCGCTCGTCAAGGCCAACCAGCTCCTCGACAAACCGCGACACCTCACCTGGGAGGAAGCCGCGTCACCGGGCCTGGTCAACTCCACCGCCTACCGTCAGTTGGTGAGTCGTAACGGTGCAGGAATGAAGCAGGGCGACATCGTCCTGATCTGGGGCGCAAGCGGCGGACTCGGTTCGTACGCCACTCAGATGGCGCTGAACGGCGGAGCGATACCGGTGTGCGTGGTCTCCTCACCCGAAAAGGCCGAGATCGTCCGCAGCCTGGGCGCCGACCTCATCATCGACCGCAACGCGGAGGACTATCGGTTCTGGCAGGACGAGCACACGCAAGACCCGAAGGAATGGCAGCGCTTCGGCAAGCGAATTCGTGAGCTAACGGGTGGCGACGACCCAGACATCGTCTTTGAGCATCCCGGCCGCGAGACCTTCGGCGCAAGCGTGTACGTCACGCGCAAAGGCGGAACCATCGTCACGTGTGCATCCACTTCCGGGTTCATGCACGAGTACGACAACCGCTACCTCTGGATGAGCTTAAAGCGCATCATCGGCTCGCACTTTGCCAACTACCGCGAGGCGTGGGAGGCAAACCGTTTAATCCAGCGCGGCTACGTGCACCCCACCTTGTCTAAGACCTACCCACTCAGCGAGACCGGACAGGCCGCCTACGAAGTACATCGCAACATGCACCAGGGCAAGGTGGGTGTGCTTTGCCTCGCGCCGCAAGAGGGCCTCGGCGTGCGCGATCCAGCGCTGCGCGCCAAGCACGAGACCCAGATCAACCGCTTCCGCGATATCTGAGCTCAACCGTCGAGAGCGGCCACGAAGTCAGCCAATGCTGGCGCCACGATCTCGGGCGCCTCAACGGGGCTGAGGTGTCCAGAACCGGCCACCACAACATGGCGGCAGTCCACGAGTACTTGCGCCATCGCGTCGGAGTGCTCCGGTGGCGTTAGCACGTCCTCGTCACCTACCACCACCAGTGAAGGCACGCCAATCTGCCGCAGTGTCGACATCGAGTCCGGCCGCGCAGCCATTGCTCGCTGCGCCCAGGCAGCGGCCAATGGGTCCACCGCCTGAACCCAGTGCGTGACCTCGTCGACCAGCTCCTGGCGTTGTTCGCGGGTCGTTGCTCCCAGGAGTCTCGACACCGACTCGACAAGCGGCTCCACGGTGAGCTCGTCTTCCATCCGCTGCGCCATTGCACGACGACCGATTGCCACCTCTTCAGGGTCCGCCGTTGCCTTCGTGTCGATCAGAATCAGGCCAGCAACCTGGTCAGGATGCAACCGAGCAAACGCCATGGCGACGTAGCCACCCATCGAGGTACCGCCTATCACGGCGCGAGAGACGCCCTGGGCGCTGAGCTCATCCGCAACCAGCTCCGCGTACGCATCGAGGCTCGGCGGGGAATCCAACCGCGCGGCACGTCCAAAACCCGGAAAGTCTGGCGTCAGGAGGTTCAGCTCGGAGTTGGCACGTTTGAGGTCGTCGTACATCGTGGAATTGAGTGGGAAAGCGTGGAGCAACACGCAAGGTGTCACGACTCCACCTCCAAGTCTCCAGTCGGACCATCCCACATTGTCCGGAGCGGGGCATACTCGGGAGCGACTGTAGCCACGATTTCATTCAACACTCGGCTGACGTACTGCTCTCCGACGCAGAGGTGTTTGGCGCCCGCGAGTGGCACCAGTTTGGCTTGCGGAATGAGGGCGAAGCGTTCCTTCGCCGCATCCGGTCGCAAGTAGTCGTCAAACTCAGGGACCAATATCGTCACAGGCTTCCCGCTCTCGCCCCATGCGTGCAGGTCTTCGTCAGAAGCAGATCGCAGCGGCGGCGACAACAAAAACGCCCCTTCTATGTCCGACCGGAGGCCGTACCTGAGCACAAGCTCAGTTCCGAACGACCACCCCCACAACCACCTCGACGGCAAACCACGATCAACCGCTAGATCGACCGCGGCACTCAAGTCGAACCGTTCCGCGTTGCCCTCGTCGAAACTTCCCCCACTCAGACCAGCCGGTGAACTCGTTCCGCGAGTGTTGAACCGCAGCACGGCCACGGACGCAAGCGCTGGCAAGCGTAGGGCCGCCTTGCGAATCACATGAGAGTCCATGAACCCGCCTGCTGTCGGGAGCGGGTGAAGGGTAATGAGCGTCGCAACCGGGTCCTTGCCGATCGGGAGCGCCAGCTCTCCCACGAGCGAGAGCCCATCGTCGGTGTGAATAGCAAGAGATTCGCGTCGGGCTGGCAAAACCGTGTTCGACCTAATGTCGATGGGGCTCATCGCCGGGTCCGTCGGTCCCGCGCCTTCCAACACGCGCTGTGCCAGTGTCGACGGGCGTCGAGAGCCTCACCGACGATCGTCTCCTCCGGCCACACGACAACGTGCGGAGTGGCTGGCCGAATCTCCTGGTCGCAACCCGGACACCGATAGGACTTGGTCGAGGACGAGCCTCTAATCGGTTTCACGACCCACGTTTCGCCGAGCCATTCCTCGGTCACCTCAGTACTGATCGGCTGAGAGCCTGCTGGCCGCGACTTCGGTCGCCGCTTACTCACGGCTGCGGACTCATCGAGGAAGCACAGTCCGAAACACAACTATGCGTAGACGCGGAACCCGCGACCCGACTTGCGTCCCAAATAGCCGGCGGTGACGAGGTGCTCAAGTAAGGGAGCTGGTGCGAAGCCAGGCTCG
>DATKIY010000040.1:0-9122 GCA_035543875.1 Actinomycetes bacterium | reverse complement strand
GAGCGGCGACCGTTCAACGTAGAGGTCGTGAGCTTCAGGCAGCGGGCCGATAAGGCCGTCGAGGTAACGCGACTCAAAGTCGTGAGTGTCCTGGGCGAACGGGAGAAGGTCGGTGACTGGGAAGTACGCGGCGCCAGCAGCGAAGGCGTCGGATTGGACGAGGCACGCCAGCGTCGTCCAGCCGCCGGCCGACCCCCCGCGGATGCCGAGCCGCTTTCCGTCGGCCTCTCCTAATGCGGCGAGCGCCTGGACAGCCGCGACGGAGTCCTCGACATCCACGACACCCCACTGCCCGCGTAGCCGCTCACGGTACTCACGTCCATACCCCGTTGACCCGCCATAGTTCACGTCGATAACACCGATACCCCGGCTGGTGAAGTAGGCCTTCTCAAGGGCGAGCCCGGGACTGACGTGGGCCGTCGGGCCACCGTGCACGAACACCAGGTACGGCGGCCTCTCCCCGGCTGGGGCGACAGCCTCCGGGTTTTTCGGCGGGTAGATGAATGCATGGATGTCAAGCCCCTTCGGACCGGTAAACGTCCGTGGCTCCGCGCTTGGCAGGTAAGCCGCATCTGGCAGGTTGTCTATGGAGCTGCGGGCGACGTTGACGGTTGGAGTGGCCGCAGCAAGGTCGATGGTGACAATCGACAACGGCATCTCGTCCGATCGTCCGATGGCAACGACAGTGCTGCCATTGCTGAAGATGTTGTAGTGAATCCCGACGTTGATGCCCGAATCGCTCAGCACTCCAGTCGTCGGATCGAACAGTGAAAGCTGCGCGTCCCCCTTGCCGTGGGCGAGCGCGAGCCGTCCGTCTCCAAGCATGGCGTAGCTCGTCTCACCGAGCTCCCACAAAGGTTGACCGAACTCCTCTTCGCGTGGACACAAGGGCGTTAGCACTTTGCGTGAAACTGACAGCGAGTAGAGGTTCCACCAGCCACTGCGGTCTGAAATGCAGTAGAGCGTGTCGTCATCCGCCCACTCCGGCTGCAGAATCGACTCGTCCTTACCGCCTGCGAGCACGAGCTCGCGTTGAGCTTCCTCGGCGATATCGACAACAGAAACGACAGTGCTGTCCCATGGCATGTCGGGGTGGTCCCAGGCGACGTAGGACACCCTGCGACCGTCTGGTGACAGTCGCGGGCACGCGTAGAAGTGGTGCTCGTCATTGAGAATCCGGATACCTGACTCTGCCCCTGCCGCACTCCCGTCGAGCGGCACCATCACCAAGTCCCGCGTGACGACACCAGCGCGATGCGACTCGCGAACCGCCATCACGTATCCGGCGGGACCAGCGATGGGCTCGCCGTACATGTGCGAGACGTCTTCGCCACCTGCAGGCGTAAGCGCTACCGGCGTCGACGAGCCATCGGCCAATAGGTATAAACGCTGGTCGTCCCAGAAGCAGAAAACGGTTCCGACGTTGTCGACGTGGCACCACGAATGCGCCCCGTACTCCATGATTCGGCTGCGCGGACTCCACTCCGGTCCGATCACGTCCTCCGTCGTACCATCGCTCAGCCGCTTAACGATCGCGTGTCGACCACCCTGCGACGGACGCTCCTCAACCCACCACGTCTCAAGACCGGCCGGGGTTAGCACCAATCCGGGAAAATAGAGGCCGACGCCGCCACGTGCAACGTCAGCCGCGGAGATCGGTGAGGACCAGGTTCCGTACGGCAGTTCAGTCATGCCGAGATGCTAGTACCGCCATCCCGGCTACGTATGCGCTTTTTGGCGTGGCTCTAATTTGACTGACGGCCCTTCACCGTCGCCACAGCAGGCGCAGACGGATCCACCAGAAAGGTCCTGGTTGTCCTGAGCTGGATGTCGCGGATGCGGTACTTCATGCCCGTGTTTACGAAGTGAATCCAGGTGAGCGTGCGACCACGCAAAGCGTCTTCTGTGAGGCCTTCCAGAGCATAGAAGAAGGGGTGCCAGGCGGTAGTCCCCTGCGCCCAGTGGACATCCGACCACTTCTTACGATCATTGATCCAGACCGCACTGCCGAGCTTCGACCGACCCTGCACAGCTCCGCCATAGACCTTCAACGCAACCTCCTGCTTGGTCACCGACTTCGGCAGCGTCGCGCGGTAGAACCCCGCCACGATGTGTTTGCGGTTGTCGTACGGCGAGGAGTCACAAGAAACGTCACTCAGGAGCGCCCGTCCGTTCCGCCAACGTCGGTCTCGGCGCACGTCTGAGCAGCGACCAACGTCCCACTTCACTGCCTCCGAGGCCTCGACCCTTATCCGCACGGACTTCTCGACCAGTTCGTCTTGCTCAAGCCGAATTCGCTGATCCACCGTACGGGCGTTGCCCAACAGGTCGGTCATAGTCCAATGCACCGTGTAGACACCCTCTGGGTACATCGCATGCCTCGATTTGAGCCCCTCCCAGATATAGCCGTAGATGTGTCTGTGTTCCCAGGAGCTCCCATAGGCCCCCTCTGACAAGACGATCGTTCCGTCCTCGGCTTCAATCTCCAAGTACACAGAAGCTGCTTCATCAAGTTGAAGCGAGAGTCGGCTCCAATCGCGATACCCATCGTCGAAGGGATAGAACGTGCGTTTTGTGGGCTCCATCGCCAAGATCTCCGGCGCGAAGGTGTCTACCGTCAGCGAGAGTTCAGCGCGTTCGACGATTGAAGGTTCCGACCCAAGTCTCGCGACGATCCGCACCGTGTAGCGACCGTGCGTCAGAGGGTCCGAGCCAAGGTCATCCGGAATGCTGATTTCATGCCACCCGTGACCTAGTTCCCCCAAGTCCACGGCGCGCAACAGACTCCCGTCCTGCACGAGCTGGAGCGTTACATCGGATGGCTCTTCCAGCCGGAACTGCGTGTGCGTCTTGTCGTGAATCCCATCCCCGTTAGGACTGATCGCTAGCTTCGCTCCGCCAGAAAGTTTGAGCCCGGGTCGCAGGACCGACATGGTGACGGTGTCCGTTTTCCCATGGCAAACGCGACCAGTGGAGTCGCATGCCGTCGCGACAATCTCCTGAGGTCCAGCTACCAGCGCCGCTCCGTCGAGGTGGAAGACAAACGGCGGTGCCGTATCACGGAGTTGCTCGCGAAACCCCTCGACATCCAGGGCGACCGCTCCGGCAGGGAGGTCTACCGCAACATCTAGGTCAGACGTCGGGAAGTGGCTGGAGCCGTCGGCCGGCGTTGTGATGATCGGCGCCGGGTTGTCCACGATCACAAAGGTGCTTGAAGTACCACCGCAATCTTGCCGGGTGCTGCAGTTGCTAGCCGCGATATCAGTATGTCCATCCTTACCGAGCGTGCTGAACGTTGCCGACGCTTGACCATCGACCACTTCCACCAACTTGTTCCGCAACGCCCCTGGCTCTATCTGGAAATACACGTACTTCGCGCTGCTGAGCGCCTCGACCGTTACCTTGCCGCCAACCACAGCCCCGGCAACCGGACTGACAATCTCTGGTCGACCTGACGCTGCCCCAGCGTCAGGTACAACGGCACCCAGTAGGCCGGCGACCACCAACGCAACGAAAAGGATCCGATCGATTCTGCGTGCAGTCATGAGCGGGAATGGTACGGGAGTTAACCCAGCAGGGAGACGGAATCACTCTTAAAGACCAGCGCGACGCTGCAACATGGCCTGGTCTCGAACCTCAATCCGGCCGCGTCCCAACACCAGCGCATCTTGAGCCGCGAGTTTCTGGAGTACCTGATTGACTGACGGCCGCGTCCCACCAACAAGATCTGCCAACTGGTCTTGCGTAAGTGGAATGGTCGCAACACCGTCCTCCGTGCCATACACGCCACACAGCTCAACAAGCCGTCGGTACACCCGACGGTCCAATCCCACGTATAGGGCCTCAAGCAGCTGCTTGCTCAACTCCTCGACGCGCTGCGCCAATAGAGTCGTTAGAAGATGTTCGACTCGAGGGTGCGTCTCACAAAGTCGACGAAACGCGTCAGCCGATAGCGAGAGCGTCTCAGCTGCCTCAAGCGCAAGGACCGTTGCGCTTCGATGCCTGATTCGCTCTCGATGAAGCAAAGCCAGCTCACCAAAAAAGTCACCGGGGATGAGCAAGTTGAGCATGGCCGCGTCGCCGTCTGGGGTCAGCGAACGGACGGCGAGGCGCCCCTTGGAAACTAAATGAAGGCTGTCAGCAGGGTCACCCTCGTGGAAGACCACCTCGCCGCGCGCGAATCGTCGGGGAAGCGCCGTGGACAGGACCTCCGAACGCTCACCGTCGGTAAGCGGGGCTAACAACGGCCAATCCATGACCTGAGTCAAACACACGCGGAGCCCTGGAGGAATCCTCTAGGCTGCTCCTTGCCGCTGGCGCGATCACCATCGACTTCTGAGGGGCGGAACAGGTCGTATGACAGCAGACCCCTCACCGGAGCTCGTTCGCCTGACGGTGGCGCTCGGCGACGCTTTAGGTGTTGCCACCAGACCAACCTCACTCAATACCGAACTTGATAGAGCAGTGGCACGCCTGCGCTCGCTATTTGCCGCAGCCGCATGTTCCTGCGCACTCGTTCGAAATGACGGCGGGACCCTCGAGTTCGTTGCCGCTGACGGGGTTGGCGCAGACTCAATCATCGGCGTCGAGCTGCCGATCGGGCGCGGAATCGCAGGGTGGGTGGCAATGTCTGGCCAGCCAATTCTCACCACGGACGTGGCTGAGGACAGCCGCTTCGCTCGTGACATCGCCGAGTCGACGAACTACGTTCCCGACACCATCTTGGCTGCGCCACTACTTGATGAGGATAGTGAAGTCATCGGTGTGATCGAGGTTCTCGATCCACAGTCTCGCGGCCCACACTCAGGTCACGACCTTGAGACTCTCGGCATCATTGCCGCCCAGCTCGCATCAATTATTCGGCTGTGCGAGGTATACGACGCCCTCGGTCAAGCTCTCGTTGGTGGTCTCGCCACGTCCGTCGAGAGCGACGATCTCGCAGCTGCCTTTTCGGAACTGACCGAGAGCGACCCCGCGAGACAGGAACTCATTGCGTTGGCCCAGTCGTTTCACGATCTTTCGGCGAGTGGACCGAGAGGGGCAGCCCTCGCAGCGCGGATTCTGTCCGACGTCGCTACCTTCACGCGGACGGGACGATGACCATTGAGTGGTCAGGCGATTTCGCCACTGATCGGCTAACCGAGGTCTACAGCCTGCCACTGCCACAGCCCATCAAGGAGTGGGCGCTCGCCGGTGCGACCGGCAAAGGCGTGAAGGTGGCAATCATCGACAGCGGTGTCGACCGAAACCATCCGCGCGTTGGCGGCGTGTCCGGGGCGGTCGTGATTGAAGCCGACGAAGAGTCGCCTGACGGCTTCCGCGCGGTTGAGGGCGACCATGAGGATCTCGTTGGTCACGGAACCGCCTGCGCAGCAATCATTCGGATGCTTGCCCCGGAAGTCGAGATCTATAGCGTCCGCGTGCTCGGAGCGAATCTCAAGGGAAAGGGATCGCTGTTCCTGGCTGGCATCGGTTGGGCGATCGACAACGGTATGCATGTCGTCAACATGAGCTTGAGCAGCAGCAGCGACCGCTGGTATGCGCCATTGCACGACATGGCAGACCGGGCGTATTTCAAGGGCGTCATATTAGTTTGCGCCGCGAACAACATGCCGGGTCCCACCTATCCGTCCGAGTACGCCTCAGTGCTTTCAGTCGCCGCGCGTGAAGGTAGCGATCCGTTCGCCATCGCGTACAACCCAACGCCGCCCGTTGAGTTCGGCGCTCGTGGCATTGACGTCGACGTCGCCTGGACCGATGGAAAGTCGATAACCGCCACGGGCAACAGTTTCGCAACGCCACACGTCACAGGTCTTGTCGCGTTGGTGCTGTCGAAACATCCAGAACTTTCCCCTTTCCAAGTCAAAGCTGTCTTGACAGCCTTGGCCGACAACGCGCAGTCGCAGCCCAGCGGCTAGCGCGATGAGCAGCCAACCGGGCGTCCACACCAGCCTGCTGCACCGCGACTTTCAGTTACTCATGATCGCGTGCTCAGCGTCAGCAGGCGGCTCGTGGACCTACGAGAGAATCTGCGCCGTCGGCGGCACCACTGGACGGGCCTCGCTGCGGCTACAGCGCACGCCCATCAGTCCATCCGGCCCACCAGCTCTGGACTCCAGCCCAGTAACCCGTCAGAGTGAGCGCTCGGATGGGCATACGTCAGCAACTCGTCGGTATATCTGTCAGGAGCCGAACACTCTTCTCGGCCGGAACCGGCCACTATTGAGCCACCGGGAACGCCCGGGGATTCCTAAGGGAGACATCATGAACCAGAAGGACATCTCAAGAAAGCTCGACGAAGACGACGACGTGCAGGGTCACCGCCTACGCCATGGCGGAGCCGACGCAGAGTCCACCGAAGGTGACGACGACGTTGAAGGCCACCGCCTACGCCACGGCGGAGCCGACGCAGAGTCCACCGAAGGTGACGACGACGTTGAAGGCCACCGCCTACGCCACGGCGGATAACGGCAGCCTCCCAAGGATTCGCGCAAGGTGGCACCGGCCAACGTCGAGGTCGACTCGACAGCAGTCATAGTCACGATGCTGAGGGCGGTGGGTGCCTAACCAGTCGGTTGGAGCACCCACCCTCTTCCGCGCGGTCCTTGTCTAGTTTTATGCGTTCAGCAGTTCGCTGCCGCACTCGACTGTGCTGACAGCGGCTGGCGCAGACGCTGATTGATACGTGTCGTCACCGATCGCCCTGATCGATTGCAAGAATGCGGGCAGGCTCGTCGAGATGGCGACCGTAGAGATTGGGCCGACATTTTGGCCGTCTTCCAGCAACCAGCCAACGCCGCCTACATCGATGCGTCCCGTGACCGAATTGATGCCGGCACCCGCGCCAGTCAGTTGCTGGATGTAGATGGCTCGCCCCCCGCCCGACAGGATGTCTTCACGAGTCCTTGTGGGCTGCAGCACTAAGCAGTTCGGTGCCGCCTTCGGTACAGATTTGTGGCTGGAGCGGCGCGCATTACCGGTAGCGGCCGCACCATCTCCCACGGCTCTAGCGGTAACTGTTGAGTGCATTGCGCCGACGAGGACCCCATCTTTGACGAGGCGGGTACGGCGACGGGGCAGCCCTTCGTCATCAAAGGCAGCCGCAGCAGACGACAACGGCGAAGTTCCATCGTCGTCCAGCTGCAGCCAAGGCGGCGCGATCGTCGTCCCAGTCTTTGATGCGAAGGGGCTGCGCCCGGAGCTGATGGCACCACCACTGAGTCCCTTGCCAACTGCGTGGAGCAGGTCCGCCACTACGGCTGGGTCAAAAATGACGCGGACACTGTCCGGAGGGCTGACCGGTCGACCAAGCAGGTTCACGGTCCGTTCCACGGCGTTCGCGGCGATCTGCTCCACATTGCAGTCATTGGGCGAACGCTCGATTTGGTACGCGTCGTCGACCGCCTTCCCGTGCCTGTCTTCGCCGAGGGCATCAGACCAAATTTCGAGATACCCACTCTGGTACATGGAGCTAACACCGCGTGTGGAAGCAACTGCCACGGACTTCATCTCGTCGTAGTAGCCAGCTGTATCGATCGCAGGTACTCGTGGGTCGAGAGCGACGACGCGACGGGCAAGATCGACGACGAGGTCAACCTTGCCCGACAGGCTCGCCTGCTGAAGCTCGACGTGGGACAGACCTTCCGCCGGCTGTATCGAGTCCCCTGCGTGCGCATCCGGCAGGACCTGTGCGACGTCGCGGTCTGTGGCGGCAGCGTTTGCCCTGGCACGTTCGACGGTGAGTTTTAAGGCGGCTTGGTCAAGGTCAGATGTGGATGCATATCCCAACCGCTCGTCTTGGATCACCCTGACACCGACACCCCTAACCTCGGCCACGCTTACCTGGCGAACTGTTGCGTGTGTATCGACCTGGATAGCGGTGGAGACGCGGTGAACCACATATGCCTCTAACTGCTCGCCGCGTCCAAGGGTGTAGCCGACGACGTTCGCAGCGACGTCCAGCAGTTCGGTCATGGGTTGCGGCCCGTTACCGTCAGGCCAGTGACCAGCAAGGTGGGACTGCCATACGAAACAGGTACCCACTGCTCTTCCTTGCCACACAACGCTTGGGTAAACGACAAATCGTTGCCCACGGCCTCGATAGACGCCATCGCTGAAGGGCCGTTGCCCATCAACGTCAACCCAGCCAATGGTCGAGTTATCTCACCGCGTTCGATCAGATATGCCTCGCTGGCGGCGAACGCAAACTCACCTGTTGCAATATTTACGTCGCCTCCCTTCAGGGTCGCGACATACACTCCACGCTTCACACCACCGATTATCGAGTCCTTTTCGTCGTTACCCGGCGTAATGAAAGTATTGCTCATTCGCGGCAAGGGTGGGCGTGCGTACGACTCGCGTCGACCGTTTCCACTTCCAGGTCGACCGAGTAGCGCGGCCGTGGCGCTGTCTGTCATGGCTCCCACCTGGACGCCAGATTCCAGCAGCATGGTTGGCCCGGCGTTGGATCCTTCATCATCAACTCCATACGAGCCGTAGCCCAGGTCGAGCGACGGATCATCAATAGCCGTGACCAATCTGCTGCCTACCGTTTGACCTGGGGTTGCCGCAAAGGCGCTGCTGTTTCGGGTGAGACCGTCTGCCTCCAGCCCGTGCGCGCAGGCCTCGTGCAACAAAAGCCCACCGCCTGATGATCCGAGCACAACGGGCATCGTCCCCCCGGGCGGTTCGTGGCCAGCTAGTGCGTTGAGTGCGCGGTCGGCCGCCTCGGTACCGATGGCTTCTGGCGTGTAGTGCTCATAGAGCTCGACTCCAGTCCCAGCGCCAGGACCGCAAAACCCCGTCTCCAACCGGCCTTCGTGACGTGCCGTGACGCGACACGTCGTTCGGATTCGCACACGTCGGTCGGTCAGCAGTCTGCCATCTGAAGTTGCCACGACGATTTCCTGCGTGACCGAAACCTGCGTAGCTGAGACGTTCTTAACGCTGGCACTCCGAGCTCGAGCTGCGTCGTCAACCCGGTGAAGCAGCGAAATGGTGTGAGCGGTGTCGAACAGCTTGCTCGGATCGCGGTCTCGCTGTCTGCGATCGACTTCACGAGTCGTCAGGTCTACGAGTCCGGCATGTCGCTGCGGCGCTTGGCCGTTCAACGCGGCGGTCAC
>DATKIY010000039.1:0-4720 GCA_035543875.1 Actinomycetes bacterium | reverse complement strand
GTGACTTCGGTCGAACCGCTCGTCTTGACATGGACGGTCCTTGTTTCGCCTGTCACTGCGAGTGCTTCACCCGATGAGTGCACGACCACGATCAACGGCGCCAAGGAGGTAACTAAGGCAAGTGATGCGGCCGTGCGGAATCGACTCAGCCGTCTGGGCGGTCGAAGCTGGGCGTGCTTGGGTGACATTGCAAAACTCCACGGCTCGTAACACGGAAGACTCGATAAGGGACATCGAGCGAGGAACGCTGGTTGTCGACACTTGTAGCGGCCACGCCCAACGGCGACGCGCGACGGTAACAATCCCTGGGCGGCGGTGCGAACCGCCTGTGAATATCTCAGAAAGCCATACGTGACCTGGAGTAATAAGGAGGGCAGACAGTGTTTAGGGGACTACCGCGCGTGACGAGTTTTGCCCTTACCGGCAGTAGTGCTTCCCGTTCGCTGTGTGAGTGTTGTCACTCCTGCACGCGTCGTTGACCCATCAGGATCGAGGTGGGCGAGCGTCGTCGCGATCTCGTGGACCACGCGCCCATCCACGGGCAGCGACATGTGCCCGACTCCTCTGACGAGAACATTGCGCACCTGTAGATCCTGATGCTCGAGTTCCGCGGAGTCCTTGGGGAGGATCAACTGGTCAAGGTCGCTCCACACTGACACCACCCGCGTCTGACACCCGGGGGCTGGCTCTGCAAGCTCACGCAAAACTTGACTTCCTGGTCGGAGTTGACGACCGAGTGGATGTGGAATCAGATGTGCAGCGAGAGTCCCGCTGTGCGGTGTGCCCAACGTCACCAACGTGTGCACCCGTTCGTCGCCGCCGAGTCGCTGCACGTAGTAACGACCAACCACTCCGCCCATGGAGTGACCGATGACGTGAATGCGTTCGTAGCCGGTCTCCGCGCACACGGCCTCGACGAGCTCGGCCAATCGGTGAGCGACACGGCGTACGTCACCAGAGAGCGGGCTGTAGTTGAGGCTGAGAACACGGCCGAAACCACGGCGTCGTAGCTGGTGGCTGAGGAGAGCAAAGATTGAACGGTTGTCGACCATTCCGTGGATGAGCAGGATCGGCGTGCCAGCGGCCTCGACGTCACCTATGACCAGTCCGCGCTGGGCGGGGGCCAGGTTTGCAAGAGTGAAGCGTCCAATCTCGCTTTGGGCTCGCCCTTCGACCACTCCCCATGGGTAAAGCGCGAGATGAGTGGCGCTCCAGGCAACCTCCAGGGCGGCCCCGCGGAGTCCACGCGGCGAAAAGAACGCGCGCGCATCCGTCAGCGCATTGCCACGCGCTTCGCCCCATGTCACGCTCACGACGCCTCCTCGCCGACGGACCGTAACCCGAGCTGGGCCACGGAGACCGTGCGAAACTCCCCCCGTTTCCCTTCCGTTACCCTGCGCCCCATGAGTCAGGGGACGAACCGGCGGACGAGCGAGAGCAGTTCCCCTATACGTGTCGTCATCGCGAAGCCTGGTCTTGATGGCCACGACCGCGGGGCAAAGGTTGTGGCACGAGCGCTACGTGACGCCGGCGTTGAGGTCGTTTACACCGGGCTTCACCAGACGCCCGAGCAGATCGTGGATGCGGCTATCCAAGAGGATGCAGACGCGATCGGACTGTCGATCCTGTCGGGTGCGCATATGACGCTCTTCCCCAAAGTGGTGAACCTTCTTGGGGAGCGGGGAGCGTCGGACATCCTGGTCTTTGGCGGCGGCATCATCCCTGACGCGGATATTCCGGAGCTAGAAGCTGCAGGTGTTGCCAAGGTCTTCACCCCCGGTGCGTCGACCCACGACATCGTGGATTGGGTACGTAGCCACGTGGCTACTCCCGCCTAGCAGAAGCTCTCAGACCTCAAGGGACGGACCGCTCGCGTAGATACGGCAAGGGTTGCGCCGGCTCCGGGCTGTCGATCTCGCGCGCCAACCGATGCCCGTCGAATACCGCCTCACTGATCATGCGCGGCGCCCGGGCATCGCCAATACAAAAGACTTGGTCAATGCCGGCCGCAGCGAGCGCGTCCGGATCTGCGACGAGCTGCCGCCAGACGGCGTCGTTTGACTGCTGCTGCGTCACCAGCACGACTGCATCAACATCAAGCCCCCACGGCCGGTCGAACTCGTCCCGCCCCGTCACCTTGCTCTCGGTCAGGGCCGTCACAGTGACGTCGCGGTGTGCGGTCACCCCTACCTGGTGGAGATGCTTGCGCAGCATGTCTCCCTCAAGAGAGGCGTCGGAGATCGGAGAAATCACCGGATATGGCGTCACGAGGTGTGTTTCGAAACCCTCGATGGCGAGCAGTTCGGCGATTCCGGGCCCAACGAAGTAGCCGTCGGTGTCGTAGACCGCAACCCGGTTCCCCGGCGGGCGTTTGCCTTCGGTCATCACCTGCTCTGGGGTCAGCACATGTGGTTGCGACGCATCAACACCAGCAATCGGTTCCAGCTGCTCGGGCTGCACGCCGTCGCTTCGCCATCGTGAGCCAGTCGCGATTACGACGATCTGGGCTCCGTAGTTCAGTACGTCGTTTGCTGTCATGTGACGTCCGGTAATCACTTCGACGTTGTCGAGCTTGTCGAGCTGTATCGCGCGGTAGTCCGTGACGCGTCCCCAATCACCAAGTGTAGGAAGCTGACGGGTCCATCGGAGCTTTCCGCCGATCTCTGATTCCGCGTCAACCAAATGAACGGCTTCGAAGCCGCGTTTACCGAGCACTATCGCGCATTCAGTGCCAGAGGGTCCGGCGCCGACTACTAGTACGGCTTGATCCGCGTTGCTGGCTTTGGTGAACAACTCGGGATGCCAACCCCGGCGATATTCCTCGCCTGCTGTTGCGTTTTGGATGCACCCGACGTGGTTGAACTCTTCTTCGCGCAGGATGCACACATTTGACCCGGTGCACTCGCGAACCTCGTCGAGCCTGCCCTCGGCGATTTTGCGCGGAAGGAACGGGTCGGCGATCGCCGGTCGGGCCGCTCCGATGATGTCAAGTGATCTAGTACGAACAATCTCTGCCATCAGGTCGGCAGAGGTGTAGCGCCCGACGCCGACGATCGGCTTCGCCGTTGCCTCACGCACCCGATCTGTCCAGGGTCGTTCGTGACCTTCTGGGTGGTAGCGCGAAGTGCCGGAGTCCTCTGGCCAGGTACCGACATTGACGTCGAATAGATCTACGAGTGGGCTTGCCTGTTCGATCAGTTGCAACATCTCGTCGGGTTCGATGCCTGGGAGGCCGGCTTTGCCAGCGACGGGAATCCGAGTGGCGATTGCACAGTCGCTCCCGACCGCATCACGAACGACTTCTAGGGTTTCCAGCCAGAACCGACCTCGGTTTTCCAGACTCCCGCCGTAGGAGTCCTCGCGACGGTTCGTATGGAGTGAGAAGAACTGGGTAACCAGATAGCCGTGTGCTCCGTATACATAGACGATGTCGAAACCGACGTCACGCGCACGTCTTGCCGCTTCCGCCCACTCTCGCTGCACGCGTTTAATGTCGGTTAGGTCCATCTCTTTTGCCAGGCTGGCCCATTCCACGGACGAGGCGACCTGGCTGGGCGCGAGCCGAGCCGCGCGCGATTGGCCATTCGCGCTGTGAGCGCCACCGTGGAACAACTCAAGCCCAGCAAGTGAGCCGTGTTCGTGAACTGCGTCGACTGTGGTTTTTAGGGCCAGCGCATCGCCTTCATCCCAAAACAAAGCGGCAACTGCTGGCGTCTCTTCGGCGTCGACGGACACCGGCGCGTACTCGACGCAGACCCCACCCCACCCGCCTTCGGCTTTGATGGCGCGGAACGCTGCCTGAGTTTGCGGTTGTGCTACGCCGAAACCCGAGGCGTGCGGAACTTGGTAAAAGCGATTGGGAAGAGACTTTGGGCCGAGTTGGATGGGCTCGAACAACACGGCATGCCGCGGGTCCACGCGTACTCCCTCTCGCTGATCGGTCCGTCAGCAGACTAGGGCAATGAACATGGGGGTTGCGATGCATGGTTCACAGTCGTGCGGGGTAGGAGGGCAGGCGTTGACCGTCGGGTCCGTGGAAGATCAGTTGTGCGGTGGCGCCGTTGAGTGGGTCGTGTTGTTCGATTCGCCAGCCGCCTTCGTGGACTTTGCGGTGGTGGTAGCGGCAGAGCAGGCAACCGTTGTTGAGGTTGGTGGGGCCGCCGTCGAGCCAGGACGTGATGTGGTGGGCGTCGGTGTAGGCGGGTGGTCGGTTGCAGTCGGGGAACCGGCAGCCGCCGTCGCGGAGCGCGAGGGCTCGTCGTTGCGATGAGGTAAACAGTCGTTTGGTGCGCCCGAAGTCGACGGCGACGGATTCGGAGTTCAATCCCACCCTGGTGAGGTCGGCGTCGCAGGCGATGCGGCGGACGGCGGTGGAGGTGATGAGTGCGCCGCTGGGGGCGTTGCCGAGGCGTGCGGGTTGGTAGCCGGGCAGGACTGTTGGTGGTTGCGGGCTGGTGGCTGGTGCCGGCTGGTCGTGATCGGTGTCGGTTCGGGTCAGGGTGTTGAGTGGGCAGAGGATTTCGAGGTGGGGTCGTTGGCCGGCGATTTCGGGCAGCAGGGTGTGGTCGGCGGCGGCGTGGGCGAGGTCGACCAGTCCGTCGGCGCGGCGTTGGCCTGCGGTGCGGGTGTCGGTGGGGCCGGCGGGGACTAGGAACGGTGCGAGGGCGGTGTTGACCATGGTGGCTGACTCGGCGTCGAGGATGCCGTCGACGGCGGTCAT
>DATKIY010000038.1:0-8563 GCA_035543875.1 Actinomycetes bacterium | reverse complement strand
GACGTCGTTCAGCTCCCCATGGGACCTTCCCGCCTTCCGCTGTTGGATTCGAAACTGCTGACCGGATGTCACGACGTGGGCTTGCCCATCCATGTCTGGACGGTCAATGAGCGATCGTCGATGGAATCCCTCCTCGAGCGCGGAGTCGACGGAATCATGAGCGACGACCCTGAGGTGCTCCGGAGCGTCTTCTCAGCTCGCGGCATCTGGCGGACGGAACAGCATTGACCCAGCAAGAGCTCTCGTCGAGAAGTCGCATTCGCGAACAACGCGGTTGGTACTTCTACGACTGGGCGAACTCGGCCTTCTCGACGACCGTCATCACGGTGTTTCTGGGTCCCTACCTCATCACGCTTGCGGAGAACGCGGCAGCAGAGAACGGTCGGGTCGGTTTCCTACTCTGGAATATTCGCCCCGTCTCGTACTTCTCGTGGATCGTGTCTTTGTCCGTGTTGTTGCAGGTGGCGGTCCTGCCAGTGATGGGAGCAATTGCGGACCGTTCTGCTCGTAAACGAGAACTGCTGGCGACGTTCGCATTCATCGGCGCCGCGGCAACAATGTTGATGTTCTTCCTTGAGGGCGACAGCTACCGGCTCGGCGGCCTGCTTCTGGTCGTGGCGAACCTTGCGTTCGGGATCTCGATTGTCGTTTACAACGCGTTTCTCCCACAGATCGCCGAACCGGACGAACGTGACCGCGTGTCATCGCGGGGGTGGTCGCTCGGGTACCTCGGTGGCGCAATCTTGTTGTCGTGCAACCTCGCGCTTTTCCTCGGCCACGACGCGGTGGGTTTGACTGAGGGTCAAGCGGTTCGGGTTAGCCTGCTTAGTGCGGGCGTCTGGTGGGCCGGGTTCACGCTGATCCCGCTCACTCGGCTGCGTAACCGAACGCCGGCAGTGGTGAGCGATGGCTGGGTGGTCAGCGCAGGATTTCGACAGCTGGCTCACACCGTTTCGCAGATGCGGCGCTTTCCGCAGACCGTGTTGTTCCTGGTTGCCTACCTCCTCTACAACGACGGCATCCAGACGGTTGTGGCGTTGGCCGCTGTATACATCGAAAAGGAGTTGCTGCTCGGCACGAGTACGTCAGCGTCGGTGATCCTGCTGGTGCAGTTCGTGGCGTGCGTTGGCGCCTTGGCGTTGGGACGACTGGCTGGCCGGTTGGGCGCGCAACGAGTGATCTTGCTGAGCCTGGTGGTTTGGACAGGGGTGCTGGTCGCCGCCTATTTCCTGCCGGCCAACTCCCCCGCTCCCCTGTTTGCCCTGGCGGCGGTGATCGGCTTCGTACTGGGCGGCTCCCAAGCACTGTCACGTTCGTTGTTCTCTCAACTAATCCCTCGGTCGCAGGAGGCCGAGTACTTCTCCTTCTACGAGATTTCTGAGCGCGGCACGAGCTGGCTGGGCACCGCCGCGTTCGCTGTGGCGTACGAAATGTCGGGTTCTTACCGGGTCGCGATCGTGATCCTGGTCACGTTCTTTGTGCTTGGGGGGCTCCTGCTGCTCCGGCTTCGCGTGCGTGAGGCCATTTTGGCTGTGGGTAACACGCCGCCAACGGTCGTGTAGCCCCCGTTTGGCGTACTTTTTGCCCGGTTTGATCCAGTAGAATTCGGGGAAAGATTCGACTGAGTCGGGATCCTTTCCGACGGGGAATCCGTCCAACGTTCTAGGCGTTATCTCAAAGCGCTACCGAAGTACCCATGCATTCGAGCGTTCCCGTCGCCCCACCCCCGGCGACCCGTCCAGCGGGCCAACCAGCCCTTCGGAGGAAGTCATGAGTGACCGTGCTCTTCGCGGAACCCGCCTCGGCGCAACCAGCTATGAGACAGATGCTGGCGTAGAGCCTGCGGCCCGCTTGATGATCAGCTACGACTGCCCGCACGGGCACACGTTCACGGTGCCTTTCTCCGTTGAAGCAGATGTCCCCGCTCGTTGGGAATGCCGGCAGTGCGGAAGCGTCGCTATTGCTCAAGACATCCCGCTGCCCGAAGAGAAAATGGGCAAGCCGCAGCGCACCCACTGGGACATGCTGCTCGAGCGTCGCACCATTCCTCAGCTCGAGGAGCTGCTGGAAGAGCGGCTTTCGCTGCTTCGTGCCGACGGTGGAGTCCCCGCGCCGGGCAAGCGCAAGAGCGCCTAAGTCTTTCGCTCCTCGTTTTTGACTGCGGCTCTACGTCGCGCTTGCTGCTGCGCCGAACTAAGTGATTGACCGGGGCGGATCTGCGTCTGGGTCTTGTGTGGACGCGTCGGGATCCACCACTTGCCCGGGTACGACGTTTCCCGGATCAGTTGTCATGATGCGCACCCGCGTCACGGTTGACTGCATGGTTGGAAACCTTCGCAGTACCGCGTTGCCAGCTGCGACGCGGACGAGGGCGCGAACGGGCGGCAGCAGCAACAAAAGTCCGACCGCGGCGGTGATGAAGCCAGGAATGAGCAGGCAAAAACCGGCGAACATTCTGATTGCGGCGTCAGCGGCTTTTGTTCCAACTGCAGGAGCTGACGCCATCGCGACCGTTGGGTCGGTGTTGGCCACCTCGGCTGCGGCCCGCCACGTACCGCGAATGACGAGCACGCCAAGCATGGACAGTCCGAGCAACGCTAGAAGCGTCCAGTCCCAACCGATCTGATCCGCCACGAACACGGCAAGCATGATCTCGGCGATCGGCAGTACGACGAAGACGCAGAACGCGAACAGTCCCATTAGCTGCGCCTCCGCTGAGTTGATTGGGCAAGCTGACGGGCTCGGTCACGCACGCCCCATACCGTGACGCGCCACAGTGCTTCAGCGACGATCACTCGACTCATCTTGCTCTCTCCGATCTCCCGTTCGACAAACGTAATCGGAACTTCGACGATGCGCAGGCCGCTTCGCACGGCTCGCCTGGTCAGATCTACTTGAAAGCAGTAGCCCTGAGAGCGCACCTGCTCCAGCCCAATCCTTTCTAGCGCCTCACGACGGTAGGCCCGGTATCCAGCAGTGGCGTCGTGAACGGGCAAGCCCAACATCAACCGGGTGTAGACGTTGCCTCCTTGTGATAGCCAAAGTCGTGATTTCGGCCAGTTCTCGACAGCCCCGCCTGGAACCCATCGCGATCCGATAACGACGTCTGCCGTTTCAAGTTTGCTCAGCATCGTTGGCAGGAACTGAGGCTGATGCGAGCCGTCGGCGTCCATCTCAACGATCACTTCATAGTCGCGTCCCATAGCCCAACGAAACCCCGCCAGGTACGCAGCGCCAAGCCCTTGCTTGCGTCCGCGATGTAACACGTGAACGCCGTCGTGGGCAGCAGCTAGCTCGTCGGCGAGCTCTCCTGTTCCGTCGGGACTTCCGTCATCAACGACCAGCACATGCGCTGCCGGGACGTGGGTAAGCAGATTGGAGACCGCCGAAGGCAGCGTCCTCGCTTCGTTGTACGTGGGCATGACGATGAGGGGAGGTTCGGCGCTATTGGTCACTTGGAGCGCTCCCTCCGACGTCTGCTGATGACACCGAAGGCGACGGCGCCGAACCCGACCATCGTGAGCAACAGTTCGGGTACCGCACCCACCCGCGTGGCGAGGGTCTGCGAGTGGCGCACGACCACGTCATCGACCAAGACCTGCTGCGTGAACTCAGGAGCCTCGTCCTGAATCGTTCCATCGGGCGCGATGATCGCACTAATTCCTGACGTTGCAGCTACCAGCACTGATCGACCGTGTTCGACAGCACGCAACCGCGACAGCGCGAGTTGTTGCTCAACTTGGCCGGTCCCCCCGTAGGTTGCGTTGTTCGTCTGCACTGTGATGACGTCAGCGCCGCCACGAACCACATCACGGACCAGGTTGTCAAACGCCACTTCAAAACAAATAACGTCCCCCGCCACAACCGGACCTAGTTGGAGAACGCCGGGGTCGCTCCCCGCAGCAAAGTCTCGAGGAACCCGGTCCAGTCGACTCACAAAGTGCGAAAGAAAGCTCCGGAACGGCACGTACTCGCCGAACGGAACCGGGTGGCGCTTCACGTACCGGGCACCTGGGCCGGTTTCTGGTGACCACACAACCCCTGAGTTCAGGAGTTCGGACCCATCGGGAGTCTCCGATACCAAACCAACCAGGGTTGGCGCTCCAACGGCACGGACCGCATGGTCGATGAGGTCGTACGCCCCCTGGTCGAGCACCGGGTCGATGTCGGACGCGTTTTCCGGCCAGATGACGACGTCTGGCTGCGGAACGGTCCCGGCCGCAACGTCGTGGGCCAGCTGCAGGGTTGCGTCGACATGTCCGTGGAGCACCGCCTCGCGTTGACCGAACGCGTCCATGCCGGTTCGTGGCACGTTGCCCTGAACCACCGCAGTCGTGACGGACTGACCGTCAGTTGGGCGCGGCACAAGTAACCCGGAACAGGCGATCAGCACGGCGGCCACAACGAGTACTGCCGCTCGAGCTGGACTTCGGTACCCGACAACGGCAGCAGCAAGCAACCCTGCGGTCAGCGCCACGATGAATGTGAGCAGGGGTGCGCCAGCTACTGACACCCACCCGGTGAGCCAGCTGTCGCTGTTCGCGAACGCTAGTCGTCCCCAGGGGAAGCCACCCCAAGGAATGTGATCACGCACGAGCTCCATCGCGACCCATAGCGCTGCCGTGGTGAACGGCCACCAACGTAGTCGCGTCAGAACCTGCAGCCCTATAGCCAGCGCGGCAATGTAGACCGCACAAAGGAGCGACAACCCAACCCAGGCATCAGGGCCAATCACGCGCAGCCACGGCATCAAACCGAGGAAGAAGACCAACCCAAAGGCCCCACCCACCAAACCGGCAGCACGCGCACTGAGCCGTCGAACGAGCAGCGTCAGCCCAGCTACAGCCAGGATGGCGAACGGCCAGACTCCATAAGGCGGAAACGCGAAAACCAGGAGTACTCCCCCGCCTGCGGCAAGCAGGACACGCCAACCTAGCGACAACCTGGCCTCAGTCGGGTTTTCGGCGGACGTCCCAGAAGTTGTCTCGGGTACGCCCGCGGCGCTGGCCGCCGAACCGGTGGCTGGGGACGTGGAAGAGGACACTAAAAGACAGTACCCGCTTCACGCGCGCGGACCCGACAGCTAGGTCTGAGGCGGCACGACGACAGTGCCGACCGCCGTGCAGGTGACGAGCGGGTCTGGCAGCGCCTCGGCCGCAGACTCGCCAAGATCGGGCCGACCTCTGCACACGACTCGAGCTTCAAACTGCAGCGTACGGCTACGTGAGCCGACCCGCGAGACCGTAGCTGACACCTCGACCACATCCCCAGCGCGAACCGGCGCCAGAAACTGCACGTCTGAGTAGGAAGCGAACAGCCCTTCATCGCCGTCGGTCTGGATGCAAGCTTCAGTGGCGACGTCGCCAAACAGCGCCAAGGTGTACGCGCCATCGACCAGGTTGCCCGCATAGTGTGCGTGCGAGTAGGGCACGTACCGCCGGTGTTTAACAACCAGTCCGGTCCGTGGATCGTCGCTCATGCGGAAGCCTTCCTCGTCTTGCGCTTCGCTGCCGTTTGCTGGGTTTTGGACTTCTTGTTCTTTGCCGTCGCGGTCTTCGACTTCTGCTTATCAGGCGCGCGCGTCGTCGGGCGACACAGCACATGCACCAGATAGCTGGCTACTTCACCAGGTGTGGTTCCTTTGACGAACACTCGGTCCACCCCGAGGGCGTCGGCTCCTGCTTCGTCGAATCGTGGCCCACCGGCAATCAGAACCGGCTGCTCCCCAGTCGGGTATGACTCACGAAAGGCGGCCGACAGCTGAGTGACATTGTGAATATGTGCATCTCGCTGCGTGACTACTTGGCTGACCAACACGGCGTCCGCGGACAGTCGGTGCGCGTGCTCGACGAGCTCCGGTACCGACACCTGCGCGCCGAGATTGTGTACCTCTAGCTCGCTGTAGGCCTCTAGGCCCTTTTCGCCTGCCCAGCCCTTGATGTTCAAGATGGCGTCGATGCCCACCGTGTGCGCATCGGTCCCAATGCAGGCGCCGATGACGACGAGTGGTCTGCGCAGCCCTTTCTTGACGGCAGCGCTGACCTCTTTCGGCGACAGCAGCGGGAACTCGCGTTCAACGATCTTTACCTTCGTTAGATCGATGAGATGTTGCGCCTGCCCGAAAACGACAAAGAAAGTGAAGTCCGGCCCCATCGACTTGGAGTGGACAACCATCGCCGGTTCGAGGCCCATCTTCGCGGCAAGTTGAAGCGCCGCACCTTCCGCCCGTTTATCCGTAGGCACTGGCAGTGTGAACGAGAGCTGGACTCTGCCGTCACCAGTCGCGTCCCCGTACGGGCGGATGATGGTTGGCGATTCCTTTGCACCGTTCTTCTTGCTCATGAGTTGCTCCTTGCTTCGAATCCCTCTGCCAGCAACTCCGATGCGGGGTTGTAGTAGTCAGCGGCGTGCTTGGCAACCCCATCTAGCCCGCGTCCAGCGTCAGCTGGGCGCTTCATGAGGCCAAACGTGCCGTCGCCGATCGCGTTCAGCAGTCCGTCGTCGACGATGCGTTCGAGGAGGTCAACAGCCTCCGCCAGAACTTGATGTGCTCGCTGCACGACGAAGCCATCGCTGGCTGGACGGAAGTCTTCGGCGAGCCCCGCTGTGGCGTTGAAAACGTATCGGACGTTTTGCAGCGCCAAGTCTCGGTCGGATAGCCATGGTGTGTGGACAGCCTCGGTAAGCATGCCGACCAACAGAATGTCTTGTTCGGTCATCGAGCCAACGAGGTTGAAGAACCCATTGAGTAGGTAACCCCCGAACACATCTCCTGTCATGTGCTTGGTTGGCGGCATCCACTTCAGCGGTGCATGGGGGAAGAGCTCGCGAGCAAGCAAGGAATGCGCCAGCTCCATTCGGAAGGACTCTGGTACCGACGGGTTGATCTCGAACGCGTGACCCAGCCCGATCTGTGCGTCCTGCAGTCCGGCCTCTTTGGCAAAGTACTCGTTCAGCAGTTGGCTGACAGTGACGGTGTGTGCGGCCTCGACGCCATCGGCGGTGGTGAGGTAGTTGTCCTCACCTGTGTTGATGATGATCCCGGCACGTGAGTGAATTTGCCTGCTAAACCGTTGGTCGACAAAGGTCCGGATTGGGTTGATGTCTCGGAACAAGATCCCGTACATCGAGTCGTTAAGCATCATGTCGAGCCGCTCGAGCCCAGCCAACGTCGCGATCTCTGGCATGCAGAGTCCTGATGCGTAGTTGGTCAGCCGCACGTACCGTCCGAGTTCAGCTGACACCTCGTCGAGTGCGCCTCGCATGAGCCGGAAGTTGTCTTGGGTCGCATACGTTCCCGCGTATCCCTCACGGGTTGGACCCTCCGGAACAAAGTCGAGGAGTGACTGCCCAGTCGACCTGATTACTGCGACGATGTCGGCGCCTTCGCGCGCTGCAGCCTGCGCCTGAGGCATGTCTTCGTAGATGTCGCCAGTCGCCACGATGAGATAGATCCACGGCTTCGGTGGATCCCCAAACTTGCGGATGAGTTGATCGCGTTCCTTGCGGTTGCGATCGATCCGGGCCAGCCCACCGCTAGCAACCTTCCTGGCTGCGCTGCGGGCGCGGATCTCGTCCCGCCCGCTGGGAAGTCGAAAGGTGACGCTTCCCGTCGCCGCTTTCTGCGCAAGCGCGGTGAGGTCGGTATGTTCGCCGGAACGAAGGGCGTCCCACACCGGTACGGCTACCCCTTGCTCAAGCCCAACCTGGTCGCGCACTGCGTCGACCAAGTGGTTCACCCACGGCTCGCCGTCGGGATCGGCTCCAGACAGGCCAGCCAGCCGCAACACGGCGCGCTCCACCGAAACCGTCGTGTGCGTTGTCGCAAGCTTCACGATCGGACGGCCGGCTTTGCGCGCCAGACTCCGGGCTTTTCGAGCAACCACCGGGTCTAGGTGGAGCTTGGTCGTGCGTCGAGTGGTCACAGCATGTCTCCTGGCGTCAGTCGCGTACGAACACAGTGGAGCCGCGAACGACAGTTCGCAAGCAAATGGGCAAGGCAGCGTCGGACTCAAGCGTTGGAAGGCCAGGCACCCCAGCCCTGGGGTCGGTTGACCAGGCTGCCACCCGATCGTCGGGTGACTGTACGACGAGGTCGGACGCACTCCAAACAGCTAGGTTGGCCGGCGCACCAACTGTGAGTGAGCCGCCGGCGTCGAGCCCGGCCGCGCGCCAGCCGCCGCGGGTGTGCGCGTTGAATGCGGCCCGGACGCTGATCCGGTGCTCTGGAGTCTGGTGGAGTGCGGCGGCCCGTACGGCAGACCACGGCCCCAACGGCGTTACTGGAGCGTCCGAGCCAAGTGCCAACGGAATGCCTGCGTCGATCATGGCCGAAAACGGGTTGAGGGTGCGAGCCCTGCGTTCGCCTAGCCGTCCGACGTACATACCACTGTCGCCTCCCCACAACTCATCAAAGACGGGCTGCACACTCGCGACGACTCCGAACTCGGCGAAGACACGCAGATGGTTTGCGTCGACCATCTCGACATGTTCCAGGCGATGGCGCGCGCAACGAACAACGTCGCCGCCGACCGCCTCGGCCGCCTCGCTGAATCCAGCAGCT
>DATKIY010000037.1:0-4626 GCA_035543875.1 Actinomycetes bacterium | reverse complement strand
TAAGGCACCGGCCGGGGTGTAATCGCGAGGAACTTTCAGCTCCACCCGCACGGTTCGTCCCCAAGTGGTGAACACGTACTCGTTGTCACGCTGCTCGGGGAACCAGTCGACCCCGTTGACTGCAGTTACCTCCGACGTCGGCTCAAACGATGCCGGTTCGGCGACTCCGCACCGCAGCACGATCGGTGGATCCCCCCAGGCCGCCGTCTGCTGTGACTTGGGCTCTGTGACAACGGCTGGTTGGTCGAGCACTTCGGATGGCAACGCCCCGATCAGGTCAGCGCAGACAGCCGCGACCTCCGGGTCCACGGGTGGGGGTTCGACGTCAACGGCGTTACTGCAGCCAGCGAGTGCGCACGCCATGAGCACAAGTGGTGCCGCCAGGGCGACACGTGTCCTGCCGAGATCGCGCAACGAAAAATCAGAGATTGACGACGGGGCACGTCAAGGTTCGCGTGATGCCTGGCACTGCCTGAACCTGAGCGACGACAAATCGCCCCAGTTCGTCGTCGCTGTTTGCCTCGGCCCGCACGATCACGTCGTAGGCACCAATCAAGTTCTCTGCGAGCGTCACACCAGGGATCTTGGCGATCTGATCGGCGACCTCGGCCGCGCGTCCAACTTCGGTCTGGATCAGGATGTAGGCCGTGACCATGTCTTGCGTCCTCTCCACCAGGGACCGCTGTCCAAGCTACCCAAACAACAAAAACGAGGCCGTTGCAGCAGACGGTACCGGCAGGAGGCCGTGGTGAGCGAGTTCTCAGGCAAATCCGCTGATGCCACTTCCAGTGGCAGCGTGTCCGGAATTGGCGAGTTCGGCCTGATCAGCGCACTCCGCAAGCGGTTCCAGGAGTCAGGTCCGGACTCGCAGCTGGACGACGAGCTGGTGATTGTGGGGGTGGGTGATGACGCTGCCGTCGTGCGCACGCCTGACGGGTGCGTTGCGGTGTCCACTGATGTGCTGGTGACTGGCGTGCACTTTAGGACTGACTGGTCACCGCCCTACGAGATTGGCAGACGTGCAGCTGCAGCGAGCCTGGCCGACATTGCGGCAATGGGTGGCAGGGCGACGGCGCTGGTAGTAGCGCTGAGCATGCCTGCCGACCAAGCGGTCTCGTGGTGTTTGCGGCTGGCCGATGGATTGCGTGACGAAGCAACGTTGGTTGGAGCGAGAGTGGTTGGCGGCGACATAGCTCGATCGCGTGAGCTTTCTATCTGCGTCACTGCCCTCGGCGACTTGGCCGGGCGCGCACCGGTGACGCGCGCAGGCGCAAGAGAGGGGGATGTTGTCGCGGTGTGTGGTCGGCTCGGCTTCGCAGAAGCTGGATTGGCCGTGCTGTCGCGTGGGTTTCGCTCGCCCCGCGCACTCGTTGCGGCCTATCAGCACCCAGAGCCGCCGTACGCCGCCGGGATTGCCGCAGCCCGGGCAGGGGCCACGGCCATGTGCGATGTCAGCGATGGACTGCTCGCCGATGTCGGTCACATTGCACGCGAGAGCAAAGTGGGCATAGCCCTGCGAGGAGCTAGTTTCGAGCGGCCCGAACCTCTGCAAGCGGTCGCGGCGGCGTATGGACTGGACCCGATGCTGTGGATTTTGACCGGCGGACATGACCACGCGTTGGTCGCGACCTTCTCCGCCGGGGCGGACCTACCTGCTGGGTTTGAGTTGATCGGTGAGGTGGTCGCCAGAGACGAGTCGATCGGTGAAGACAGTCCGGTCACTGTCGATGGCCAAGCAGTCAGTGGAACTGCATTTGGCGGTGCCGGGTTCAGCCACTTCAACGCGCCGTGAGGCCATTCAGCTCAGGCCCAGCTCTAACTCGGGGAAAACTCGGTCAAGCTCGGCTCAGCGAGCGACCTTGCCAGCCTTGATGCATGACGTGCACACGGTCAGCTTGGTTGGCGTGCCACCGATGGTGGTTCTCACCGTCTGAACGTTCGGGTTCCAACGACGGGGCGTGCGCCGGTGAGAGTGAGAGATGCTGTTCCCGAAGCCTGGGCCTTTGCCGCAGACGTCGCACTTGGCAGCCACGGTCACTCCTCGTTCGTTCGTCTTGGTCGTTGGACCAGTCGTTGGAAGTCGCCGGACGGTTCAAGGCAACCGCGTCAGACTACCGGAGCGCAGCAGGTCCGCCAAAACCGACGGGATCGACCCCAGCGGCTGCGTCGGCGCCGGGGATTAGGCTGCCCTCCGATCCCAAAGCTTCGGGCGGGAACGTCCCCCGAGCTAGCTGACAAGATCGTTTGCGACTGGAAGGAAGCCCAGGTCAGGTGAGCGTGCTCCAGCAACTGGATGCTGATGCGTTGCGCCGATGGGGCGATGTCGGACTGTCGGCGCTGGGCCGGGCACGCGCCGAAATCGATGCCCTGAATGTCTTCCCCATCCCCGATGGAGACACCGGCACGAACTTGTTCCTCACCGTAGAAGCTGGCGTGCGGGCTGCGGCGGCTGATCAGCGCACCGACCTCGCTGGCCTTACCGCAACGTTTGCCCGCGGTGCCCTGTTGGGGGCTCGTGGCAACTCGGGCGTGATCGTTTCCCAGCTCTTTCGAGGTATGGCTGAGTCGTTTGGCACGGTGACAGGCAGTGTGCAGGGTGTCGAGTTCGGTGCCGCGCTGAGCCACGCAGCCGACCTCGGGTATGCCGCTGTTGCCCGTCCAGTCGAAGGCACGGTGCTTACGGTCGTCCGCGCTGCCGCGTCGGCCACGTCCGCCGCCGTAGCAGGTGGCGACACCTCGTTGACCCATGCCGTACAGGGTGCAGCCGAGGCTGCACGCGTTGCGTTGGCCAAGACCCCAGACCAGTTGGAGGTGTTGCGCCGTGCAGGGGTGGTCGACGCCGGTGGTCGCGGGCTGGTGGTATTGCTCGATGCGCTTCAGGCGGTCGTGACGGGCATTCCGCTTCCGATCCCGCCGCAAACTCGGTCCGACCAGCCCGGAGGACGGATGGATCGACCGGAGATGGTGGCTGAGGGTGCTGTGCATGGTGCCGACCCAGGCGGTCCAGCGTTTGAGGTCATGTACCTGCTGGAGGCAGACGATGACTCCGTCCCTGACCTCCGCGCAAGACTGGACGAACTCGGTGACTCAGTGGTTGTCGTAGGTGGCGACCGGTTGTGGAATGTTCACGTTCACACCGACGATCCGGGATCTGCCGTCGAAGTCGGCGTCACCGTGGGGCGAACCTTCCGGATTCGGATCACGTCACTGGCTGGGGCCAACTCAGCCGAGCCCGGTCGGTCTGAACTCAGCGAACAGCCCGACCTGACGGCTGATGACCTCATCGACGCCCCGCCAACCGCGCGAAGCGTGGTGGTTGTGGTGCCCGGTCGCGCACTCGCCGACCTTTTCGAATCCGTCGGGGCCACCGTGATCATTGGCGGTCCGGGGCAGCGGCCTTCACCTTCGGCCTTTATGTCGGCGATTGAGCACTCTGGCGCGAATGAGGTCATTGTGCTGCCCAACGACCCAGATCACGTGGCGGCTGCTGAGACGGCGGCGGAGCTGTCACGAGGAAAAGGCGTTCGCATCGCGGTGGTGCCCACACGTGCACCTGTCCAGGGCCTTGCTGCATTGGCCGTTCACGACGGTGGTCGTCGCTTCGACGACGACGTTGTGTCCATGACCTCAGCTGCGGCAGCCACGCGTCATGGCGCGATCACGGTTGCGATGCGCGAGGCGATGACCACGGTTGGGATCTGTCGGGCAGGAGACGTGTTGGGTTTGATCGATGGCGATGTCGCTGTACTCGGAACCGACCTGTCGGTCGTGGCTCATGACGTCATCGATCGGATGCTCACCGGAGGCGGGGAGTTGGTCACCGTGGTCCAGGGATCAGGTGAAGGTGCGGTCTTGGCCAAGCTGCTCAAGCAACACCTTCACGATCGTCGTCCCGATGTTGAGGTCGTTTGCTACGTGGGAGAGCAGCCTCACTACCCGCTGCTGCTGGGTGTCGAGTAAGCCCGCATGACAGAAGAGACACTCGACCCGCTGGAGGAACCGATCAGCCGGCTCCTGTCCCCAAAGAGTTCCAAGCCGCTGCGCGACAACTTCGGTTATGAGTCAGTCGGGCAGCTGCTCGCACACTTTCCCCGACGCTATGCCGAGCGTGGGGTTCTTACCGACCTGTCCAACCTGCAAGTTGGTGAAGACGCGACCGTGCTGGCTCGAGTCGTTTCCGTGCACTCCCGAAGGATGCGCGAACGGAAAGGGACTCTTGAGAAGGTTGTCGTTACGGACGGATCTCGTCAGTTGTCGCTGACGTTCTTCAACCAGCGATGGTTGGCCAAGAAGCTTCTGGTGGGCATGAAGGGTCTGTTTGCCGGCGAGGTCGGCTTCTACCGTGGGGAGTGGCAGCTCACTCACCCGCACTACGCGATCCTTTCGGATGCTCCGCTCTCTGAGCGAACCAGTCTGGAGGAGAACTTCGAGCTGATCGAGGCTGTCGCGGGCAAGGTCATCCCGATTTACCCGGCCACTGCCAAGTTCTCCTCCTGGCGGATCGCCGGGGCGATCAAGGTGGTTCTCGATCCGCTGCCCGAACTTCCCGATCCCATTCCCGATGAGATTCGTGCGCGCGAAGGGTTCGCTGACCTCACCGATGCCTACCGGCTGGTTCACTTTCCG
>DATKIY010000036.1:0-2378 GCA_035543875.1 Actinomycetes bacterium | reverse complement strand
ATCCACCCCGCGAGCCAGACCGCGCGAGTGCTGGGGACCGTCCAAATGCTCGGTAACTTGATGCTGCTTGGGGTGGCGGTGCGGCTCATCGGCAGGGCAGTCGACCGCTCTCGCCTGTAGTCCCTGGTTTGGATACAATCTCCAAACCAGGTTCGCAACGAGAAACTTCCGGGAGACGTCATGACGGCTGGCGCCCTGGATGGCGTGGTCGTTGCCGACTTCAGCCGCGTGCTGGCTGGCCCGTACGCCACGATGCTGATGGCTGACCTGGGCGCGGAAGTGATCAAAGTGGAGCGGCCAGGGTCAGGCGACGACACCAGAGCTTGGGGGCCGCCTTGGCACCAAGAGCAGGCCACTTACTTCGCGTCGGTAAACCGGAACAAGCGTTCATTGACCTTGGACTTGCAGTCTCCTGACGGACTCACCGCCGCGCGGCAGCTGGTGGCCCGAGCTGATGTACTCGTCGAGAACTTCAAACCGGGCACCTTCGACCGACTGGGCTTGGGGTACGACCACCTGCGTGCGCAGCATCCTGGGCTGATCTACTGCGCCATCACCGGTTTCGGTCGAAGCGTTGCGGCCGAGCAGCTGCCCGGCTACGACCTGCTGGTTCAGGCGGTCGGTGGGTTGATGAGCATGACCGGGTCGCGGTCCGATGAGCCGGTCAAAGTTGGTGTTGCGCTCGTTGATGTGATCACGGGTCTGCATGCCACCGTGGGGATTTTGGCCGCGCTCGCACATCGAAGTTCGACGGGCGTTGGTCAAAGGGTTGAGGTCAATCTGCTGTCGTCGCTGCTGTCGGGCATGGTCAACCAGTCGGCGGGCTTTGCCGCAGCGGGCTTTGTTCCAGGCATCATGGGTAACCGTCATCCCAGCATCGCTCCCTACGAGTCCTTCCCCACACGTGATCAGCCTTTCGTGATTGCGGTCGGCAATGACCGTCAGTTCCGGGCTTGTGCCAGCGTGCTCGGACACCCGGAGTGGGCCGATGACAGCCGTTTCGAAAAAAACCCGTTGCGGGTCCAACATCGCGAAGCGCTGTACGAGCTGATGTGCGCCGCGTTGCGTGAACGCGGTTGCAACGAGTGGACGACTGCGTTGTCGGAGGTGGGAATCCCCTGCGGTCCCATCAACGACCTGGCCGGGGCGTTTGCGCTAGCAGAGCGGCTTGGGCTCACGCCGATCGTTGACACCGAGGGGGTCCCGACCGTGGCGCACCCCATCACGCTCGACGCGACCCCCGCAACCTACCGACGTCGTCCTCCAAAGCTCGGCGAAGCAGATGAAGAGTGGCTTGCCGCCTTGTTGCAAAGCGACGGACGGTCGTGACCGCCGAGCGGTTTAGACGTCCGCCCACTGCCCAAGAGGCGGTCTTGACCGAGCTACGTCGAGCGATCGTTTCAGGCGAACTTCGCGCGGGCGAACAAGTTCTGCAGGACTCGTTGGCTGAGCGGTTTGGCGTCTCGCGCGTTCCGCTGCGTGAAGCGCTCAAGATCCTGGAGGGCGAGGGTCAGGTCGTCTACCGGCCGCACCGTGGGTACTTTGTCGCAGAACTTGATGTTGATGACCTTCGTGAGGTCTACCGCATCCGCGACCTGCTTGAGTCCGAAGCAGTCAGAGTCGGTGCTCCAGCTATCACCAGCGACGATCTCGCGAGGCTTGCCGATGCCGCAGCGGCGGTTGATCGCGCCGACGCTGCTGGCGACCTGGTCGCGATGACTGCGGCGAACCGGCGATTCCACTTCATCATCATTGAGGCAGCCGGGATGCCCAGGCTAGCCCGCCTGATTCGGATTCTGTGGGACTCAACTGACGCGTATCGAGCGTTGTACTACGTCGACCGGGGGCACCGCACCCAGGTGCACGAAGAGCATCAGGCGGTCATCGCGGGGCTGGCAGCCTGCGACGTGGACCTGGTCGTCCAGCTCTTGCATGATCATCGAGAGCACGCCGTGGCAGCCGTTTCTGCTGCTCTTGGCCGGATCTCGCCGGTCCGAGGGGGACACGGAAAACGCTCTCGGGGTTCCGTCTGAGGGTTTTCGATGGCACGCTTAGGAGTGGCACGGGGGAGGTGCCGTGGGGCTAACGCGTGTTCGTGACCGGTTTGGCAATGACTCGAGTCTGTAACCAGTGGGAAACCAGGGGAAGAACAAGTGGACGGCAAAGGCTTGATGCTCGGGGTCATCGTGCTTTCGCTGGCGCTGTGGGGCGTGCTGATGTTCAGCCTCTCCTCAGACCAAGGCGGAGACGAAACCCAGCCTCCACCATGCATAGCTGAGGAGAACTGCTAGCGGTAGGCAGGGATTCCGGTGACGGCTTCGCCCACCACCAACGTGTGAATCTCTTCGGTGCCTTCGTAGGTCAGAACTGACTCCAAG
>DATKIY010000035.1:0-10801 GCA_035543875.1 Actinomycetes bacterium | reverse complement strand
AGGAGCTGACCCAGGGGAGCAAGCGGTAGCTGACGCGTTCGCTGAAGACGTCCAAAATGCTGGCGGAAACGTGGTTGTGTCTGTGAAATTTCGCGCGGACGCTCAAATCTCCAAGAAATCGATCGCGAAGGTCGGCGACGCGGCTGCCGACGCGATTGTGTTGATCGGATCGGCAGATATTGGGCCGCGCATCCAGGCGCTCATTGACCAGGGACTAGCCCCCAGCGGTTGATCTGTCGCGAGCCCAGCTGTTTGAGGCGTAGGCTGCCTGGCGGCCATGGGGGAGCGTAGGTGGGGGGCTGGCGTGCTGTTGCGCGCCGGTCAAGCGTTCAACCTGGAGGATTTGTGCCCGTGGTAACGGTGCGCACGCGTGAAGCGAGCGACTCTGACCTGGCGGCGGTCGTCGACTTGTGGGACGAGCTACGAGAGTCTGGTGGTCGACTCGGTCCATTCGGACCCCCAGCTTCCACTTCCGCCGTCCGTGATCGGCTAGCGGCGTTAGGTTCAGACGATGCGCACCGCGTGATTTTGGCGGAGATCGAGGCCGAGATTGTCGGGTTGGCGGTGTTAAGCCGACTTCCCATTACGCCCATCAGCGACGTCGAGTCGATTCAAATCTCGTTCATGCATGTACGCAACGATCGGCGTCGTCGTGGCGTCGGGCGTGCGATCGTCGAAAGCGCAATGGCGTTCGCAAACGATGTCGGAGCCGACTACGTAACGGTCGGAGTTTTTCCTGGCTCTCGGGATACAAACAGATACTTCGCCCGCCTCGGCTTCAGTCCACTCGTTGTGCGACGAGCCATTGCTACGTCACTTCTGCAACGCAAGCTCTCCGGCGATGACGGGGTACGTGACGTGCTGACGCGCAGAAGGCGCGGCCGTCAACTCCGCGAGGGATAGGACTTGGGTCGGATCGCACAGGTGATGCGCGCGGTGCAGCAGGCTCGGCCGTCATCGTCGACGATCGCAACTTGCCAGGTGGCCACCGTGCGTCCGAGATGGAGTGGGGTGGCGGTGCCGGTGACAACGCCAGAGGTGACCGCACGATGATGCGTCGCGTTGACGTCGACTCCGGAGACCATCGCGTCGGCGCCTGCGTGGAGGGCGCTCCCGATGGAGCCCAAACTCTCAGCGAGCACCACCGATGCCCCGCCGTGCAAGGCACCAAATGGCTGCTCGTTGCCCGCGACCGGCATCGTGCCGACGACGCGGTCGATCGAGGCCTCGGTAATGGTGATTCCGAGGCGGCCGTGGATGGGGGCCTCGGGCAGCTGGTCGACAAAGTCTCGCGGATTCACGGCCTGCAGCCTATGCGGCGGTGGCCCGCGGGAAATCCAGTCCCTTCGTGGCGACGCTGTTACCCCGGGATCGACTGACAGCGGTCGGTCCTACGATCGCAGCGTGACGTCGCAACCGAAGCTGCTGCTGCTGGATGGACATTCCCTGGCTTACCGAGCTTTCTATGCGCTTCCCGTAGAGAACTTCTCGACTACTACCGGGCAGCCGACTAACGCGGTCTACGGCTTTACGTCGATGCTGATCAATGCCCTGCGCGACGAGAACCCCACACATATCGCAGTGGCGTTCGACGTGTCTCGCGCGACGTTTCGCTCGGAGCAGTTCCCGGAGTACAAGGCCAACCGCACATCCACCCCGGATGCATTTAAGGGGCAGGTAAGCCTCATCGAGGAGGTTCTACAGGCGCTGCGCATCGCGGTGATTGCGGTCGACGGCTTCGAGGCTGACGACGTCATCGCCACCTTGGCCGGACAAGCAACGTCGGATGGCATCGACGTCGCGATCATTACTGGCGACCGCGATGCGTTTCAGCTAGTCAACGACCACGTCACAGTGCTCTACCCGAAGAAGGGTGTGTCTGAGCTGGCTCGCATGACTCCGGCGGCCGTCGAAGAAAAGTATGGTCTTTCCCCGCAGCAGTACCCTGACTTTGCCGCTCTGCGCGGCGACCCCAGTGACAACTTGCCTGGAATCCCGGGCGTGGGCGAAAAGACCGCAACCAAGTGGATTCAACAGTTTGGTTCGTTTACGGGGTTGGTTGACAACGTCGACCAGGTCAAGGGCAAAGTTGGCGACGCGCTTCGTGCGAATCTCGCGCAGGTCATGACTAATCGTCAGCTGACAGAGCTCGTGCGCGATGTCCCGCTCGAGGTTGGTCCGCTCGACCTCGTGCGCCAAGACTGGGATCGCGAGTCTGTGCACGAGGTGTTTGATGCACTTCAGTTCCGCGTGCTGCGGGAGAGGCTGGCACAAACGATTGAGACCTCCGATCCCGAGTCGGGGGTCGTCGAAGTCGAGGTCGAACGCCTCACCTCCGGCGCGGTGACAGCGTGGGTGAGCAAGCACACGAAGAGCGCGTGTGGGGTTTCGGTGAGCGGGACCTATGGCCGGGGTACCGGCACACTCAGCGCGCTAGGCATCGCCTCGGCTGATGGTGCGACGGCTGCGATGGACTGGAACGAGTTGTCCGAGGCCGACCAGCGAGTGTTGCTGGAGTGGCTTGAGGACGAGTCGAAACCCAAGGTGCTGCATGACGCCAACGGCCCCATGTTGGCTTTCGCGGCGCTGGCCTGCTCGGTTCGTGGCGTGGCATGCGACACAGCCTTGGCGGCATATCTGGTGCGGCCAGACCAGCGCGACTACGAACTGTCCGATCTCGCTGTTCGTTGGCTGCAACGCGACATCAGTGGAGCAGGCGGCGACGGCCAGCTCACGCTCGATGCCGAGGCAGACTCCGATCGGGCGAAACAGCTGGGCGTCGAAGCGCGAACGATCCTCGACCTTTCAACCGCGTTGTTGAAGGAGCTAGGCGAATACGGTGGCGAGGACCTGCTTCACAAGGTGGAGATTCCCCTGACGGCCGTTCTGGTCGGAATGGAACGGGTGGGGATTGGAATCGACCAGGAGGACCTAGACCAGTTGCGTGAGTGGTTCGCCAACGAAGTGAAAGCTGCGGCGCAAGCTGCCTACGAGGTCATTGGTCGGGAGGTGAATCTAGGCTCGCCCAAGCAACTGCAGGTGGTCCTGTTCGACGAGCTCAACATGCCAAAGACCAAGCGCACGAAGACCGGATACACCACCGATGCGGATGCGTTGACGTTCCTCCATGAGCAGACTGAGCACCCGTTCCTGGCGCACCTGCTCCGCCATCGTGATGTCATGAAGCTGTTGGTCACCGTTGAAGGTCTGCAGCGGGCTGTGTCTGAGGACGGACGAATTCACACAACACTGATGCAGACCGTTGCCGCCACCGGGCGCTTGTCTTCCACCGAGCCAAACCTGCAGAACATTCCGGTTCGTACCGAAGAAGGACGGCGGATCCGCTCGGCCTTTGCAGTTGGCGATGGCTACTCAGAACTGATGACCGCCGACTACAGCCAGGTGGAGATGCGCATCATGGCGCATCTGTCCGACGACGTCGGCCTCATCGATGCGTTCGTCTCGGGTGAGGATCTCCACACCACAGTTGCGTCGCGGGTGTTTGGCGTCGAGCCCGACCTTGTGACTCCAGAGATGCGCAGCAGGATCAAGGCGATGTCCTACGGATTGGCTTACGGGCTGTCCGCGTTTGGGTTGTCACAACAACTCAGCATTCCGCCGGACGAGGCTCGCGGGTTGATGGACGAGTACTTCGAGCGGTTCGGGGGCGTGCGCGACTACCTCAGTTCCGTCGTCGACGACGCACGCCTTACCGGATACACCGAAACCATCCTTGGGCGTCGCAGGTTCCTGCCTGACCTCACTAGCGATAATCGGCAACGCCGCGAGATGGCTGAGCGCATGGCGTTGAACGCACCGATCCAAGGGTCGGCCGCAGACATCGTCAAGTTGGCGATGCTTGGGGTCGACCGGCGGCTGCGCGAAGAGAAGCTGGCGTCACGGCTCATGTTGCAGGTTCACGACGAGCTACTTCTTGAAGTTGCCCCCGGCGAACGTGAGCAGGTCGAGCACCTGGTCCGGGAGGAGATGGGCGGTGCGTATGCCCTGAAAGTTCCACTGGACGTCTCCATCGGAGTCGGCAGAACCTGGCAAGACGCTGCCCACTAAAGGATTGGGGGGCGTCAGGTGGTGCAGACGAGAATCAGGGTGCCGGGGAGTAGCCGGCCGCGCGTGGGGCTCCAGCCGCCCCACGAGTGCGTGAGCTCGTCGGGCCATTCAGGCTCCACGAGGTCAACGAGGGTGAAGCCAGCTCCGACGACCAGTCCCACCCAGTCACCCAGGGTGCGGTGGTGCTCAACGTAGGTCGCGCTACCGGACTCGTCTTGCTCGACGTACGCACGGCGGTCGAAGTACGAGCGGTTGACGGTGAGCCCCCCGGCCCCTGGGTCGTCAGGAAATGACCACCGAACGGGGTGGGTCACAGAGAACACCCACCGAGATGCGGGACGGAGTACGCGCGCTATCTCGGACATGACGCTGGCGGCGTCCGACACGAAAGGGAGGGCGCCGTAGGCCGAGCCGGCCCCGTCGAAGCTGTTGTCGGCGAACGGGAGACGTTGGGCGTCGGCTGCCACCACCCGAACTGCCGAGCCAGTGGCTTCATCGAGCCGTCGGCTGTGCTGAAGCTGACGGATCGAAAGATCGATGCCGACCGCCTCGGCGCCGCGTTGCCCCAGCCAGCGGCTTCCGGATCCGGCTCCACAGCCGACCTCGAGGAACCGCTTGCCAGCTACCTCGCCCAGGAGTCCTGCTTTTGCCTCATCGAGCCCCTCTGGACCCCAAATCCAGCTTGATTCTCCGAGGAACGCACCATGCTTCGCCTGGTAGTCATCGGCGGCTGCGTCCCACCACCGTCGGCTGGCCCGGCTGGACTCAACGGCGTCCACGACCCGTCGTGTGACTGGCTCAGCCGCCTCCAGTCTGGGCTCTGGGACCGCCCCGTGCTGAGCTCCAGATTGACCCTTAATTGACCCTGTCACGGCTGCCACCGTAAACTGCCGGTCGCGCTGTGGGCCTGCGCAACCTCAGACAGAGCAGGCTCGCGCTCGTTGGTCGGACATCCATGCTTGCGCTCGGGTTCTCGGCACGCGAAGGGCCCTCCGCGCTTCCAGCACGAGTATCCATGTCCGCACGGAGTCCCCTTCTATGACGAGCACTACCGAGGTAGCCCCCACCCAGACCGTCCAGGTTGCGGTCAACGACATCGGGTCGGAGGAAGACTTCCTCGCCGCTATCGACAAGACGATCAAGTACTTCAACGACGGCGACATCGTCGAAGGCATCATTGTCAAGGTTGACCGCGACGAGGTCCTGCTCGACATCGGGTACAAGACCGAAGGTGTCATCCCGTCGCGTGAGCTCTCCATCAAGCACGACGTCGACCCCAACGAGGTCGTCAAGGTTGGTGACGCCGTTGAGGCGCTCGTGCTGCAGAAGGAAGACAAAGAAGGCCGGCTCATCCTGTCGAAGAAGCGTGCTCAGTACGAGCGGGCTTGGGGCACGATTGAGAAGCTGAAAGAAGAAGACGGGGTCGTGAAGGGCTCGGTCATCGAGGTCGTCAAGGGCGGGTTGATCCTCGACATCGGTCTCCGCGGCTTCTTGCCCGCATCGCTGGTCGAAATGCGTCGTGTGCGCGACCTCCAGCCGTACGTCGGCAAAGAGCTCGAGGCGAAAATTATCGAGCTCGACAAGAACCGCAACAACGTCGTGCTCAGCCGCCGTGCGTGGCTAGAGCAGACACAGTCCGAGGTGCGTCAGACCTTCCTCACCCAGTTGCAAAAGGGTCAGGTCCGCAGTGGCGTTGTGTCGTCGATCGTCAATTTCGGTGCGTTCGTCGACCTCGGCGGTGTCGATGGGCTGGTTCACGTTTCCGAGCTGTCGTGGAAGCACATTGACCACCCCAGCGAAGTTGTCGAGGTTGGCACTGAGGTCACGGTCGAGGTGCTCGACGTCGACATGGACCGCGAGCGGGTTTCGCTGTCGCTTAAGGCCACTCAGGAAGACCCGTGGCAGCAGTTTGCTCGTACCCACCAGATCGGCCAGGTCGTCCCTGGCAAGGTCACCAAGCTGGTGCCGTTCGGCGCATTTGTCAGGGTCGACGAGGGGATCGAAGGTTTGGTCCACATCTCCGAGCTGGCTGAGCGCCACGTCGAGATTCCCGAGCAGGTTGTGCAGGTTGGCACTGAAATCTTCGTGAAGGTCATCGACATCGACCTAGACCGGCGCCGGATTTCGTTGTCGCTGAAGCAGGCCAACGAGGGTCAGACTGAAACCGTTGAGTTCGACCCCACCCTGTACGGCATGTCGGCTTCGTACGACGACGCTGGCAACTACGTCTACCCAGACGGCTTCGACCCAGACACTGGCGAGTGGCGCGACGGGTTCGACAAGCAGCGCGAAGAGTGGGAAAAGCAGTACGCAGAGGCGCAGATTCGGTTCGAGGCGCACAAGAAGCAGATGGACGAGGCCAAGAAGGCGGACCAGGCTGCTGCCTTGGAAGCCGGCGACACTCCGTCCACCTACTCATCAGAAACTGAGTCCGAGCAGGCTGTTGAAGCCTCTGACGGTGCCGAGAGCGCACCCGTTGAGGACGAAGCAGCTGGCTCGCTGGCTTCCGACCAGGCACTCGCTGCGCTGCGAGAGAAGTTGACCGGCGGCCCGACGGAGTGACCGTCGACGACTCCGCCGAGCCCATGCTGCCGCTCGGTGACGATTCGCTGTCTGACGACGGCCAGTTGGCTGCCGCTGTTGCGTCGGCGGCTGGTCGGGCACTGGTGGAGCTACGCCTTCGGTTCGACGGGTCAGACTCGAAGGCGCTCAAAGACGCGGGGGACCGGCTGGGCCACGCGTTGATCATGGCGACGCTAAAGGCATACCGCCCCAACGACGCGGTGCTGTCCGAAGAAGGCGCAGACGATTTGGCCCGGATTGACGCTGATCGGGTCTGGATCGTCGACCCGCTGGACGGCACACGCGAGTTCTCGGAGCCTCCCCGGGATGACTGGGCGATCCACGTTGCCCTATGGGAACGAGGTGCTGGGGACGGCACCAGTGTGGGCGACCTCACGGCGGGCGCTGTGGCGCTTCCGGCGCAGGATCTGACCCTCGCCACGTACGATGTACCTGTTCTGGCCCCTGCACGCTCGGGTCGGCCTCGATTCATGGTGAGCCGCACGCGGCCACCGGCAGAGGCTGAGCACGTCGCGCAGGTCGTGGGTGGCGAATTGGTGCCCATGGGATCGGCGGGGGCCAAGGCAATGTCCGTCCTTTTGGGTGACGGTGACGCCTATGTCCACTCCGGCGGTCAGTACGAGTGGGATAGTGCGGCTCCGGTAGCAGTCGCACGAGCTGCAGGTTTGCACTGCAGCCGGATCGATGGGAGTCCGCTGGTCTACAACCAGCGCGACACCCTGCTGCCCGATCTAGTCATCTGCCGTCCTGAACTAGCCGAGACCGTGCTCGCCGCGCTGGCCTGACCGCCAGCCGACGACCGAGGGAGTAAAGCGTGTCGACCATCGACTACCAGCTGACCCAGCTGGACCTGCTCGAGGCCGAGTCCATTCACATCATGCGTGAAGTGGCGGCCGAGTTTGAGCGACCCTGCTTGCTGTTCTCTGGAGGCAAGGACTCGATCGTCATGCTTCGGCTGGCGGAGAAGGCTTTCTGGCCGGCGAAAATCCCGTTCCCGTTGATGCACGTCGACACTGGGCACAACTTCGACGAGGTCATGGAGTACCGGGACCGCCGCGTGACCGAGGTGGGGGCTCGGTTGATCGTTGCGTCAGTCGAGGAGGCGATTGCCGAGGGCTTGGTGGTAGACCCCACCGGGCCGCGGGCGTCGCGTAACTCAATTCAGACCGTCCCACTGCTCAAGGGGATCGTCGACAACAAGTTTGACGCCGTCTTTGGTGGAGCTCGACGCGACGAAGAGAAGGCGCGTGCCAAAGAGCGCGTCTTCTCCTTCCGCGACGAATTCGGACAATGGGACCCCAAGGGCCAGCGCCCCGAGTTGTGGTCGCTGTACAACGGGCGGCACAACCCAGGCGAACACATTCGTGTGTTCCCGCTTTCGAACTGGACCGAGCTCGACATCTGGCAGTACGTCAAGCGCGAACAGTTGGAGTTGCCGTCGATCTACTACGCGCACAAGCGACAGGTCTTCTGGCGCGACAACATGATGATGGCTGTCACTCACGTCACGCCAGCGCAAGATGGTGAAGAGGTGTTCGAGGCACAGGTTCGCTACCGCACGGTTGGCGACATGACGTGCACAGCGGCCGTCGAGTCAGACGCCGACACCGTCGACAAAATCATCGAGGACGTCGCGGCAAGTCGAATCACTGAACGCGGCGCAACTCGCGCCGACGACCGGGCGAGCGAAGCCGCGATGGAAGACCGCAAGCGCGAGGGGTATTTCTGATGGAGCTTCTGAGACTGGCGACTGCCGGCTCGGTCGACGATGGCAAGAGCACGCTCATCGGTCGGTTGTTGTTCGATAGCAAGTCAATTTTTGAGGACCAGCTTGAGGCGGTCGAGAAGACCAGTCTTGCGCAGGGTGCCGACTACACAAACCTCGCGCTGCTCACCGACGGGCTTCGGGCCGAGCGTGAGCAGGGCATCACGATCGACGTGGCATACCGTTACTTCGCGACGCCCAAGCGCAAGTTCATCATCGCTGACACTCCAGGTCACATCCAGTACACCCGCAACATGGTCACTGGCGCATCAACCGCCAACTTGACGATGATTCTCGTTGACGTCCGCAATGGTGTCGTCGAGCAGAGCCGACGTCACGCGTTCTTGTCGTCTCTTTTGCGCGTGCCTCACGTCGTCATGCTCGTCAACAAGATGGACCTGGTCGACTACGACCAAGCGGCCTTTGAGGCGGTTGCCGAGGATTTCCGCGCTTTTGCGGCGAAGCTCGATATTCCTGACCTCACGGTGATTCCGGTCTCCGCGCTGAAGGGCGACAACGTCGTCACCCGGTCGGAGAACATGCCGTGGTACGAGGGCACCTCACTGCTGCACCACCTGGAGAACATCCACATCGGTTCAGACAACAACCTGATCGATGTGCGCTTCCCGGTTCAGTACGTGTTGCGTCCGCAGTCAGACGCGTTCCACGACTACCGCGGCTACGCCGGCACGGTTGCTGGGGGCACCATCAAGGTTGGCGACGAAGTCATGGTGCAGCCGAGTGGTTTGACCACGCGTGTTGTCGGAATTGACCTCGCTGGGCAAGAACTGCAAGAAGCTCACCCGCCGATGTCAGTGGCGCTCCGACTCGCAGACGACCTCGACATCAGCCGTGGCGACATGATTGCCAGGCCGCACAACCATCCCCACGCGACGCAAGATGTCGACGCAATGATTGTTTGGATGCAGCAAGGCACTCGGGTACAAGAGGGCAACCGCTACATCATCAAACACACAACGCGCACGGCAAAGACCGTTGTCAAGGACCTCCAGTACCGCCTCGACATCAACGACCTGCACCGCGACGAGAAAGCTTCTTCGCTGGGGTTGAACGAGATTGGCCGCCTCACGTTCCGCGTGACGCAGCCGATGTTCGTCGACGAGTACCGGCGGAACCGCCTGACGGGGTCGTTCATCCTGATTGACGAGGCCACCGGTGCCACCTGCGCCGCTGGCATGATCGTCGACACCGACGGGTAGCGGCTGCACCCAACGGTTCAGGCGACAAGCAACTTGGGCTTCGCCAAGGTCGACAAGGTCGCAGTCGGATCCGCGAGTTGGCTAACCAACTCGTCTGACCACGCGACGAGCCCGACGACGTCGATGCCGTACGGCGGGTTGGCGGCATATAGTGCAACGCGGTCGCGACCTCTAATAACGACGGCTGCTGCTCCCGATGCGTTGCCTCTGAGCGCGTGCGTTAGTCCCACCGCGAGTTGAGCCAAGCCCTGCCAGAGCTCCCGCTCGTCTGGTGGTGATGCCTTCCAGGTTCCCTCCAGGACTTCGTGCGCGTGGAATGGGCGACCGTCGTCGATGAGTCGTTGAGCCTCAACCAGCGACTCGTTCGGCGGCAGTGACAGTCCTTCGGGAACGCGCTGCACGCCAACAGACCCGCGCGGCAGGGGACGCCCCAGACCGTCGCGGGGCCGCGCATTGAGAGGACGGCCCCGGTCGTCCCGCTCCCGCGGTTGGACTCGATCTCCACTCATGCTGACTTGGTCTCCCTTGGACAGCGTTCTTCAGACGCCAATTCTGAATGCCGACCTACAGCGTATGACCACCGTTGACAGCGTCCCCTCGTCCGCCTTGCCAGGATCGCCCACGCCGCATCAACCGCGAATGGGAATAGTGGTGTTTGGGTTGCTCATTGTGTTGCTCGCTTGCGGTGCGGTCTTGGCGGTCCACGCGGAGACTGGTTCGCAGGCGGTCAAGTATGAGTCCGCGCAGGCTATGGCAACCAAAGCCGGTTGCGGAACTTCGTTCCACTCTCGAGTCGCTCATGCCGGAGTTACGTCCACTGGCGAGTGCACGATCGATGGCTCAATGGTTGTTCTGGTTGTTCTGCCGACGGTGGACGCCGCCTACGCGTGGTTCGACGGCGCCAACGCGGCTGCGACTGAGCCACATCACGGCGTAGTCGGAGACGGTTGGGTCGCTTATGGTGATGACTCTGACGCGATGAACTACGTAGCACGATCCCTCACCACGTCGTAGTAAGTGGCCGTTCTTGATTTCCTTCCGCTACTGAGAACGGCAACATGAGACGACGGCGCACAGGCCTACGTGCGTTGTGGTGGGTCGTTGCCGGCGTTGGTCCACCAGGTGGAGAGGTCCCTGGTGAGGTTCCGGGATTCGTTCGCGGCTG
>DATKIY010000034.1:0-4540 GCA_035543875.1 Actinomycetes bacterium | reverse complement strand
AAAGCGCGGCAGTGCGTCACGTTGCCCCTGGCGGCGACGTCGCAAGGGCCCATGTTCTGAACGAAGCCCGCGACTCGGCAAGTGCCCTGATCGGCCCGTCACTCGGAGGTGTTCTCTTCGGAATATCGCGGGTTGCGCCATTCGTCGGAGACGCGGCCTCTTATTTGCTCTCCGCTGCTGCCGTAGCAGTCATTCGCACGCCACTCCAGGAGTCGCAGGACCCTGAACCGAATACGAAGGCAAGTGAACGCTATCTGCGATCAGACTTGGTGGATGGGCTGAGATTCATGTGGGCCCAGGTTCTCCTTCGTCGCACGCTGTTGTGCGCGGCTGGGTTCAACTTTGCCTACTCCGGTCTCACGTTGCTCGTGATCCTCCTGGCTCAAAGCGGAGGCGCCAGTCCAGCTGCCACCGGTCTACTTGTCTCGGTCGTGGCTATCGGAGGACTGACTGGCTCGTTGGTGTCGCCATTAATAAATCGCTACACCGCCCCCAGGCATCTCATTCCAGCGGTGGGTTGGGTGGGTGCGGTCGTTGTGCCCTTCTTTGCCGTGACTACGGACCCAATCATTCTGGCGGTGCTGCTAGGCGCTACAACAATTCTCGGTCCTGCGGCTAACGCGGAACTGTTCGCCTTGCAGGTTGAAGCGACGCCCGAAAACCTTCAAGGACGGGTCTTTAGCGCCGCCTTGTTTCTCGGTTCTTGTGCGGCACCGCTTGGCCCATTGGTCGCCGGACTGCTATTTGAACATGCGAACAGCTGGGTCACCGCCGCGGTGTTCGCGTTTGTCATGCTGACGGTTGCCGTCGTGCTAACAATCACCATGCATCGCGGACGAGCTCAGCCAGCTTTGCGGGAGTAGTGAGCCCTAACCTTGGCGCGGTTGCCGCAGGTACGCATGTCGCACCAGCGGCGATTGCCGCTTCGACTGGTGTCTAGGAAGAGCCAGCCACATCCACCAGACTCAACCGGGCACGCACGCACGCGGAGCAGTTCAGGTTCGGTGAGCAAGTCCCACGCGTCGATGGCGATCGGCCACAACACCTGTTCCAAGGAATCTGAAACTCGCCACTCTTCACGAACCCCACCACGTGCCGAGGGAGCGAGAACCCGGTGTCCGATGCTTTCGCCAAGGGCCAGGTTGACGGTGTCCAGGTCTGTCGCGCGAACCTCCGAGGTGTTGATTGACTCTGAAATGACGACAAATAGAGCCTCCCGCATCTCGACAAGTCGGGCGTGGGCTCGAACTGCTGCGGCTGGTTGTTGCTGGGCCGTATCGGCTAGCCACGAGATGGCCCGAGGGAGCGCAACGTCGGCACTCGCGAACCAGTCGAGAACCGCTCCGTAGTCGGGCAAGTACTCTTTGGACGGCCCCACGTCTCGAGGATCGACGGTGTTCACGAAGTCGAGGCAAAGTCGACCGCCGACGCGTTCAGGCATCAAGTGCATGCTGATCATCCTAACCGGCGTAACCGCATTCACCGGTTTAGCGACATTGCACTGGTGAAGCTCCCCCGAAGTTAGGCGCGGATGCGCTCGTTCTTCGGGTCGTACATGGGCCGCAGCGACGCCACCGCTGGGTAGCTAGTTCCAGCGATCTCTACCGTCCACTCGCCACCGTCGAGATATGCGGAAGTGATCGGTTCGTCGGCTTCAACCATCGCGAGCCCCACTGCGCCACCCAATGTGAACCCGTAGGAGGCTGCGCGGACGTAACCAACTGGTTGTCCGTTGCGACTAACCACCTCAGCGTGGAACATGAGCGGCTCTGGGTCGGTCAGCAAGATCTGAACGAGCCGACGTGACAGCGGTCCCTCTGCCTTTTTAGCAGCCACTGCGTCGCGCCCCACGAAACCATTTGGCTTGTCGAGGTCGACCGCGAAGCCAAGACCGACCTCGAGGACGGAGTCGGTGTTGTCGATGTCGTGACCGAAGTCCCGGTAGCCCTTCTCCATTCGCAGGCTGGCCAGCGCTTTTAGTCCTGCGTGACGGAGTCCAAATCCAGCGCCCGCTTCCGTGACGCGGTCGTATACATGGCATGCCTGTTCCGTTGGGATGTATAGCTCATAGCCGAGTTCGCCCAAGTACGTGATGCGCACGCACAGCGCCCGAGCGAAGCCGAGGTCGATTTCACGGGCGCTACGAAAGGGGAACGCCTCATTCGACAAGTCGACCGACGTGAGCGTCTGCAACAGCTCTCTCGAGCGAGGGCCCTGCACGTTGAGTTGCGCCAAACCTGACGTGACGTCGGTGACGAAGACATTCATGTCGTCAGTGATGTGGCGTTGCATCCAAGCTTGCGCATGTCGGTGAGCGGTATCGGACGCAACAACCATGAAGTCGTTCTCAGCGAGCTTGGTGACCGTAAGGTCCGCCTCAAGCGTTCCACCATCATTCAGCCATTGCGTGTACGTGATCTGACCACTCTCGCCGTCGACGCTGTTGGCGGAAATGTAGTCGAGCAGTCGACCGGCGTCCCGGCCCTGCACTTTGAACTTGGCCATGAACGACATATCCATCAAGATGACGTCTTCGCGGGCGGCCTTGTGCTCCGCTTCCCAGTACGGGAACCAGTTCTGGCGACCCCACGAAAGGTTCTCAACCACCGGCTCCACACCCTCTGGAGCAAACCAGTCCGCGCCTTCCCAACCACTCACATCGCGGAAGTACGCGCGCTGGTTGGCTAAACGATCGTGGATGGCGGACTTCTTTGCCCCACGCGCGGTCTGCATCGACTTGGTTGGGTAGTGCGGAAGGTAGACGGTTCCCAGCGACTCAACGGTCCTCGTGGCGCGGTACTCCGGATTAGCTTGGTAGGTATGCAAACGGTCGATGTTGAAGCCGGTGACATCGATGTCAGGCTGCCCGTTGATGATCCAGTGCGCGAGCGCCCGGCCGAGTCCCCCGCCGGAAAGAATCCCAACGGAGTTGAGTCCCGCTGCTACGAAATAGTTGCGCAGCTCAGGTGCCTCTCCCACGACTGGTGACAGATCGGCTGTGAAGCTCTCGGGACCGCAGAAGAATTTGCGGATTCCCACCTCACTTGAGATTGGAATGCGCGACATCGCTGTTTCGAGGTATGGACCCATCCGCTCCCAGTCTGGCGGAAGCTCACCGAACGAGAAGTCGTCCGGAATTCTGCCGACGTTCCAGGGCGCGCAGACTGGCTCGAACAGTCCGAGCATCAAGCCGCCGCCCTCTTCGCGGAAGTAGCCGTGTCTTGCCGGGTCTTCCAATACCGGCCAGTCACTGGAAACCTCAGGAATCTCTTCGGTCAACAAGTAGTAGTGCTCAGCCGCCTGCAGCGGGATGTTGACGCCGGCCATCTCCCCCAGCTGTCGCGCCCACATGCCCGCACAGTTGACGACGTACTCGGCTTCGATATCGCCGAACGGTGTCTGAACACCCGCCACTGCACCGTTTTTCTGCAGGAACCCAGTGACCGGTACGCCCTCAAGGATCGTGGCGCCCTGTTGACGTGCGCCTTTCGCCATCGACATGGTCACATCGACGGGGTTGACTCGCCCGTCCTCCTTTACATAGAAGCCAGCGAGGATGTCGTCGGTCCGTGCAAGGGGAAAGAGGTCGGCAACCTCTGAGGCCGAGATCTCATGGACGTCCACGTCGCAGTACCTGTTGAACGCGGCGACTCTCCGGTACTCCTCCAACCGATCTGGTTCGGTGGCGATCTCAATGAACCCGACCGGCTTGAAACCAGTGGCGAGACCGGTTTCGGCCTCAAGCCGCGTGTAGAGATCGCGGGTGTACTTGCGCAGCTCCGTCGAGGTCTCGGACAGCGAACCAAAGGTGACCATCAGGCCAGCCGCGTGCCAGGTGGTCCCGGACGTCAGCTGGTCACGCTCCAGGAGCACGACGTCCTTCCACCCCATGTGGGCGAGGTGATACGCGACGGACGTGCCGATCACCCCGCCACCGACCACGACCACACGGGCGCGCGAAGGCAGAGTGCGGGGCGACGGCTCGCCTGGTGTCGAGCCTGGTGCTACGGACATGTCATCGCTCTTCTCTGGATCAGGTGCCCGATCAGGCCCTACCTATCAACTTACAGAGCCATCGCGCCGAGGACTGTCTCGACTCGATGGCGTAAGTACGCCCAGCCCCCGAGCCCCCGTAGCTCAGTGGATAGAGCAGCTGCCTTCTAAGCAGTTGGCCGCACGTTCGAATCGTGCCGGGGGCACCCGTGACCGTCCACCGGTCGGCATGACTTGCGGTCACGCTTACTCTGTAAATGGTTGCCGCAGTAGGCCATCTTTACGACTTGAACCAGCGAAAGTACAGGTTCGCGAGCTGGCCACGTACTCGACGGGAGGCCCTGATGATCGGACGCGTGCACCATGTCGTCATTGACTGTGCGGACCCGCCAATGTTGGCGCAGTTCTATTCCGAGCTGCTAGGGCAGCCGGTTACTTATGCCGACGCAGAGTGGGTCGTGGTATCTGTCGACCAGCAGACGTCGGGAATCGCGTTTCAGCTGGCACCGGATCATCAGCCGCCCGCGTGGCCGGACCCTAACGCACC
>DATKIY010000033.1:0-38230 GCA_035543875.1 Actinomycetes bacterium | reverse complement strand
TCGCCGACGGCCAGGATCCGGACGGCAAGCAGCCCCGCGTTGCGCGCATTGCCGATCGCAACCGTGGCGACCGGAACTCCCCCCGGCATCTGCGCGATCGACAGCAGTGAGTCCATCCCATCCAGGTACTTCAACGGCACCGGCACACCGATCACCGGAAGTGGAGTCGCGGAGGCAAGCATGCCTGGAAGATGTGCGGCCCCCCCAGCGCCGGCAATGATGACGCGGACGCCGCGGTCGGCTGCATTGGTGCCGAACTCAAGCATGGCGTGAGGCGTGCGATGCGCTGACACGACGTCGACCTCGCACGCAACGTCGAACTCATCGAGCGCCTCAACGGCCTGTTCCATCACCGGCCAGTCAGAGTCGCTGCCCATGACAACTGAAACCAGTGGAGTCTCACTCATCGATGTCGCCTCTCAGATACGCCGCCGCGTGACGGGCGCGTTCAACCAGACTGTCGACATCGTCGCCGACAACATTGACGTGACCTACCTTTCGACCCGGTTTCACCGTCTTACCGTAGACATGAATCTTCAGTCCTGGGTCACGCGCCATGCAGTGAAGATAAGCCGGATACAGATCAGGTAGGTCTCCGCCCAAGATATTGACCATGACGGTAAACGGCGCCAGCGCTGTCGGATCCCCGAGGGGCAGGTCCAAGACCGCCCGCAGATGGTTCTCAAACTGGCTGGTGACAGCCCCGTCCATGCCCCAGTGACCTGAGTTGTGCGGCCGCATCGCCAGTTCGTTCACCATCACTCCGTCCGGAGTGTCGAACATCTCCACCGCCAGCATGCCGACCACACCAAGCTCGCCAGCGATGCGAAGCGCTGCCTGCTGCGCCTCGACCGCGTGGTCTTCGCTGATCCCCGGCGCTGGGGCATACACCTCGCGGCAGATTCCCTTGACCTGAAGGGTTTCGACAACCGGATAGGCAACCGCTTGACCGGAAGGGCTGCGCGCCACCATGGCAGACAACTCGCGCGTGAACGGCACCAGCTGCTCAACCAAGAAGCCCGGCACCTGCGCATGCGACAAGACCTCGGCGGCGCCGCCGCTGTCTTTGACCACCCAGACGCCCTTACCGTCGTAGCCTCCGCGCGTCGCCTTAATCACGACCGGCCAACCACCAACATCGGTGGCGAATGACGCGACGTCGTCCGCTGAGTGCACGTGGCGCCACAGCGGGACGGGCGAGCCGAGCACCGCAAGTCGATCGCGCATCAAGCCTTTGTCTTGGGCGAAGACCAACGCATCCGGGCCGGGGCGGACCGTGACGCCGGCGTCGACCAACGCGTGAAGGTGGTCGGTGGGGACGTGTTCGTGGTCGAACGTGAGGACGTCGCAGTTGTCGGCGAACCGTCGCAAAGTGTCGAGGTCGCGATAGTCACCCACCGACACGTCGTGAACCACCTGCGACGCACTGTCGTTTCGCGAGTCTGCGAGGACGTGCAGCTGAACACCAAGCGCGATGGCCGGCTGCTGCATCATTCGGGCCAGCTGTCCGCCCCCGACCACGCCCACGACGGGAAAGTCGCTGCCAGACTTCGTCACTCGCAGACTCTATCCGTGGGTCGGTCGTGCCTTTCGCAACGCATCAGACAACGGCCAGCACATCAAGGCCGAGGTCCAGCACAGGAGCCGAATGCGTCAATGCGCCGACGGCAACGAAGTCGACACCAGTCTCGGCAACCGGTCGTACTGACCCAAGGCTGAGCCCTCCGCTGGCCTCGAGCTGAACCGACTTGGACGTTGAGCGAACCCATTGCACGGCTTCGCGCAACTGGTCGACCGACATGTTGTCGAGCAGGACCAGGGACACATCCGCATCGACAGCCGCCTTTACCTGCTCCAGCGAATCGCACTCGACCTCCAACGGCAGGTCGGGAAACATCGAGCGGACGGCAGCCACGGCCTGGGCGATACCGCCAGCCGCCACCACATGGTTGTCCTTGATGAGTGCCGCATCACCGAGTCCCATGCGGTGATTGACGCCTCCACCACACCGCACCGCGTACTTGTCGAGGACCCGCAGGCCGGGGATGGTCTTCCTCGTATCCCGAACCATCACTTTTGTCCCGGAAACGGCATCAACCCACTTGGAGGTCAAGGTCGCGACCCCAGACACGTGACCGAGAAAGTTCAGGGCTGTGCGTTCAGCGGTGAGCAGACCGGCGGTAGGCGCCTCCAACGCCAGCACGACATCGCTGCGCTCGACGCGCTGTCCATCGGTCGCAGCGGACACAACGCTCCATCGATCCGCGCCAACTACCACGTCAAGTGTCACCGCAACGAGACCAAGTCCCGCGACAATGCCTGGTTGTCGACTGGCGAACGCCGCTCGAACGCGTTGGTCGGTCGGAACGGTTGCCGCTGTGGTCGCGTCAGGACCATAAGCCAGGTCCTCGTCGAGGGCGCGCTTTACGAGATCAGCCATCGAGCTCGGGCTCAGTCCAGCAGCCTCCAAACCAGCAACAGTTGCTTCGGACAGCGGCACTACGCGGCTGCCTCGTCAGGCACGAACGTCATGTGCAGACCCTTACTCAGCCACTGCTCAATCCTGCCTACCCACTGCGGTGAGCTCTCTGGTGCATCTAGCCTGCGATGACAGCCGCGACTTTCACTACGCAACAGCGCCGCCCCCACAATCAAACCTGAGACCGTATGCAGATTGGTGGACTCAAGAAGCGAAAGAGTGGGTGCTCCGGCAACAGTTGCAGCACTGTCGAGCATCGCGCTCATGACCCTCAGTCCATCTGGGTCTCGTAACGGCCCCACCCATCGACTCATGGCGGCTGCGCGCTCAAGCCGGCCCGCAGGATCGATCCAAAGATCGGACAAATCTGAAGGGACTGCGCCAGAAAGCGGCGGCAGGCTGGCACCTAACGCCGCGCCAACCCTGCGCCCAGCCACCAAGCCCTCGGTCACCCCGTTGGAGGCAAGCCGGTTGGCCCCGTGGACGCCAGTCGCTGCAACCTCGCCGACCGCGAACAGTCCCGTGACCGACGTTCGCCCTGAAAGATCTGCGCGGACTCCGCCACAGGCGAAGTGGGCAGCCGGCGCCACCGGGATCGGTTCCTGAACCGGGTCGATCCCGGCCTCCCTACAGGCCCGGACGATGGTGGGAAACCGTTGCTCAAGACTCGGACCGATCGATGTCGCATCGAGAAAGACGTGGTCGTCGACCCCGCCGGGTGCCTCGCGCAGTCGCATGGCGATCGCCGTCGCGACAACATCGCGCGGCGCCAGATCTGCCAGCGGATGAACACCCGCCATGACGCGTCGCCCAGCGGCGTCGATGAGAACCGCACCTTCACCCCGGACAGCTTCAGAGACCAACAACCGCTGGCCCACCTGGCCGCCGGGACGCCAAAAGGCAGTGGGGTGAAACTGTACGAACTCAACGTCAGCCACGACCGCGCCAGAGCGCAACGCAAGTGCCAGACCGTCACCAGTGGCTTCCTTGGGGTTCGTCGTGCTGGCGTAAGCCTGACCCATACCGCCAGTTGCTACGACGACGGCTGACGAGCGGACCAACGTCAGATCGACTAGCGCGCCATCGGCAGCCACGGTCCCCACTACCAAGCCCGCAACCCCACCGGCGTCGTCGTGGATGATGTCGAGCGCAACGCAACGTTCGCGAACCGTCGCGGACGACCGACGAAGCGCCGCATCAAGTGTTCGTTGTACTTCGACACCTGTGGCATCACCACCGGCGTGCACAATCCGAGCATGGCCGTGGCCACCCTCGCGCGCGAGTTGCAGCTGGCCGGATCCATCGCGGTCGAACATTGCGCCCATCGACTGCAAGTCGCGAACCGCGTCGGGCGCCTCAGAAACGAGAGCGTCCACCACTGCAGCGTCGCTCAGTCCTGCGCCGGCCGTCACGGTGTCAGCGGCATGTTCTCGTACTGAGTCAACGCTGGCATCCAGCACGGCGGCCAACCCGCCTTGTGCCCATTCGGTGGACCCCGAGCCAAGATGTCCTTTGGTAACGACCAGGACGGCTCGACCAGCAGCGGCCGCTTCCAGCGCGGCGCTGGCTCCAGCCGCGCCCGAGCCGACCACGACAACGTCGCAGCTCTCCTCGCGTTCGACGGTCCATTGCAGTCGACCGGGCGGTTCGCTCATACGGGCACAGGAGTTCCGCCGAGTTGCACCATCCGCTCGACAGCTAAGCGAGCTTTTTCGGCGATCTCTTCGTCGACCTCGACTTCAAACGTGCCTTCGCGCAACGACCGAACCAACTTCTCCGGCGTAATCATCTTCATGTATCGGCACTCCGCTTTCGCGTTGACCGGCTCGAACTGCGCGGCGGGGTTGGCCTTGCGGAGCTGATGGAGCATTCCGGTCTCGGTAGCCACCAACACTCTTGAGTCGCCCAGCTGCCGAGCCTTGGTCAACATTCCGCCGGTCGACAATATGTGAGTGCGTTCTGCGGGCACAACGCCTTCACTGGCGAGGAACAACGCCGAAGTAGCACAGCCACACTCAGGATGAATCAGCAGCTGCGCCTCTGGGTCCTCGTTCACCTTGGCCGCCAGGTCATCACCGGTGATCGCAGCGTGAACGTGACACTCGCCCATCCAGATCAACAGGTTTTCTCGCTTGGTGATGCGCTTGACGTGAGCTCCCAAGAACTGGTCGGGTAGGAACAAGACCTCCCGGTCCGGATCAATTGACTGGACGACATCGACAGCGTTGGACGACGTGCAGCAGATGTCAGTCTCTGCTTTCACCGCGGCAGAGGTGTTGACGTAGGAGACCACCACCGCTCCCGGGTGTTCAGCTTTCCATTCACGCAGCTGGTCGGCTGTGATCGTGTCCGCGAGTGAGCAGCCAGCACCCAGGTCGGGAATCAGCACGGTCCGATCCGGGGCGAGCAGCTTGGCGGTTTCGGCCATGAAGTGGACCCCGCACAGCACGATCGTGCTGGCGGTACTCGCGGCAGCAAGACGCGCCAGCTGCAGCGAGTCTCCGACGTGGTGCGCGACGTCTTGGATCGCTGGCACCTGGTAGTTGTGCGCCAAAATCAACGCGTCACGTTCGGCCGCAAGCTGGCGAACTTCGTCAAACGACACCGAGTCGGTCGTCATGGCCAACCCGTCCTCTCGAAAACCTGCTAGATGGACTCAGCAGCAGTATTTGCCTTAGAGACAAAAACCGCTGGAATCACGCTACCATCGAAGAACCGTGAAGCGTATCCCCGGGTCAACGGCTGCCGAGCACGACGTGCTTGCCGTGGTGCTACAGGTACGCCGCGGCCAGCTCCAGGTACTGCTTTGGCAGCGCGGCCAGTCACCGGAGGCCGGGTTATGGGCGTTGCCGGGTGGACCCCTGCGAGATGACGAATCACTGGGCGAGTCAATCGCTCGTCAGTTGGCCGACAAGGTCGACGTCCAGGAGCTGGCACACCTTGAGCAGCTTGAAACCCGCAGCGACCTGGATCGAGACCCACGGGGTCGGGTGCTGGCGACCGCCTATCTGGGTCTGGTGCCGACCGACCTCGGCTCAGCACTGCCCACCGACACGGAGTGGCACCCGCTTGACCACCTGCCGCCCATGGCGTTCGACCATCGGTCCATTGCGTTGTCGGGACAACAACGGCTTCGCGCCAAGCTGTCGTACACCAACGTGGGGTTCGCGCTGGCACCGCGAACCTTCACCGTCACTGAGCTGCAAGAGGTCTACCAAGGCGCACTTGGTCACGAGGTGTCAGGCACCAACCTCAAACGCATCCTGCTCAGACGAGAGCAGATCGAGCAGACCGGCGAGGTCGCTGCCCCTGGCAGATCAGGCGGGCGACCGGCCACTCGTTACCGGTTCCGTCACCGCGCGATCGAAGTGACTGACCAGTTTGCTGTCCTTAGTCCTCCGAACGCGTGACCGCGGCCGCTCGGCTAAAGGGGCAGTCCGAGTTCTCGAGCGATCAGCAGTCGCTGGATCTCTGACGTCCCTTCGCCGATCTCCAGCACCTTCGCGTCTCGGTAGAACCGACCAACGGGCGCGTCATTCATAAACCCGGAGCCACCAAATACCTGGGTCGCCGTGCGGGCGTTGTCCATCGCCGCCTCTGACGAGACCAGCTTGGCTATCGCGGCCTGCTGCTTAAACGGTCGCCGGTTGACGCACCGCCACGCGGCGTCCTCCCAAGCCAGCCGAGACGTGTGAACACGGGCAGCCATGTCAGCAATCTGGAACGCTAGTCCTTGGTGTGCACCGATCGGCCGACCGAAAGCTTCCCGCTGCTTTGAGTAGCGAACTGCCTCATCAAGACAGCCCTGCGCCAGTCCCGTGGACAGTGCAGCGATGGCGATCCGGCCCTCGTCGAGAATCGACAGGAACTGCGCGTAGCCGCGACCGCGTTCGCCCACCACATTGTCTAGCGGCACCTGACAGTCGACGAAAGCCACGGGACGCGTATCCGAACATCGCCATCCAACCTTCGAGTAGGCAGGCCCAATGTCGAGGCCCGCCGTACCTGTCGGTACCAAAATTGTTGAAATTTCCTGCCGTCCGTCTTCGCGCACACCGGTGGCCGCTGTCGCAGTAACAAAGACAGTCAGGGACGTTCCGGCGTTGGTGATGAAGCATTTTTCACCATTGAGCTGCCATGAGTCGCCAATCACCGCAGCAGTGGTTTGGGTATTGCCGGCGTCACTTCCCCCGCTGGGTTCGGTCAGGCCAAAAGCGCCAAGAGCGCGCCCACTGATGAGGTCGGGCAACCAGCGATCTTGCTGGCTCGCCGAACCGAACCGATGAATGGGCGTCGCACCTAGCGAAACGGCGGCCTCAAGCGTGATTGCCAGTGACGAGTCGACGCGGCCAATTTCCTCAAGCGCAATGCCGAAATCGAGCAGGTCCCCACCTCCCCCACCAATACTCTCGGGGAAAGGCAGTCCGAACAGGCCCAGGTGGGCCATCTGTTCAACCAGGTCAACCGGAAACTCGCCCTTCTCGTACTTTTCCCCAATAACCGGCGCAACTACTGACCGTGCGAAGTCAGCGACGACGCCGCGAAATGTTTCGCGGTCATCACTTGCCGTGTGCCCTGACATCCGAACATCGTCGCACGGCTTAACCTGGGGAGCATGCGAAGCGAACCGGAATCGGGTGGCTGAGTCGACCACGTCGAGTCCTGACTCTGGATTGCGAGCACGGCTTCGACGTGGCACCGGCGAGTTAGCCCGCTTCGGAACGGTCGGCGCGTTCGCGTATGTACTGGATGTTGGCCTATTCAATCTGCTGGTCCATGCAGGAGATCCCGGCCTGCTCTATAACCAGCCGCTGCGAGCCAAAGTCATTGCGACGATCTGCGCCACCTTGTTTGCCTACTTCGCAAACCGACAGTGGACGTGGCGGGATCGAGAGCGCCGTGGTTTCGTTCGCGAGTACGGCTTGTTCTTTGGTCTGAACCTGGTGGGACTGGCCATCACTTTGGTTCCACTCGCGATCTCTCGCTATGTCCTGGATCTTTCCTCAGCCCTCGCCGACAACATCTCGGCGAACATCATTGGAGTTGCGTTCGGCACTGCGTTCCGGTTCTGGGCCTATCGACGCTGGGTGTTCACCACTTCAAAGGACTAGCTGGGTACGTGGTCGAACGGCGCGGTTAACGCCATCGCCACCAAGGCTCGAGCCACCGGAACTATCTCGTTCATGGGAACGCTGATCTCGTCGCCAAATACCTCGATCAGCCAACCGTCGCCCTCACTATCGGTGCCACCTGCCACGAGCAGACTGATGCAGCCCATTCCTTGGACGATTGCGGCCTCTGCCGCATCGGCATACGGGTCGTCGACAGTAACCAGATGAGCTGCACCGGCGAGGGCCGCTTGGGTCAGCGGAAACTGTGCGAGCGGAAACTCAGCACCAATTTCGTCGGATGACATGGTCCCGACACCGGGCGTCGTTGTGGCAGTGCGGTAGACCGCATAGCTGACGGTTCGCACGATGTCACTGCCACGAGGGTGCGACGAAACCCACCAGCCAGCGGCATCGACATGGCGCCCCAAGGTGTCGGCAACGCACTCGATTCGGGCGCCTGGCAGTGCCGTCGAAATGTCGTCCAGGGACGCGATGCCAGTCTCCAAGACTCGTCCCTGCTCGCTGCGTCCACGGCCTCGTAACTGGCGCCGGTCATCAGTGCGTTCGGCTCCGTCACTCGGCAGCGATGCCGCCTGGACCGGCAAACTCCTGCCAGCGACGACCGGCCGGCGCGATCGACTGCGCTTGGCGCGGTACTGCGCAGCATCTGCAAGCCGGAACAACCGCCCGGGCGAGCGCACCTGGCCTACATCGTCGTCGGTGCTCGCCACCCCACACGAAACCCCATGGGGCAGGATCTGTGCCGCGCGACGCGACAAGTCATCGGCAACCTCAACCGCCCGGTCGCCGCTGTGACCGTCCATGACAATGCAGAATTCATCACCGCCAAGGCGTGCAGCCAAGCTTCCAGGGGCCAAGGCGGATGATGCGCTCAGTACGCCAGCGAACTGGATCAGCGCCCGATCCCCTGCCTCGTGGCCACGTTCGTCGTTGATGAGTTTTAGCCCGTTCACGTCACACACCAACAGGCTCGCCGGATGACCCAACAGCTCATGTTGTTCGAGCGCCGCGTCCAGCCGGTCGTCGACTGCTCGGCGATTGGCAAGTCCGGTCAAGGGATCGGTGTAAGCGAGCCGTGACACCCGGGCAAGCCGTTCGCCAGCTGCAATCGCGGTGGCTACCTGCGCAGCTACGACCGTCGCGTACTCCAAGTCATCGTCGGTGAACGGCGCTTCTCCTGTCGCGCGCGCGACCCACAGGTCGCCCCACACCTGACCCTCAACCACGATCGGGACATCAACTGCACTCACCTTGCCGCTTTCGAGGAGCAGTGCCTCCCAGTGCGCATGAGTCGGACGACCGACATCGACCACAAACCCCTGACCCTGGACCACCAGGTCCGTCAGCGTCTGGTCGCGACGAACCGAGTACACCTCGTCTTGCGGTCGTTCTACTTCCCACTCGGCAAGGGCGCCTTCGTTGACGAGTACGCGGACTTGACCCTGCCCACGTTCCCATCGCGAGATGGACACGGACGCACCACCCATTGCGATGCGCGCTGCGCGCGCTGCGTCGAGCAGCAAGCTGTCGTAGTCCTTGGCGCTGCCAACTACCCGGATGATTTCGGTGAGGGCCGCCAACTTCGCCTCAGCATCGGAACCGAGAGCTCCAGGCTCTCGGTTCTGAAGGAGGCGGCGGCGCACCATGTCAGTCGCCTTGGTGACGACGAAGCGTGTCGTCCTCCTCGTGCAAGCGGAATACCTCCCGCTGGATGAGCTCCACGTCAGGTACGGCTCTGATGTGCATCTGTCCGGTCTCGCCAGCAGACTCAACGATGAGGTCACCACAACCGAGCATTCGGTCGATCACGCCGTAGTGAAAGTGGACATCATTGATTCGCTGCAACGGCATGTCTCGGCCCTGTCGCGCAACAATTCCGGTCCGCACGATCACACGTTTGTTGGTGAAGACGTACTGCGACGTGGCCCAACGGATGACCGGCGCCACGACCCAGAGGACGAAGAGGAATGCCGCGATCGCGGCAACGGCCCAAAGCGCCCACGTCCAACCCGAGGGAATGTTGGAGATGACCAGGACCACGACGAATACGATCGCGATGAGTGCAACCGCTGGGTAGAACAGCACCCGCCAGTGCGGGCGCAGGTCGTAGACGATCGTCTCGCCGCTGGTCAGCAACTTCGCCGGATATCCCATGCGCGAATAGTGACACGGCGGCCGAAACCCTTGCAGCCCCGGATCAGAGATTCGCCCGGACGTGCGACACATCAGCGGCGGCAACCACTCTGACTCCAGACCCTTCGTCGACGAGCAACGCCCCCGATTCATCGACGTCTACAGCCACCCCGCGAATCGCCTCTCCATCGGGTAGCTCGACGCGAACCTGCTGGCCGACGGTGGTGCTGCGTTCCAGGTATGTGTGGCGCAACGCGTCACCCTCGCCATTTCCAAACTGTTCATACCTGGTCGCCAAGCAGCGAAGGACTGACTTGAGTAGAACCTCCCGGTCCAGCGGCTGCCCCAGGACGTCCAACGACGTGGCTTCAGGTGTTGGCAGCTCCGATGCCCTCATGCCGACGTTGATCCCCATCCCGACAACCACGGCCAGTGACCCGTCATGGTCGACCCGCTCGCTCAAGATGCCAGCAATCTTTCGTTCGTTAACCATGACGTCGTTGGGCCACTTCACGCCGGTGCCACCGAGCTCAGCGCGACGCAGTGCATCATCAACGGCTAGAGCGGCAAGGAGTGGGATCCAGCCCAACGGAGTCGCAAGTGGCGCCTGAGGTCGCAAGAGAACAGACATGGTCAAGGACGACCGCGCGGGTGCGGTCCAGGTGCGGCCTAACCGCCCACGTCCTGCGGTCTGCTCCTCCGCGATGAGCACGCTTCCACTCGGTGCGTTCACCTTGGCCAATCGACGCATGTCCTCATTGGTGGACTTCGTCTGCTGCACCACCTCAAGCTGGGTCCAAAGTGAGCCCGGCGTCACAAGGACACGTCGCACGGCCGCCGCGTTCAAAGGCGGCCGATCGAGATCGTCATAGCGCGAGCTCACAGGTCGTTCAACGCTCCTGCGAAGCTGCCAGTGCTCGACGTCTTGCCTGCCGCCACTCGTTCAGCTCGGTCACGCTCTGCACGGAGGCAGCGCCGTCCAGGGTCGCAGCAATCGCGGCCGCCTCGTCTTGACTTGCGTTCCCATGGATCTCCGGTGGGGACGGCTGCGCGTCAGATGGTTCATCTGGCGTCATACCGGATGAACTCCATGTCGTTTGGAAGGGGTCGTTCGATCCTTGCCCTCCGCAAAGGCCAAACGCAGGATCACTTCAGCTCTTACCTGAGAAGGCTCGACAATGGCGTCCACCACGAGGTCAGCAGCGAGCCGCAACAGGTCCACGTCTGCTTCATACTCGGCGCGCTTGGTAGCAATGAAGTTGTCGCGGTCGGCCTGGTTGTCGATGGCTGCTATTGCGTTAGCGAAGACTGCGTTAACCGCGGCGTCGGGACCCATGACGGCAATTGCCGCCGTCGGGAGGGCAAGCGTCGCATCCGGCCCAAAGCCCGGACCTGCCATTGCGTAGAGCCCCGCCCCGTATGCCTTTCGGACCACCACGCACACTTTGGCAACTGTGGCCTCGGCAACAGCGCTGATGAGTTTGGCGCCGTGCCGGATGATCCCTTGGCGCTCGACGGCCGAACCGATCATGAAGCCCGGGACGTCCGCGAGGAATACGAGCGGCACGCTGAACGCGTCACACATAGAGATGAACCGGGTCATCTTGTCGGCGCTGTCGACCATGAGAACGCCGCCGTTATACGCGCTGTTGTTTGCGACTACGCCAACGGGGCGGCCCGCCAGCCGACCAAAACCCACGATCACCTCAGCGGCAAACAGCGGCTTGATTTCAAAGAACGAATCCGCATCAACTAAAGCGTCGATCAGATTGTGGGAGTCAAACGGCTCCGACTCGCGTGCCGGGACGAGCTCGCTCGACCAGCTGCCTTCCGGCGGAACGGCGAGTACCTCTGGCGGAGACTCACGCCAACAGGTCGGGAGGTAGGAGAAGAACTGTTTAGCTTGTTCGATGGCGTCGGCATCATCGGTTGCAAGGTTGTCGCCACAACCCGAGACAGTGCAGTGCATCCGCGCACCTCCCATCTCGGAAAGCGAAACATGCTCCCCGATCACCACCTCCGCCATCCGGGGGGAACCGAGGTACATGGAAGCGTTCTCCTCGACCATGAACACAACGTCGCAGAACGAAGGGATGTAGGCGCCGCCTGCCGCACTCGGGCCGAACAGGCAGCAGATTTGTGGCACCTTGCCCGACAACGCAACCTGGTTGAAGAAGATTCGACCGGCGCCGCGTCGACCTGGGAACATGGCAACCTGGTCGGTGATCCGAGCCCCGGCTGAGTCGATCAGCCAAAACACGGGCAGTTCATCACGCAGTGCCCCCTCTGTGGCGCGAACCATCTTTTCGACGGTCCGTGCGCCCCACGAGCCGGCCTTTACCGCCGGGTCGTTCGCGACGACAACAACGGGCCGACCTTCGACTAGGCCACGACCGGTGACAACCCCGTCGGCAGGTAGTGCTTCAGCAAGCGCGTTGGCGAGCAGTCCGTCCTCGACCCACGTGCCCTCGTCAACGAGCAACGCAACTCGTTCGCGCACCAGTAACTTGCCTTGCTCTCGCATCTTTTGGACGCTCTTGTCACTGGGTTGCTTGGCTGCATGCGTCGCTTCACCGAGTCGGCCATCCATGTTCAAACCGTAGTCTGTCCACGAGACGCTACCTGGCTGCTGGCGACGAGAAAGTGACTAGACCAGCCCAGCTTCGTGTACTGCGATCGCCATCAAGGTGCGCATCGGCAGTGAGATCTCACCCATGGACTGGCTGAGAGCGTCGCCGTAGATTTCGATCAGCCAGGCAGCCCCCCGCGTGTCCCTGCACCCGCCCATGGCCACAGACACCGCACCCATCCCGTCCAAAATCGCAACCTCGGCCGGGTCAGCGTCTGAGTCGCCACCGTTGACGACAAGCACTCCACCATTGAGCAACGCTCCGGTAGCGGGGTAGTCCTCCAGCAGGTACTCCGTGCCGAGAACGGGAGCGTGGGGAGACAGCGGCTCTTCTGGGCGCTGACGGTAGAGCGCGAACTGTCTGGTCACCACCGAGTCCGAGCCCGGGCGAACGATCGACAACCACCAGCCGAGCGCGTCACTTCGCTGCGCGAGAAGGTCCGCCACGCTGGCCAGCCTGGCCTGAGTGGCTTCACCTCGAGTCTCGTCCAGGAGTTCGATCCCAGATCGAACCAGCCGCGCGCTGTCGGACAGCTCTCGGCCACGAAACAACCTGCGGTCGCCGGTCGTTATCGGGCCGTACTGCGAAAGCTTCTCTGCGACACCTTCTGGCAGGCTTCGCCCAGCAACGACGGGGACCGCAGCATGACTTCGTTTGGCTCGGTACTGCGCGGCATCGGCAAGGCGGAACAACCTGCCAGCGGTGTCAACGTCCCCAACGTCGTCGGCCGTTGATGCAACTCCGCATGAGACTCCTTCGAGCGGCGATCGAAGGACCAATCGACACAGCTCATCGGCGGCGGCCACTACATCATCGGCTTTTGCTTCCGGCACAACGATGCAGAACTCGTCACCGCCCAGCCGCGAGGCGATCGAGCCCGGCAGTCGTCCCGCGACCGAGCTCAACATTGCGGCAAACCGGACCAGCGCACGGTCTCCTGCTTCGTGCCCTTGATCGTCATTGATCCGCTTGAGCCCGTTGAGGTCGCAGACGATCAGGCTGACCGGGATGCCTTCCGCAAGGTGACGGGCGAACGCGCTGTCGAGGACTTCGTCAACGGCTCGTCGGTTGGCCAAACCGGTGAGTGGGTCGGTGTGTGCCAGCTGATCGATGCGGTCCAGGTGCTCGGCCGTTGCTAGTGCGGCGCCGATCTGTGCTGCGACGACGAGGGCAAGGTCGAGGTCGGACTGGTCAAAGCACGGCTGCTCGCTGGTGCGCGTCAGATAGAGCTCGCCCCAGACTCGACCTTCTAGCGGAATCGGGACTCCGACGCTGCAGTGTTTGCCGAGCTCGGCCAAGAGCTGAACGTCGGGTTCGTCCGGATCGGCAGTCTCAGAATTGATGACCCATCCTTGGAGCTCGTCGACGAGGTCCCGGAGGTAGGTAAAGGTCTCGACGGAGTAGAGCTCATCGACTGGCTCGGCGCTCTCGCTCGCAGCAAGGTCGCCATGGTTGATCAGCACGCGGATGCGACCGTGCTCCGGCTCCCACTGGGAAATCGACAGCGACGACACACGCAGGGCCTGATGGGCGGCCACGGAGACCTGCCGCAACAGATCCGCGCGTGATCCAGCCCACGCTGCCCGCGCGATATCCGCAAGCGCCCCCAGTCGCGCACCCATGCTGTCTCGTTGTCCAGCCGAAGGTCCGGCCGAAGGTCCAGCGGACGGTCCATCAGAAAGACCAGCCGCATGACCAGCAGAAGGACGCGCGTCATTGCCAACCGGCATCCGATTCCTCCTTCGGAGGTGTATCGGACCGTGATCAAGGCCTGCTTGAGCGGGTTTGGCGCACCAACCTGGCCGATTGCTTCCGGTTCCGAGCAGCTACAGGCGCAGTGGCGGGTTGAGAGCCACCGTCACCAGAACCCGCAACAGGGTCCACAGCACCCGTTCGGGGCCACTGAGCTCGTCGGTATAGACCTCCACCAGCCAGCGGACACCGGTCGGGTCAATCCCTCCGGCACCGACGACCGCGAGCGCCGCAAGGTCGTCCAAGATCGCCAATTCGCCGGCATCGGCGCCGCTGTCGTCGGCCCGCACCGAGAAGCCGCCACCCTCAAGCGCCCGCTGGGTGCTGGGGAACTCCGAGATTTCGAACCGCATGCCGAGCTCGGTGGATAACTCCTGCGGCGTAAGACCGGGCAACGCTCGATAGATGGCGAACTCGAGCGTCTCTACGTGGGTGCTGCCGGGAGGCACCTTGGACAACCACCAACCAACGGCGTCCACGTGGTGGCTCACTAGGTCGGCAACCAGCCCAAGTCGTTCACCGATGGGTTTGTCGGCCGCTTGTTCAAGCGCACGTAACGCTGCGTCGAGCAGCTGGACCGCATCGGAATCGGCACTGCCGCGACGCAACCGGCGGTCGCCGGCGTCCGACACGCTTCCAGCTAGTGCACTCGCTGCCTCAATGGGCAGCACACGCCCCGCGACAACCGGGCGCTGCGACTGCGTTCGCTTAGCTCGGTACTGAGCAGCGTCAGCCAACCGAAACAGCCGACCAGCGGTGTCGATCGACCCAATGGCGTCGCCCGTGCACGCCAAACCACAAGCGATCCCGTGAGGAAGTCTGCGCCAAGCCTTCGCGGTGACCTCCTCTGCCAACGCCACGAGTTCGTCTGCCGACACTCCTGCGGCCACTACCGCAAACTCATCACCGCCGAGTCGAGCCACCATTGCATGCGGCAACCGCGCGGCACACTCAACGGTGAGTAGGTCGGCAAGCTCACGTAGGACCCGGTCGCCAGCATCATGACCGTGTTTGTCATTGATCTGCTTGAGCCCGTTGACATCGCAAGCGACCAGGCCGACATCGGTCCCATACTCACGATGGTCGGTCATCGCGACCTCAAACCACTCGTCGATCGCGCGACGGTTGGCCAGGCCCGTGAGCGCGTCAATATGAGCCAGCGCTTCTGCCTCTCCGAGTTTCTCCGAGGTGGCGATGGCAGCTCCGACCTGTGCGGCCAGCGCAATCGCAAAGTCGATGTCATGCGCGACAAATGCCTGTTGGTCAACCCGACGGGTGATGAACAACTCGCCCCAAACTCGGCCGTCGAGCGGAATCGGTGCTGCAAGGCAGCTGCCCTTCTCAAGCTGCCCCAAGTACTCAACGTATGGATCAGTTTGGTCACACTGGTCAATCGAGCAGATGAAACCAGATTGCTCGCGAACCAACGGAAACAGCTTGGGAAAGTCCTCAATCGGGTAAATCTCATCGATCGGCTCGGGAACCTCACCCGGGGACAGCTGCCCATCGTTTAGGACGCAACGGAAAGTTCGCTGCTCCGGATCCCAGATGCTGAGTGACACCGAAGCGCCATCCAACGAGTGCATCGCGGCGACTGAGACCCGACGCAACAAGTCGTGGCGCGACCCGACCGTGGCCACCCGGGCAACATCAGCCAGACCCCGAAAGCGGGCAGTCAGAACTGGAGACGCCGCGGTCATATCCCACGGTGTCCCCGACTCCTCCCCCACACGGACGGTGATGGCGACTCCCTCCCGAAGGAGCATCGACCGCTTCCCACCCCTGGCTTGAGCGTCGGACTGAGCCCAGTCTCAAGCCCCTGACCTGGCTAGGGACGGTCCGGCGGGTGGAGGGCAGCCAGGACCAGCAACCGCATGACGCTGGCGAGCTCTGGCTGGAGGCCGCTCAGCTCGTCGGTGAAAATTTCAATGAGCCACCCGTCGCCTTCTGCGTCGGCCCCGCCTGCGCCGACCACCCCTGTGGCATTCAGACCATTCAGGATTGCGAGCTCAGCCGGGTCAGCCGTGAGGTCACTGGCATAAATCGTGAAGACACCGCCCCGCAGCGCCATACGAGTCTGCGGGTACGTCTCGAGCGGAAAGGTTCCACCCATCTCGTTTTCGAGGTCGCCCGACTCCAAGCCCGGAATTGCTCGGTAGATCGCAAACTCCATGGTCTTGATGGTCGTCGAGTCGGGTGGAGCAAAGGACAGCCACCAACCCACGGCGTCAATGTGGTGTGTCACCAAATCCGCGATGAGACCAAGACGCGTGCGCGTTGGTTCGTGGGTTGCCTGGTCCAACGCACGCAGGGCGGCGTCGAGCAGGTGGTTCATGGAACTGCTGTCGCGACCTCGAAGCAGCCGTCGGTCTGGCGTAGCGTCACCAGACTCACTCGTGAGTCGAACGGACAGTTCCTTCGGAAGCGGTCGTCCAGCGACCACAGGTATGTGGGAACGAGTGCGCTTGGCTCGGTACTGCGCGGCGTCAGCCAAGCGGAACAGTCGACCTGGTGTCTCTACGGGACCGATCGCGTCGGACGTGGCGACAACTCCGCACGCCACCCCATAGGGCAACGTCTCCCAACCCTGGCGGCAGAGTTCGGTTGCTGCGCTGACCAGCTCGGGGACGTCCGGTCCGCTGACTGCGATACAGAACTCATCCCCTCCCAACCGGGCAACAATCGAGTCATCAAAGCGCGCTTCGATGGCCGTCAGTTCCTCGGCGAACTCGATCAGCGCGCGGTCTCCGGCGTCGTGACCCTGGTCATCGTTAATGCGTTTAAGTCCATTGAGGTCGCACACGATCAGGCCCATTGGTCGGCGCCGCTCGCGCAGCTGGACCATCGCGTGTTCTAGCCACTCATCCAATGCGCGACGGTTGGCCAGCCCGGTGAGTGGATCGGTCTGGGCAAGGCGTTCGATGCGCCCCAGATGTTCCAACGTCTCCAGCGCGGCGCCAACCTGCGCAGCGACCGCGGTCCCCCACTCGACGTCGGCGTCGGTAAACGGCGGCTTGTCGGAATTGCGTGACGCGAAAAGCTCTCCCCACCACTGACCGGCGTAAAGCACGGGCACGCTCATCGAGCTGTGCTTTCCCAGCGACTCGAGGTACTCGCGGTCATCGATGGCGAGGTCTGGGTTGTCCAAACACAACACCGCTCCCAGCTGCCCATCGGCCATGCCGGCCAGCCAGGTGCTCTGGTCGGCCACATAGACCTCGTCGGTTGGTTCGGGCTCTTCCCAGTCGGCGAGCTCTCCAACGTTGTACACCGCGCGGAGCAGCTGAGCTTCGGCGTCCCACACGCCGAGCGACGCAGAGTCGCCTCCCAGGGCTCGCATCGCGGCGACGATGATCCGCTGCGAAGCCGTCTCGTGCGGCGGTCCGACACCGGCGCGGCCGATCTCGCTGAGGCCTCGAAGACGCGCTTCACTGCGGTCGCGTTCAGCCCGTGCCGAGCTGGCGACCGCGGCCGGTTCTGCATCGCCCATCGATCCTCCTTCCTTAATGGTCGGCAACTAGACCAAGTGTCTGAATCGGACCACCCGGCGGCATCACGGCTCATGACCCCCGAAATCCGCTCCAGAGCCTCGACGCACCGGTACTCCCAAGACGTCGATACGCTGACCAACGCCCGAACGGACCGGAGGAAGCATGGCCGCGGATCCCACCAACGACTTACCCGCCAGTGATTCTGCCCCGACTGGGGTCGACCTGCACACCACAGCGGGAAAGTTGGCCCAACTCCGTCACAAACTCGACGAAGCTGTCCATGCCGGGTCAGCCCGGGCCGTCGAGGCGCAGCACAAGCGGGGAAAGCTGACAGCCCGTGAGCGCATCGAACTGCTCCTTGACCCGTCTTCCTTCGTCGAGTTCGACGAGCTCGCTCGCCATCGGTCCCACAATTTCGGCATGCCGGGCAAGCGCCCCTACGGTGACGGGGTTGTCACCGGCTACGGGACCATCGATGGCCGACAGGTATTTGTCTTCGCCCAGGACTTCACGGTTTTCGGCGGGTCACTCGGCGAGGTCTTCGGCGAGAAGATTGTCAAGATCATGGACATGGCTCTGAAGACCGGAGCACCCGTGATTGGTATCAACGACTCTGGCGGTGCGCGCATCCAAGAGGGCGTGGTGTCGCTCGCCCAGTACGGGGAAATCTTCTACCGGAATGTCCAGGCGTCGGGAGTTATCCCGCAGGTATCGCTCATCATGGGGCCTTGCGCCGGTGGCGCCGTCTACTCACCAGCCATCACCGACTTCATCATCATGGTCGACAAGACCTCGCACATGTTCATCACCGGTCCAGACGTCATCAAGACGGTCACGGGCGAAGATGTCCCGTTTGAGGAGCTCGGCGGCGCACATTCACACCAAGCCAAGAGTGGCGTGGCACATTTCATGGCTGCGGACGAGCAGGAGGCACTTGAGCTAACGCAACAACTGCTGTCGTTCCTGCCCAGCAACAACCTTGAAGAACCACCGATCTTCGCTGTTGAGTCGGCGCAAGAAGTAACAAGTGAAGACCTCGCACTCGACAGCATCATTCCTGACTCTGCGAACCAGCCGTACGACATGAACGCGGTGATCGAGCAGATCGTCGATGACGGCGAGTTCCTGGCTGTGCAACCGTTGTACGCACCGAACATCATCACTGGATTCGGCCGCGTCGACGGTCGGTCAGTGGGCGTGGTGGCCAACCAGCCGATGCAGTTCGCTGGCACCCTCGACATAGCAGCGTCCGAAAAGGCCGCTCGTTTTGTACGAACCTGCGACGCGTTCAACGTTCCCGTGTTGACGCTGGTCGATGTACCCGGCTTCTTGCCAGGCACCGACCAGGAGTGGGACGGAATCATTCGTCGCGGGGCCAAGCTGATATACGCGTACGCCGAAGCCACGGTTCCCCTCGTCACGGTGATTACCCGCAAGGCGTTTGGTGGCGCCTACGACGTTATGGGTTCCAAGCACCTCGGCGCCGACATCAATCTCGCCTGGCCATCGGCTCAGATCGCTGTGATGGGCGCCCAGGGGGCAGTTAACATCCTGCACCGCAAGGAGATTGCCGAAGCAACCGAAGCCGACGACCTCGAGGCAGCCAGAAAACGGCTCATCGCCGACTACGAGGACATGCTGCTCAATCCCTACCTCGCGGCCGAGCGCGGTTACATCGATGCAGTCATCGAACCGTCGCAAACTCGACTGCATGTGACCCGTGCGCTTTCGATGCTGCGCAACAAACGAGCCAACCGGCCACCGAAAAAACATGGGAACATTCCCCTGTGACGACTGACGAACAACCTCCCGGTCCGCTGCTTCGCGTCGTCACCGGCGAACCCAGCGCCGACGAGCTCGCCGCACTCGTGGCGGTAGTGACGTCTCGAGGTGGATCGCCAACGCCCGAACCTCCAGCGCCACGATCTGCCTGGGCCGCCAAGAGCAGGCTCGTCCGCCCACCGCTACGTCCGGGTCCAACGGCCTGGCGCGCCTCAGCCTGGCCGCGCTAGTTACGGCATGCGATGGGTACTGGCGTCCGGCTCCCCGGCGCGGTTGGCAGTGCTTCGCGCCGCGGGAGTCGATCCGGAGGTTCACGTCAGCGGCGTCGACGAGTCCGGTGTCACTGGCCAACCAGCAGAAGTCGCACTGGTACTAGCCGAGCGTAAGGCGCTGGCTGTGGCGGAGCTGCAACCGACGCCGGCCGTAGTCATTGGCTGCGACTCCCTGCTTGAACTCGATGGCAAAGCACTCGGGAAACCTGCGGATGCCGCTGAGGCAGCCGCACGCTGGCGGTTGATGCGTGGACGCAGCGGCACGCTGCTGACCGGGCATTGCATTATTCGAACGGACAGCGGTCGACGCGTGGCGGAAGTGGCCAGCACCACGGTGACGTTCGGGAATCCCACGGATCGAGAGATCGATGCTTATGTGTCGACCGGCGAACCGCTGACCGTTGCCGGAGCCTTCACGATTGATGGGCGCGGGGGGTGGTTCGTTGACGGAATTATCGGCGACCACACCAACGTCATCGGTATTTCGCTTCCACTCGTCCGGCGTCTCGTGCTCGCGCTTAACCTCGAACTACCGTTCCGCGGACCGTTTCCCTTCCCCCTCCCCCAACCCGGCGACAACGCGGAGTCATGAAACGCCCAGCGCCAACTGCGCCGCGTGCCAACCGCCCATCCCGTGGACGCCGCCGCCTGGTGGGGTCGCAGCAGAGCCGATGAAGACCCCCGGCAGGGGTGTTCGCCATGGTTTGGTTGACAGAACTGGGCGCGCCACGAGTTGTCGAATGTCGGCGACTCCGCCGCCGATGTCGCCTCCGACCAGGTTCGCGTTATGAGCCTCCAACGCCTTCGGACCCATGGTGTGCCGAGCCAAAATTCGGTCGCGGAAACCCGGGGCAAACCGTTCGACTTGTGCCTCGATTGCTGCCGTCATGTCAACCGTTGAACCGTTCGGCACATGACAGTAAGCCCATCCGGTGTGCTTTCCGGCCGGAGCACGCGTGGGGTCAGCGGCGGATGCCTGGACGTACAGAACGAATGGGCGATCCGGATGCCGGCCGTTCTGTACAGCCCTTTCACCAGCCTCGATCTCAGCAAACGAACCGCCAAGGTGGACTGTGCCCGCTTCCCCTGCTCGTTCATCGAGCCAAGGGACTGGACCGTCTAATGCCCAGTCGACTTTGAACACTCCGGGGCCGTAACGAAAGTTCGACAAGGCGCGTTCATAGCGCGACGGCAACCTATGCGCGGCAATATCCAGAAACTGCCGCGGCGTCAGGTCAAGCAAAACTCTCGGACACGACGTCAACGCGTCAATCGTGGTAACAGGTGCGGCCAGCTCTATGGAACCACCCAAGGACTGTAGCCGAGTGACGAGCGCGTCGGCGATCGACTGCGACCCACCAACAGCGACCGGCCAACCATGCGAGTGAGCAAGGAGCGCAAGGAGCAGACCAAACCCACCGGTCACCGGTTGCGACAGATCGAGGATCGAGTGGGCGCTGTTTCCAGCCAACAGTGCACGGCCACGCTCTCCTTTGAACGATCGCGCCAGCGAAGAGGCTGACCGGAGGCCCAGCAGTCCAAACCTGCTTAGCGCTGGTACTGCGGCAGGCGCAGGCACGTGCAGCGGGTCGAGAATCGTGTCAACCATTGGCTGGGATCGGGCGACCAGAGGTTCGAGCCAACGCCGCCACTTGGGTCCGTCCACGCCAAGGCTGGCTGCCGTTTCTTCTACCGACCGTCGGAGCAGGATCGCATCCGAGGGAGAGGCGTCAAGCGGATGAGCCAGTGGTACCGCCGGGTGCGCCCACCTCAGACCGTCACGCTCAAGCGCAAGACCTCGAAACGCTGGCGACGCTTGAGCGAGTGGATGCACGCTCGAGCACACGTCGTGCCGAAAGCCGGACAGTGTTAGTTCTTCTGTGCGAAGCCCTCCGCCCCACTGCTCCGCGGCCTCAAGTACGAGGACGCGCATCCCCGACTCCGCCATCGTGACGGCGCCAACCAGGCCATTCGGACCGCTGCCGACGACAACGGCGTCGAATCCGTCGAGGGTGCTCACGCGACCACGCTAAGGGAAGGATGCGGACAGTCCGCGAGCGACCGCACCCGCTACAGGAGTCGAGCAGATCCGTAGACTGCGCCGATGCCAGATCAGTGGGGCCAGGGAGACCGGGAGACGCCGTGCGCAAGGTCCTGATAGCCAATCGAGGCGAGATAGCCGTCCGGGTCGTCCGAGCATGCCGGGATGCTGGCCTAGGTTCGGTGGCCGTCTACGCAGATTCCGACCGCGAGTCACCGCATGTTCGGCTGGCTGACGAGGCGTACGCGCTCGATGGCGACACGCCAGCCGAGACCTACCTCGACATGACAAAAATGCTCGCGGTTGCCGCACGCGCGGGTGCTGATGCCATTCACCCTGGCTACGGGTTCTTGTCTGAGAACGCAGACTTCGCCCAAGCCGTTACTGATGCCGGGTACACCTGGATTGGTCCACCACCCTCCGCCATCCGATCACTGGGCGACAAGGTGCAAGCTCGACACATCGCCCAAGCAGTCGACGCACCGCAGGTAGCCGGCACTCCCGACCCAGTGACTGGCGCCGATGAGGTTGTTGCCTTCGCAAAAGAGCACGGACTCCCGATTGCGATCAAGGCTGCGTTTGGGGGCGGCGGACGTGGCCTGAAGGTCGCGCGAACCCTGGACGAGATCCCCGAGCTCTACGACTCCGCAGTTCGTGAAGCCGTCACAGCATTTGGGCGCGGAGAGTGTTTCGTCGAGCGATACCTCGATCGACCGCGACACGTCGAGACGCAGTGTCTGGCTGACCAGCACGGAAACGTGGTCGTGGTGTCGACGCGCGACTGTTCCCTACAGCGTCGCCACCAAAAACTGGTCGAGGAAGCGCCGGCCCCTTTTCTCAGCAACGATCAGAATGAGCAGTTGTATCGCTCATCTAAAGCAATTCTTAAGAAGGCTGGCTACGTCGGCGCCGGCACGTGTGAGTTCCTGGTCGGGCAAGACGGCACAATCTCGTTCCTCGAAGTCAACACCCGCCTGCAGGTTGAGCACCCGGTCACTGAAGAGGTCACTGGCATCGACCTTGTCAGGGAGATGTTTCGGATTGCCGACGGCGAAGCAATCGGTTACGACGACCCGCCGGTGCGCGGACACTCGATTGAGTTTCGGATCAACGGTGAGGACCCCGGCCGCGGCTTCTTGCCGGCGCCAGGCGAAGTCACCAGTTGGCGGACTCCAGCTGGCCCTGGTGTGAGGGTTGACGCGGGAATCGAACAGGGAAGTGTGATCGGCCAGAGTTTCGACTCGCTGCTCGCCAAGCTCATCGTCACCGGGAGCGATCGACGCCAAGCCCTTCAACGCGCTCGACGTGCCTTGGCTGAGTTTCAGGTTGAGGGAATGGCCACGGCCATCCCCTTCCATCAAGCGGTCGTCTCCGACGAAGCCTTTGCTCCTTCCGATCCGTCAACGCCGTTCTCAGTTCACACGCGTTGGATCGAGACTGAGTTCGTCAACGCGATTCCGCCGTTCATTAGTCCGATCGCCGATCGGGCTGAACCGCAGGTGCGTGAGCGAGTCACAGTCGAGGTCAACGGCAAACGGCTCGAGGTAGTACTGCCAGCCGGGCTTGGCACCTCGGGGTCGGGAGCGGCAGGAAAACCTGCTCCGCGGCGCTCGGTCAAACGAAAGGGCAGCGCCGCTGGTTCAGGTGACGCACTCACCAGTCCCATGCAAGGAACGATCGTCAAGATCACCGTCGAAGAGGGCCAGCTTGTCGAGGTCGGAGACCTCGTTGTCGTGCTTGAGGCCATGAAGATGGAACAACCACTGTCGGCCCACAAGGCGGGAACGGTGACCGGGCTGACGGCAGAGATTGGTCAAACGCTCAGCGCGGGTACGACGATCTGCACGCTTAAGGACTAGTCGGGTTTCGTTGATTTCCCGTTGATTTTCCGATGATTTCGGCAGCTACCCGTTCGCCAGAACGCAGCGCGCCCTCCATGAGCCCAGCCCAGTCGCCCGCCGTGTGCTCTCCAGCAAAATGAAGCGCCCCAACTGCTGACACCAGACAGTCGGCGTCGCCTTGCTCCACATCGACGGTCATGGCCGAGTAAGCCTCTCGCGACCAGGGATCATCTGACCACGTCGTGACGATTGCCTTGGCCGCATCCATCGAAAGGTCTGGCCGCAGCGCCGCGACCTTTTCGACCCAGGTTCGAGGCCCAGCCTCAACTTGCAACGCGGCAAGCGCCGGGCCGGAACCTGAGAACGCGTTGATGACGGGCTGCACCTCGCCTGTGCCATCCGTAGCGGTCCACGTCCAGTAACGATCGCTAACACTTTGAACCGCGCTGAAAGATGTGGGTGCAAGGAGCGGCGCATGCAGCTTCGCGGCGTGCCCGATGCCTGCGCGTTCCCACGCTTGCAGCTTCCAAGCGGGAAGGGGTGGGTCGAACGACATTTCCCGGGCCACAGCAAGTGGCACAGCCAGCACGGCATCGTCGACAACGATTTCGTCGGTTGACGAGTGCAGCCGCACCTCGTCATTTCCCCACGAAATTGCCTGCACGGCGGACCGCAACATCACCGCTCGATCGAGGCGCTCCGCCAATCCGAGCGCGATTGACTGGTTGCCGCCGACCACACGATGCGACGGTCGTTTCTCGAATGCCACTGTGCTGTCAGTCACCGCAGCCGCGCTGAGCCGATCCTCGGGGCACGCATTTGTCACGACGACACGCGAGGTGTACGCCTGTAGCGCGGACGCCGGAACCGCAGACGTTGCTTCGGCTAGAACCTTCGTAAGAGGAGTACTCCACGGTACGGCCGCTGCGCCAGCGGCGACGACTGCCGCGCAGGCGGCAATCTCCTGGTGTGTAGTCGGTAGTCCACCCACGGGCTCACGGACGTAGTAGGACATGCCCATATCGGCGAACGACAAACCCAAGTCCTGCGCCGTGCGTCGCATCACCTCGTACCCATCGAGGACGAACTCAGCACCACGCTCGATCACGGTGTGCGGGTCGTCTGCGACAAGGCGTTGGGACCAGACACGTCCGCCTACGCGGTCGCGCGCCTCCAACACCACGACCTCGTGGCCAGCCTCACGCAGCCGGGTAGCGGCCATTAACCCCGCGAACCCCGCCCCCACAACCCCGACGCGCACGATTCCTCCCCAGGTGTCCGCGGCTACTCCATCTTGCCGTGCCATGGTGGGGGTATGACGCAGCAACACCCGCTGAGCCCAGACCTGTCGAGCGCCGAACAGGTCGACCACCTCATCAATCGGATCGGCGAGATCGACGCGGCCGGACCGCAACTCCGCTCTGTCATCGAGGTTAATCCTGATGCCATGGCCATTGCCGTCGTGCGTGATGCCGAACGTCGCGAGGGCCACCTACGCAGCCCACTGCACGGCACCCCGATCCTGATCAAGGACAACATCGACACTGCGGACGCCATGCTGACGACCGCTGGCTCACTAGCGATGACAGGGAACCGACCGCGTGAGGATGCCGAGGTTGTCGCTCGGTTGCGAGAAGCCGGCATGGTTCTGCTCGGCAAGACCAATCTCAGCGAATGGGCCAACCTGCGGTCACCGCACTCCACCAGCGGTTGGAGCGGACGTGGCGGGCTGACTCGCAATCCATGGGACACGTCTCGAAGCGCCGGGGGGTCGTCGGCCGGGTCAGGGGCGGCGCTTGCTGCAGAGCTGGCGCCGCTCGCACTGGGAACCGAGACCGATGGGTCCATCGTCTGTCCCGCTTCGTACTGCGGTGTCGTCGGGCTAAAACCCACTGTTGGCCGTATTCCGCAAGCTGGCATCATTCCGATTGCCCACAGTCAAGACACCGCAGGTCCCATGGCGCGATCCGTGCGTGCAACGGCACTGCTGATGGATGTTCTGTGCAACACCAGCGACCACTTGAAGGCGTGCGATGACGAACGAGGCGTCAACGGCCTACGCATCGGTGTGGTCAGATCTCAGTTTGGTCACCACGCGGCTACGGACTCCGTCGCTGACCACGCGTTAAGCCTGTTGGCGTCACAGGGCGCCACGGTGATAGACCCCGTCGAACTTGCTCCGCTGCCCACCTACGACGACGGCGGCAGTGACGAGCTGACAGTGCTCCTTCATGAGTTCAAGCATGACCTCGACCGTTACCTGGCGTCGCGGCCCGAAGGAACGCCGCGAGATATGGCTGAGATCATCGCGTTCAACCGCGACCACGCCGACGCTGAGCTGAAGTGGTTTGGGCAGGAGTTCATGGAACAAGCCGTGGATCTCCCCGGGCTAGACGACGATGCGTACGTTGAGGCTCGCCGGCGTTGCCTGCGTCAGGCCCGCGACGAAGGTCTGGACACGACGTTGCGCACGCACGAGTTGGATGCGCTCGTTGCCCCAGCGTTCCCGCCAGCCATCACGATCGACCTGGTCAACGGCGACGCGCAGATCAGTGGGGATGCGACTACCGCGCCAGCCATTGCTGGCTACCCCATCCTCAGTGTTCCCATGGGCTTGGTGCACGACCTGCCGGTCGGTCTGGCAGTAGTCGGCGCCGCCAAGAGCGAACCGACCCTGCTCCGCGTCGGCTTCGCACTCGAATCCGCCCTCGGCTTGCTAGCAGCCGGGGCCTTCACCCCACCCATTTAGCACCACGCCTTCACCGTGATCGGAATGGTGGCTGGCGGTTAGCTTCGGTGATGAAGTTGCCGGGCGGCTTCGGAGACGGACCCGGACATCGACGGATACACCGTGAACGCGTCGGCTACTTGGTCGACGGTCAGCCCAAGCCGAACGGCCAGCGACACGGGATAGATGAGCTCGCTGGCTCGTGGTGCGACGACCACCCCACCGACCACGATCCCGGTTCCAGGCCGACAAAACAGTTTCACGAAGCCGTCATGAACGTTCTGCATCTTCGCTCGCGCATTAGTGGAAAGTGCGAGTTTGACCTGAGACACCTGCATCTCACCGGCATCAACCATGCGCTGGGTTATTCCAACCGTGGCGATCTCCGGGTCGGTGAAAACGTTGCTCGACACAACGGACAGCTCAAGCGGCTGCACCGCGTCGCCAAGCACGTGACGCATGGCTATCCGCCCCTGCATTGCCGCAACAGAAGCAAGCATCAACACGCCAGTGCAGTCACCGGCTGCATACACGCCACGAGCGGTGGTACGCGACACTCGGTCCACTTGGATATAGCCGCGGGAGTCGAGTGTGACGCCAGCTTCGACTAGACCCATGCCCGCAGTATTCGGAACAGAGCCAACAGCCATGAGTGCGTGGGAGCCCTCGATCGCTCGGCCGTCGGCCAAGGTGACGATGACACCATCCTGGGAGCGCTCAACGCCGGCTGCGCGAGAGCGCGGCAGCACGTTCATCCCTCGACGTTCAAAGACTTCCTCAATCACCAGTGATGCATCAGCGTCCTCGCCAGGCAGTACGCGGTCGCGTGACGACACCAAGGTGACCGAGGAACCTAGCGCTTGGTACGCGCAGGCAAACTCCGCGCCGGTAACGCCTGAGCCGACCACAATCAGCCGTTCTGGAAGCTCCTTGAGGTCGTAGAGCTGGGTCCAGCTAAGGATTCGTTCGCCATCAGGCTGCGCCTCTGGCAGTTCCCTCGGGTGCGCTCCGGTGGCGACCAAGATTGAGTCAGCTGAGAGCGTCTCACTTGAACCGTCTGGTGTCGTCGCGATCACGGTGCTCGAGCCGTCGAGTTCACCTACTCCCGCGATCACGCGCACGCCGTCGTGCGCGAGATGCTCCGCAACGTCACGCGACTGCGCGGAGGCCAGTGAAAGCACGCGATCATTGACGACGTCCAGGTCCACATCGATATCCCCGGCGAACTGGACTCCGAGCGCCCTTGCGTCGCCCACCTCATCCATGACATCAGCGACCGTAATGAGGGTCTTGCTCGGCACACAGTCGGTCAACACGGCTGAGCCGCCCAGCCCATCGGAGTCGACAAGCGTTACGTCAGCCCCGAACTCAGCCGCAACCAGCGCCGCCTCATAGCCACCGGGACCCCCGCCAACAATCACCACATTCGCCACGCGGTCATTCTGGCCTACGCCTCACCATTCGTTGCAGTTCCGACCCCTACGCTCGCTCTCATGGCTCTCTACGCCGCCTATGGCAGCAACATGGACCCGCGCCAGATGGCCGAACGGGCGCCGCACTCACCCATGACAGGAAGCGGCTGGCTGGACGGCTGGCGGCTGACCTTCGGCGGCGAGGACCTCGGCTGGGAAGGCTCGCTCGCCACGGTGGTCGAGGATCCCGGATCGCACGTTTTCGTCGTCCTCTACGACCTGACGGATCTGGATGAGCACGGACTCCACGCGTGGGAAGGCGTCCTCGGCCTCTACGAGAAGATTCGGCTTCGCGTGCAGACTCTCGACGGCGACCGTCTGGCGTGGTTGTACGTGCTGATCGCCTACGAAGGCGGCCTTCCCTCCGCCCGCTACCTAGGCATCATGGCCGACGCGGCAGAGACAGCCGGAGCTCCCGACGACTACGTGAGAGACCTCCGCACGCGCCCCTGTCGTTCCGTGGGGCCGTGACACATGACGGCATCGCACCTGGAGCGCATCTATCAGTTCACCAAAGACGTCACTCGCCGACAAGCCACCCGGCACACCGTGCTTGGCCCCGGCGTTGAGCTGCTCCTGAACGACGATTTCCCCGTCTCACATGTCCACAACTACGTCCTAGCCACTGACGGCGCTAAACCACCGGATGTTCTAGCTGGCATTCGGCAGCTCACAAGTGAGGGGCGACATGCGCACACCCATCTTGTCGTCGACGATGCGGGCACACTCGCGGCCCGGTTGGAACAACCGCTCGCCGACGAAGGAATGAAACGGGAGAACCTGGAGATCTTGCTCTGGACGAGCGACATAGATCGACCGGCTGATCCGTCGGTCACCGTGCAAGAGGTCACCGGTCAGATTCTCGACACCGCGGTCTGGAGCGACTGGGAGCGAGACCTCCCGCAAGCCCCACCAGACACCATCCGTCAACTCGTCGAGCGACGCAGCGCTCTCGAGAAGGCCGTGGACACGACGCACCTAGCTGTTCTTGACGCAGATCGGGTGGTGAGCCGAGCCAGCGTCTATCACGAAAATGGCGTTGGTCAGATCGAGGATGTGAACACCCAACCCGACTACCAGGGACGTGGGTACGCGCGAGCTACAGTCCTGGCCGGAGTCGACCTGCTGCGCGGGCTGGGCTGCGACCTGATCTTCCTGGAAGCCGACGCTGACGACTGGCCGCGCGAGCTCTATTTCCGGCTTGGGTTCACCCACTTGGCCCCGCTGACCACCTTCACCGGCATCGAACCGACCTAGCCGAGGAACTGTACGGCCAATCAGGCTCTCTTTAACGCTCAACCCTGCCCGCGTTCCCCCCGATAGGCAGAACATGGGAGTAGCAATGCGTGATGACGTCCGGATCATTCGACCGGCAGCCATCCTCGACGAGCGGGCAGCGAACCGCGTCCTCGAGGAGCTCAAACGGCTGGACATCGGCAACGGAGGGGTGTGGAACGCAACCTCATCGTTGTGGCAGCGCTACGACGTCGCATGGGACGGCGTTGGAGGAACCAGAGGCAACGCCCGGCTCCTCGGCTCGATCGCTGTCATGTATGACGCGCCCAACCGGCACCAAATTACGATCTACAAGGTCACCATCACGCCTTACGGCTTGGACAGCGGCTGGTCGGTAGAAACCCTCGTCGACGACGCACTGACCTGGGTCGGTCTGACACTTCAAACGTGTCCCCGCGCAGAGTTGGGTGATCCGCCTCGGCGCGACCCCTTCAAGGCTGGCCTGACCGGTATTCCGCCTGCCTGACTAACTGACCGCGGCGTCAAGTTCAAGCAGCGCGGCGGCGACCATCATCTGCACTCCCACACTGATCGCGCCTTCGTCGGCGTCGAATGTGCCCTGATGTAAGTCACGGATCACGTCGTCACCTGGCGTCCGTACACCGAGTCTGAACAATGCGCCTGGCACCTGGTCGACATACCAAGCGAAGTCCTCACCGCCAAGGCTCTGCTCCACCGTCTGTATGCAGTCAGCCCCAAGAATCGCTCGTGCCGCGGTCTCGATGACTGCCACCGACTCGACGTCATTGACGACCGGCGGAACGCCACGGGTGTAGTCGACCTTGACGTGTACGTCGTATGGAGCGGCGACCAGCTCTACGGCTTCAGTGACGACGCGCTGTGCGTCTTCCCACGCCTGCCCATCCAGCGAGCGAACCGTGCCCTCAGCTTCGCCGTGTTGCGGGATGACATTTGCGGCACCGCCGGCGTGGATACGTCCCCACACGACCGACAGCCCAGCTCGCGGATCTACGCGTCGACTCAGGACAGACGGGACGTCAGTCACGATCTTTGACAACGCGTACACCAGGTCACCGGTGAGGTGCGGTCGGGCCGTATGCCCGCCCATGCTCGACAGCAGGACGCGCACGTGGTCGCTGCTGCCCGTGATAGGACCGACGCGAACACCAACCGTCCCGACGTCTTGGCGTGGGTCACAGTGAAGGGCGAGGATGCGACGAACTCCGTTGAGACCGCCAGCATCGATCACGTCAAGTGCGCCGCCGGGCATTGACTCCTCGGCTGGCTGGAAGATCAGCCTCACGCGACCGGTGAAAGCGTCGTCGCGCGCAAGTTCGGCAAGCACCAAACCGACACCTACCATGATTGCCGTGTGCATATCGTGGCCACATGCGTGACATGCACCAGGCGTGACCGAGCGGTAAGGCGAGTCGACCTTCTCGTCATCGATCGGCAGCGCGTCGATATCGGCTCGAAGGGCGACGAGGCAGTCGCCGTGTCCGATGTCGCAAATGACACCAGAACCTCCCGGCAACACCGCTGGTGAGAGGCCGGCGTCCGCTAGCCGCTTCCTCACGAGCTCGGTGGTACGCAGTTCGAGGCGACCAAGCTCGGGGTGGGCATGAATGTCGCGGCGCAGCCCAATCAGCTCGTCGGCGAACTTCTCGTGATGCTTCGCCAGCATCGGCGCCAGACTCGCGAGGTCCAGTGGCTGGGGCGGGGTCACGAAAGCGAGGCTAACCGGATCAGAAGACGTCTGCTGGTGTGTACGTACCCCAAACCTCGCGCAGTGCGTCGCTGACCTCACCGACCGTGGCCCTGGCTCGCAGCGCTTCACGCATTGGGTACAGGACATTCTCGTCCCCACGAGCCGTATCACGCAGCGCGCTGAGATGTCGATCGACGCTGACCTGGTCCCGCTCAGCTCGAAGTGAGGCAAGCCGCTTGGCTTGCTCCGCCTCGATGGCCGGGTCGACTCGGAGTGGCTCGTATGCCTCTTCCTGCTCGGCGGAGGGATCGACCAGGAACTTGTTCACCCCCACCACAGTGCGCTCTCCGTCATCGATCTGTTTGGCAACTTGGTATGCGCTCCGCTCGATCTCCGACTTCTGAAATCCGTGTTCGATCGCGGCGACGGCACCGCCGAACTCCTCGACACGTTTCATCAAGTCACTGGCCGCCAACTCAACCTCGTCCGTCATTGCCTCGACCACGTACGAACCAGCGAATGGATCAACCGTCGCCGTCACATCTGTTTCGTACGCCAGGACCTGCTGAGTGCGTAACGCGAGCCTCGCCGCTTTTTGTGATGGAAGGGCAATGGCCTCATCAAAGGAGTTCGTGTGCAACGACTGCGTGCCACCCAGCACAGCCGCCAAGCCTTGAACCGCTACTCGCACCAGGTTCACCTCAGGCTGCTGGGCGGTCAGCTGAACCCCGGCCGTCTGCGTGTGGAACCGCAGCATCAACGACTTCGGATCTTTAGCGCCGAACTCCTCTTTCATGATGCGCGCCCACATGCGACGAGCGGCTCTGAACTTCGCGACCTCTTCGAGGATGGTGGTGCGAGAGACGAAAAAGAAGGCCAGTCGTGGTGCGAAGTCGTCGACATCTTGACCGCTGGCAATCGCTGCTCGGACATATTCGACGCCGTCAGACAACGTGAATGCCACCTCTTGCGCTGGCGTCGCACCGGCTTCAGCCATGTGATAGCCCGAAATTGAGATGGTGTTCCACCGCGGCATCTCGCGGCGGCAGTAGGTGAAGATGTCTGTGATCAGCCGTAGCGAGGCAGCAGGCGGATAGATATATGTTCCACGAGCGATGTACTCCTTGAGGACGTCATTTTGAATGGTGCCATTCAAAGCGGTCCCTGCGACACCTTGCTCTTCCGCCACCAGCTGGTACAGCAACATCAAGATTGCGGCTGGCGCGTTAATGGTCATCGATGTTGACACCTGGTCGAGCGGGATGTCGTTGAACAACACGCGCATGTCGTCGATCGAGTCGATCGCGACTCCGACCTTGCCGACCTCTCCTGATGCGACGATGTGGTCGGAGTCGTAACCCATCTGCGTCGGTAAATCGAAGGCAACCGAAAGTCCGGTGGTTCCAGCCTTGAGAAGTTGCAGGTAGCGCTCGTTCGACTCCTTGGCTGTGCCAAAGCCCGCGTACTGCCGCATCGTCCATGGGCGTCCCGTGTACATCGATGGGTAGACGCCACGCGTGTACGGGTACTCGCCGGGCTCGCCCAGCGCGGTTGCGGCGTCCCATCCCGGCGGCATGGACGGGCCGTAGATTGGCTCGATTGCAAAGCCGGACTCGGACCGCCTGGTGCTGCTCATCTGTGACTCCTGCATGCGTGTGTGCCGCCCCGCAGGTGCGGGTGCGCCCGCGCCCAGCGTAGAGGCAGCGACCGCCACACCGACGCGGGTACAACGAAATCCGGGAGACTCGGCGGGCCGTCACTGACACCATGGGCTGATGGAGAGCACGGAACAGGCCGTCGAGCGAGTGCGTAGGCACTTCGACGAGATGGTCGACGCCGAATGGCTACGACTGGCGGAGTCGATCGCCGGTCGGGTCTCGTTCGAAGTCCACCGACGATTTCTCGCCGAGCACATTTCGCATGGCATGCGCGTCCTAGAAATCGGCGCTGGCCCCGGCAGATTCACCCGAGAGCTGGCCGCACTTGGCGCCACCATCACGGTCACGGACCTTTCGGAGGCGCAACTAGCTGCAAACCGTGACCGAGCGTCGGCCGACGGCTTCGATGCGCATGTCGAGGAATGGCGGAGCCTTGATATTCGCGACACATCGAGCCTGCCTGCCAACTCGTTTGACGCGGTCGTGGCCTATGGCGGTCCGCTGTCCTACGTCTTCGACCACGCCGAAGACGCTCTGCGTGGACTGTTGCGACTCAGCAGGCCTGACGGTGTCGTGGTCGCATCGGTCATGTCTCTACTCGGAGCGTGGCGGCACTTTCTACCAGCGATCCTCGACTTCACTGACGACCAGAACGACCACATTCTGCTGACTGGCGACCTGCGTCAGGCTCAACCCGAGGGGCACGTGTGCCAGATGTACCGAGCGAGCGACCTCGTCAGAATGGTCGAAAGCGCTGGCGGACAACTCATCGCGATGAGCGCGAGTAACTGGGCATCACTGGATCATCTCGAGGCACTCGAAACCTTGGAGTCACAACCCGAGCGCTGGGCCCGATTCCTCAATCATGAGGTTAGAGCCTGCGCCGAACCGGGCGCGTGGGACGGCGGCACTCATGTGCTGTTTGCCTGCCGCTAGAGCGGGATGCCGTACCAGCGAATCGCATCGACGTTTTCGTCGTAACCGGGTTCAGGCTGTGGCGGTTGCGGCACCGACTCCACCATGTCTGCAGGTTCGACCCGCTTTGGCAGCTGGGCGAAGCGTCGATTGGGCGAACGCCCCTTGCCTTCTCGCGGGGAGGGGCCAGACTCACGTTCCACCATGTTCTGACGGTACCTCGTAGATCTTGTCTAGGCGATGCATCACACTCACCCTGTGCGCGTATTGGTGGCAGACGACGATCCGGCGGTGCGTGAGTCGCTACGGCGCTCGCTGACCTTCAACGGCTATGAAGTGACGACAGTGAGTGACGGTGTTGAAGCATTGGCTGGGATCGACGCCCAACGCCCCGACGCTTTAGTGCTGGACGTCAACATGCCTAACTTGGATGGGCTCGAGACATGTCGGCGGCTTCGCGCCAACGGAGACGACCTGCCAGTACTTATGTTGACCGCCCGCGAAGAGGTCCGGGATCGCGTCATGGGCCTGGACGCGGGTGCCGACGATTACATGCCTAAGCCATTCGCACTTGAGGAGCTCCTGGCGCGACTGCGAGCGCTGATGCGTCGCAACCGGCAGACCCCGGTTCAGGCCAGTTCCAGCGATGAGGCATCGTTGACCTTCGACGATCTGACCTTGGACCCGAGAACGCGTGAGGTCAGGCGAGGCGACAGGGAGCTGCGCCTGACTCGAACGGAGTTCGCGCTGCTTGAGACATTCCTTCACTACCCTCGCCAAGTTCTCGGTCGGGCACAGATTCTTGACGAGGTGTGGGGCTACGACTTTCCCACTACTGCCAACTCGCTCGAGGTCTATGTCGGGTACCTCAGGCGCAAAACGGAAGAGGCAGGCGAGCGTCGCCTGATTCATACCGTCCGCGGTGTCGGCTACGTGCTGCGAGACTCTGCACCGTGACTGGTTCCGTCGTCGAGCGCTCGTCAGTGCGGTTAAACCTTCGCACTCGCATCGCCTTACTTGCCGGCCTGGCGGTGGGCCTCGCCATTGCGGTCACAACGGTTGCCCTCTTCTTCGTCGTTCGCAACCAGGTTTACGACCAGTTCAATGCCGAAGTGCTCAGGCAAGCGCGCCTGTTTAGCCAGGGCGATCCAAGCGCGGGCCAAGACCTCCCGATGGAAGCGCTCAATAACCCGAAGGCCGGTTTGCTCACGGCTAACAACACCATGCTTTCGCCGTGGACCGGCGTCTCGACACCGCCAGGGTCGACAGAAGCCTTGGCGGTGGCGCAGGGCACCCTGGAATACGCAGTCCGCACGATGGAGATTGACGGCGAGTCATTCGGCGTAGCGGCCGTACCCGCGCAACCGTTGGTTGTCGATGGCCAGCCGGTCAGTACTGCCTTCATCCTCGCGCTACCAACAGACCCAGTCGACAAGACGCTTCACGAGCTGACGCTGGTTCTGCTGCTCATTGGACTCGTCGGGGTGGTGGGTGCCGCCGGCGCTGGCTATGCCGTCGCGCGAACCGGGCTGCGCCCAGTGGCCGACCTCACCGCGGCCGCGGAACGAGTGGCCCGCACCGAGGACCTCACCCCGATCGATGTCCGCAGTGACGACGAGATCGGACGGCTGTCGCAAGCCTTCAACACGATGCTCAGCTCGCTGGACGCCGCGAGGCAACGCGAACGAAGGCTCGTGGCAGACGCAGGTCACGAGCTACGCACGCCACTCACGTCCATTCGCACCAACCTCGACCTGTTGGCGCAAGCCCAAGCGTCGGGAGTCGAGCTCTCGCCACAGGACAAAAGCGCTTTGCTGAGCGATGTGAGCGAACAGATTCGTGAACTCGGTGACCTGGTCGGCGACCTCATGCAGTTGTCGCAAGGCATCACTGGATCCAACCCCGTCGAAACCATTGAAATGAGTGGTGTCGTTTCGAGGTCTATTGAGCGCGTTCAACGACGCGCGCCGACTCTTACTTTCGTGACCGACGTGGATCCCTGGTGGGTAACTGGCGACCCGGCAGCGCTCGAGCGTGCCGTCACAAACTTGCTCGACAACGCTGCCAAGTGGAGCCCCTCCGAAGGTGAGGTTCACGTCTTACTCAAGCATGGCGACTTGACGGTGACCGACGATGGGCCAGGAATTCCCGAGGCCGAGAGATCAAAGGTATTTGAACGGTTCTATCGCGCGGAAGACTCCCGTGGGCTGCCCGGTTCTGGTCTTGGTCTTGCGATCGTTGCGCAGACCGCGCAGCAGCATGGCGGCAAAGTGATGGCAACAACAGCCGAGTCCGGCGGCGCTCAGTTGATCCTCCGGCTGCCCGGGACGCCGGAGACGCCATCGGAGGCCGAGTAGTCCGCGCGGAAAGTCTTGGCCTGGCTTTAGCAAGTTCTCAGGGTCCTCTCAGGTTGACAGGGCACGCTCAGCGGCATGACGAACTCATATCCCACAGCGCCCGTACCGGACCCCTTTGCATCCCCGCCACAGCCGACACCCGCCACGACCAAGAAGCGGACTCACCCCGCCGTCGTCGTAGCAACGGCGGCCCTGGCTGGTGCTCTTGGAGCAGGCGTTGGCGCGACAGCCGTCATCGCTACCGATGACAACAGCCCTGCATCCACCTCTAGTGCAACGGCCGCCAACAGCGCCACCCAAGCGTCGCTACCAGCGAACAGCGTGGCCAAAGTGGCACAAACCGTGCTGCCCAGCGTCGTTTCGATTCAGTTCACTGGTGCCGCGGGAAGCGGCTCGGGCTCGGGTGTCGTCATCAGCGACGACGGACTCATCCTCACGAACAACCACGTTGTTGAGACTGCCGCCAACGGCGGGAGCTTGACCGTTAACTTCTCCGATGGAACAAGCACCGATGCGGAGATCGTCGGCCGCGACCCAAGCGCCGACCTCGCCGTCATTCGGGTCCACAACGTGGATAACTTGGTGCCCGCGACGCTCGGCTCGTCCGACGACCTGAAGGTTGGCGAAACTGTCGTCGCTATCGGTTCTCCGCTTGGCCTGAGCGGAACGGTTACCACTGGAATCGTGAGTGCGAAGAACCGCCCGGTGTCGGCAGGCAGCGGCGAGCCCGGTGCCGAACCTGCAGTTCTCAACGCAATTCAGACCGACGCAGCCATCAACCCGGGTAACTCAGGTGGTGCACTGGTCAACCTGAAGGGTCAGGTCGTAGGAATCAACTCAGCCATCGCAACGCTTGGCGCCTCGACTGGTGGCCAGTCCGGCAGCATCGGGCTCGGCTTTGCGATTCCGATCGACCAAGCCAAGTGGATCGTCGACCAGCTGGTTGCCAATGGCCAGGCAACGCACGCGCAGCTCGGTGTCTCCGTAGGCGACGCGACAGGTAACGAGCTTGGCGCAGAACTGCAGTCCGTCGAATCTGGCACTCCTGCCTCGGCCGCCGGGCTGCAGTCGGGTGATGTGGTGACCCGGTTCAACGGTCAAGCCATCGAGTCAGCTGATGCGCTGGTTGCCGCCGTTCGTTCGGTGGAGCCGGGCACTCAAGTAACGCTCGAGTACGTGCGGAACGGCAACACGTCCACCACATCGGTAACGCTTGGTGACAGCTCGGCAACGTAGAAGCAAGCGATCGGGTCACCGATCGCCCCCAGACTGGTGGGGGCCTGCCTGCCCCCCGGCGGGCCTCCACCACCTCACCCAGCAAAATGGGTGAGTGACCCGGATTTGGTTGGTGCGCCATGGTGAGGCGCATGTCAACAGCGGACGCGACGACGGCCTGATTCACGTCGTCGATGAGGACGGGCTCACTGAGATGGGCATCGAGCAGGCCGCACGCCTGCGTGATCGAATCGCCAAGCAGACCGATGTCCGCCCAGACGTCGTCATCGCCAGCACGTTTCGTCGAGCGAGCCAAACTGCCGAGATTGCAAGTGAATCTCTGCGAGTACCAATCGTCCACAACGACGCAGTACAGGAATGGCGAATCGGACCGGACGCCGAAGGTGTGACGTTCGATGAAGCCATCGCGGCTTGGGAACGCGTGTGCCGCGGAGAAGGGCACGACGAGCGACTTACTCCGCTCACCGAGACCCACAACGAGTTCATCGCACGCGTTGACGCCGAACTCCTGCGCATCGCGTCGGAGTATGAGGGCCAAGAGGTTCTGGTGTTCACCCACGGCGGCGTCATCACGCGCTCGTTCCAAACCTTCATGGGCCTTAGTCAGGCGACCCCGCTATCCGGCGTGCACCCTCGCCACACGGGCCTGACCGAATGGACCCTCGTTGAACAATTCGGTGCACCGACGTGGGTGCTCGCTCGCTACAACGACGCGACGCACCTGCCGTAACCCGCCCGTTCCCGTTGCGGCGATCACTTTCCCGCCGTCACGTCATCATGACCCCCACTTTCACCCCCTAAGAAAGGGGGGAACGTCACGTTCCCCCCTTTCTTAGGGGGTGAAACAGGTACCCATGAAGCGGTTGGACGAGGCGCGCGCGGGTTAGGCGCTGAGACGATCCAGGCCGCCGGCTTGGACCTTGGCCCAGGCGTAGTCGAGGGCGTCTCCCAGGATGTCAACGATCTCCCCCAGGATTTTCTGGTCGGCGACGAGCGGTGGTGACAGCTGGATCACCGGCTCGCCGCGATCGTCGAGGCGGCAGAGCAGTCCGTTTTCGTACATTCGGGCAGAGAGCACGTCTCGGAGCAACCAATTTGCTTCAGCCTCGCCAAACGTTTCTTTGGTCGCGCGATCCTTGACCATTTCTAGCGCGAAGAAATGACCAACTCCACGAACATCGCCAACCAACGGAACCCGACGCAGCTCGTTCAGGCGTTCGCGCAGGAAGATTTCATTGGCGCGCACGTTGTCTAGGACGTTCTCACGCTCATAAATGTCAAGCACCTTATGAGCCACCGCGGTCGATACCGGGTGACCGCTGTAGGTGATCCCGTGGTTGTAGAAC